>JAFSAM010000034.1 GCA_017441005.1 Clostridia bacterium | reverse complement strand
GATCAGTTAAGTATGTTCGACCCACGGGACCCATTTATGGGTAGTAAGTAACAATTGCATGGCTGGCAGGCCAATAAAAAGCGCACTTGTGCGCTGCCAGTATCGATTAGGGCTATGCCCGAAAATGAAAAACCACCCGCTGTGCGAGTGGATTTTTATTTTCTGACGTATTTAGTAAAGTAGAATTCGAGTCCGCCTTCAGTGTCGGTTTCCGGGTCGCTGACCTGTTTATCTCCGATTTCTGCGAGCTCCCAGTTTTCATCCTCGTCAAGATTAGGGAAATATACATCTTTTTCGAATGATTTATCAAACTTGGTGACGTAAGCAGTATCGCAATAGGGAAGCATTTGCCTGTAGACGCTTGCACCTCCGATAATGATTATATCGTCTGTGTCGTATTTTTTTACCTCTTCAAGTAATTGGTCGATCGAGTGTACGACAGTTGTGTTATCGGGATGATATTCTTCAGAGGGGTGAAGAACAATGTTGATTCTGTTTTTTAATGCTTTACCTCCCGGAAAGGTGGCAAGCGTGTTCGACCCGAGAACAACAACTTTTCCCGAAGTGAGACTCTTGAAATTCATAAGGTCGGCTCTAATCCTTGCGAGAAGATCGCCCTTGTTTCCGATGCCCCATTCTTTATCTACTGCAACAATCAGTTTCATTTTTTGTTCCTCCCAATTTTCAGTTTAAATAGCGACGGGGAATCTTCCGACTTTTTCGCCGTGAACGTAATTGTTTACGGTGAAGCTTTCGGGAGTGAAATCATAAAAGTTTGTAATTGACTTATCGAGAACGACCTCGGGTGCAGGGAATACTTCGCGTGTTATAAGCTCTTTTACAATAGGAATATGTCTGTCGTAAATATGAGCATCAGCGATCACGTGCACCAACTCTCCAGCTTCAAGACCCGACACCTGAGCAAACATCATAACAAGCGCAGCGTACTGTGCAACGTTCCATGCATTTGCGGCAAGCATATCCTGCGAACGCTGGTTAAGTATGGCGCAAAGCTTACCGTCAACAACATTGAATGTCATACTGTAGGCACAGGGATACAGAGCCATTTCATGAAGATCGGCAAAGGTGTAAAGGTTTGTCATTATTCTTCTGCTGCAAGGATTGTTTTTGAGGTCGAAAAGAACTCTGTCGACCATATCGAATTCGCCCTCGCGATACTTGTGCTTGACACCCATCTGGTAGCCGTAGGCTTTGCCTATCGAGCCGGTTTCGTCAGCCCAGCTGTCCCATATATGAGAATTGAGATCATTAATGTTGTTCGATTTCTTTTGCCATATCCAAAGGATCTCGTCCACAGCAGCTTTGAGTGAGATAGGCCGAAGGGTGATGAGAGGGAAGTCTTTGGAGAGGTCATAGCGGTTAACTACACCAAATTTTTTAATAGTATATGCAGGCTCGCCGTCCTCCCAATGGGGTCTTACCTTCTCGTCCTTGACCCACGAGCCGTTCTCAAGAATATCCTTGCAGGTGTTTATGAAAGCAATATCTGCTGAACTCATAACTATGTACTCCTTTATTCGGCTATATCACCGATAGATTTCAATATAAGTCTCGGTCTGTATGGATAATCGTTAATGTTTGTCATATTGGTTACGCCGGTCAAAACGAGAATGGGGTCAAGACCGCTTTCAATACCGGCAATAATATCGGTATCCATTCTGTCACCGATCATCGCCGTATCTTCCGAATGTACACCGAGTATCCGCAAACCTGTTCTCATCATAAGGGGATTCGGCTTGCCAACGTAGTATGCCTGTTTTCCTGTTGTGCGTTCAATGGGAGCCACAAGTGCTCTGCAGGCGGGGATCGGTCCTGTTTCAGAGGGGCCTGTGAGGTCTGTGTTTGTTCCGATGAGCTTTGCTCCGTTGTTTATAAGTCGCATTGCTCTCGTAATATTTTCGTAGTTATACTGCGCAGTTTCGCCGATTATTACATAATCGGGATCGACATCGTTCATTGTAATTCCGGCATCGTGAAGTGCGTTGTAAAGACCGGCATCACCGATTACGAATGCAGAGCAGCCGGGTTTTTGAAGCTGAAGAAACTTTGCTGTAGCAAGAGCGCTTGTATAAAAGTGAGATGCCTCGACGTCAAGGCCCATGCGTAGAAGTTTTTGTCTCAATTCCTCCGGGGTACGGTTGCTTGCGTTTGTAAGGAATAAAAAGTTTTTATCGTTTTCGACAAGCCATTTTACAAATTCTTTTGCGCCGGGAAGTAGATTGTTACCGTGATAGATAACACCGTCCATATCGCAAATAAAGCCTTTTTTGCTTCTTAATTTTTCCATATAATATCTTCTTTCTTATATAATTGTTCTATCGTGTATTATATCACATAATTGTTACTTTTTCAACATTTTTTTACCATTCTGTATTTTTTAATACTGCCGTAAAATTATCTCTTTCGGTTTTTGTCTCGGTAACCTCTTTTGCGGAAATCGGATCGTAGTAATATTGGTAACAAAACACAGAAACGCCTTTGCATTTTTCAAGAGAAGAAGTGAATTCAAGACACCTTTTCATAACGTCGGTGTTGTTTGCCCATTCATCCTTACCGCTTCCCGCCCATTTATCTGTCTTTGAGAGGGCTTTACCGAACGTCATGCCGATTATGAGGTCAATATCGTCATTTTTAATAATGTCCGACCAAATGTTTGCGGTTTTGTCGAAAGCCCAGCTTTGGTGTTCAAGACCAAAATATATCTGTGGGCAGATATAATCGATATAGCCTTCGTTTGAACACCATTTATATACGTCTGCATAAGCTTTATCCGTCGCATTGTTGATGTTTCCCTCGGGGCTGATTCCGTAAATAATATTGCGATCGATTTTTTTGACCGTTGAATATATACTCGAAACGAGAGTGCTGATATTTTCAGAACGATATTGCTTTAGGGTGAGTGTTCCCCCCTCGGTTTTGTAGCTGAAATATGCAGTCGAGTCAAAAGATTCCGCGGTTGTAGGGTAAAAATAGTCATCCATGTGAAGCCCGTCGAATCGGTACCTTGTTAAAAGCTCTTCAATACCGTCTACGATCAATTGTCGGGGCATGGGATATGCCGGATTGAGATAATATCTTCCGTTAAATGCGACGAGGTATGTACCCTCATACTGCTTTGACCATTGCTTTATTGTGTATTTGTCGTCTATAGAATTGATCTCTTCGGTCGTCATACATCTGAGCGGATTGATCCACGCGTGTACAGACAATCCCATATTATGTGCCTTTTCAATTATTATCGGGAGCGGATCATATAAAAAATCATTTTGATAACTGCCTGTAACGTACCTTGAAGGCGGGTATATCTCGGAAGGATAAAACGAATCTGCATAGGGACGTACTTGGAGAATAACGGTGTTGAATCCGTTTTTTTGGACGTTCTCGAGTACAACATCCATCCTTTTCGAAAAGTCGTCTATTTCTCTTTGCTTACCTTGATTAGTATAAACATTTTGCAGATCAAACTGTGATAACCACATAGCTTTCATGTTTTTGTAATTAATTATATTCCTTTTATCTTCTTCGGTGGGATCTGTCGGTTGTGTGGTGTCCGGTTGATGAGTGACATCAATAATCTCCGTTTTCTCGGGGAGAGTTTGATTTGATGACTCTTTCGTATCTTCGAATGTCCGGGGTGGTTTATCGGGATTGTTTTTATTGTCTGTACATGCCGGAAGAAGCAATATCATTGTAAATAAAATTAATGCTTTTAATATGTGTTTCATTAGTTATCCTCCAGGTTAACATAAATTACCTTACTCTTATTCTTGTCCAAAACGTGTTTTTTCAAAGAATAAAAATAATTTGTGTTTATCATAAAAACGTTTTCGGTTATTCTTTTTGGGCTTGCCGTAAGCTTGGCGTATGGATTAGTCAAAACATAAATGCAGATATTAGAGTTATCGCACTGTTTATCGGCTTTTTCGGGGGAATCTATAAAAATAACAACAAAATTAAACCCGTCTATCATTTTCAGAAAGCTTTTATTCATTTTTCTGTGTATAAAAGCCGAGTGTAAATGAAAAGAAACAATAATTATCAGCAGCAAAGGCAAAACTACTACGGAGAAGGATACGACAAGCAAAAAGTAAGCCCCGGCTTCCAACCACAATACAAACAGTCTGATAAATCTGATAATTCTGCCTACAAGTATATATTTTTGAAAAAAAGTGTATATGTTTTTTACGTTTTTATATAGTCCTTGAGTTTTGGTTTTTGCTTTTAAATAAGAAAAATACGTTTTATGCTTCAGTGGATCAATGTTTTTTGTACTCATATAAAGTAGTTTTTGTCAAAAAACTCTTTATATACGTTTTTGTTTCCGGCATAAATTTCAGAACGTGTGTGTAGCGGGGGGTTACATCCGTTTCTGTCGGTTATGATGCCCCCTGCCTCTTCAATAATCAAAGCTCCCGCGGCATAGTCCCAGGGAAAAAGACTCAGCTCAAAAAACATATCATGTCTGCCGCAAGCAACGTAGCATAGGTCGAGGGCTGCTGAGCCTGTTCTTCGAATATCCTCGCAGTCGGGCATTATTTTTGTAAGCATACTCATAGTTTTGTTAATAAGCTCGGGATAGTAAAGGGCGGTGCCGAACCCGACAAATGAGTTCTTCAGTGATGCACTTGAAACGTGGATCGGTTGTCCGTTCAAAAATGCACCCTTGCCGCTTTCTGCATAAAACACCTCGTTTTGATAGGGATTGATGACGACTCCGATTATTATTTCGCCATCTTTTGCAAGTGCGAGGGAAATGGCACTGTGTTTATAGTTCCGTTTGAAATTTGCAGTTCCGTCGATCGGGTCACATATAAAGCAGTACCCGCTGTAGGGGTCACAGTTTTCAGTATCATCCTCTTCGCCTAAAAACTTGATATCGGGACGAATACTGTGCATTTTGTCATATATGTATTTTTGCACCTTATGATCATATACCGTAACAAAATTTCTGTTTCCTTTTGCTTCGGTTTGGCTATCTATATCGTGTGCTCCCATCATTATTTCAGAAGCTTCTTTAACAGTTTGTATCATCAAATCAAGCATACTTATTATTCCTTCTTTTCTTTGTTCTTTACATATATTATATCACAATGTTCCGTAATTACAACCGCATATCAAATAAAACTTGACAAAATATCAAAAAAACACTATAATAATATAATAGATTACTATGCAATCCGATCATTGGGTTCTAAACGGAGGTAAAAATGGCAGAAAACAGAGCTATTTATGATGACAACAGTATATCAAGTTTAAAGGGTGCTGACCGAGTCAGGCTTAAGCCCGCTGTTATTTTCGGATCAGACGGACTTGAGGGCTGTGAGCATTCGGTTTTTGAGATTTTGTCGAACTCTGTAGATGAAGCTAAAGAAGGATACGGAGACAAGATCATTATTACGGTTTTTGCCGATCATTCAATTGAAATAGAAGATTTTGGGCGCGGTGTTCCTCTGGGTTATAACGAGAAGGAAAAACGCTATAACTGGGATCTCGTGTATAACGATCTGTATTCCGGCGGTAAATATTTAAACAATGCAGACGGTGCATATAAATATTCCTTGGGAACAAACGGTCTCGGTGCGTGTGCTACACAATATTCATCCGAGTATATGAAGGTTCAGTCTTATAAGGGAAACGAAGTATCCGAGATGAACTTCAAAAAGGGTAAGCCGCACGGTAAGTTTACCGTCAGGGAGATCGAAAAAAAAGAAAAAAAGCACGGTACGGTTGTAAAATGGAAGCCTGACCTTGAGGTCTTTACGGATATCAACATTCCGCTTGAGTATTTCACAGAAATGCTTAAAAAGCAGTCTATCGTTAATGCGGGCGTAAAGTTTGAGCTTCGCTTTGAAAACGAAAACGGTAAGTTTGATATTTACGAGTATTTGTATGCTAACGGTATATCCGATTACGTTGTTGAATTAGCCGGTGAAAATACGCTAACACAGCCCGTTTTGTGGAGTTATGAGGACAAGGGAAGAGACAGAGAAGATAAAGACGACTATGAATTAAAGGCAGAGGTTGCTTTTTGTATTTCAAATACAAACAAGGGTCTTGAATACTATCACAACTCCAGCTTTCTTGAACACGGCGGCTCTCCGGATAAGGCTGTAAAAACCGCTTTCCTTTATGAGATGGACAAGTATCTTAAGGCTACAGGAAAATATCTTAAAAATGAAAGCAAGATCAATTTTACAGATATAGAAGACTGCTTGGTACTCGTTTCTAACAGTTTTTCGACCCAGGCATCTTATGCCAATCAGACAAAAAAGGCGATCAACAATCCCTTCATTGCCGAGAGTATGACGAATTTCCTCAGGACAAAGCTTGAGGTCTATTTTAAAGAAAAGCCTCTTGAAGCAGAGCGTTTTGCAAACCAGGTTTTGGTGAATAAGCGAAGCCGTGAAAATGCAGAAAAAACAAGACTCAATCTCA
Organism: Clostridia bacterium; assembly: GCA_017441005.1. Lineage (GTDB taxonomy): Bacteria > Bacillota > Clostridia > Oscillospirales > CAG-272 > RGIG1995. The sequence goes on along the minus strand of JAFSAM010000034.1, from coordinate 19,660 downwards.
AGAAAAAGCTTACCGGTACCATGGACGTTGCAAACCGCGTTGAAAAATACGTCGATTGCAGAACAAAGGATGGCTCAAAGAGAGAGCTCTATATAGTAGAGGGTGATTCTGCTATGGGATCTTGTAAGCTTGGCAGAAACGCTGACTTTCAGGCTATAATTCCGGTAAGGGGTAAAACTCTTAACTGCTTAAAGAGCACTTATGATAAGATTTTCAAAAATGATATTATAATCGATCTTTTGAAGGTCATTGGTTGCGGTGTTGAAATCAATACTAAAGTAAAGGGGGATATTGTTCCGTTTGATCTTGACTCGTTGAATTGGTCTAAGATAATTATATGTACCGATGCCGACGAAGACGGCTTTCAGATCAGAACGCTTATTCTCACTATGTTTTACAGGCTTCTTCCTACTCTCATAAGCGAGGGAAGAGTTTATATAGCCGAGTCTCCGTTATTCGAAATCACGTGCGGTGACGATATATATTTTGCATATAACGAAGTTGAGAAAATGGAGATAATCAAGAATTTAGGAAATTCTAAGTATACGATCCAGCGCTCAAAAGGTCTTGGTGAAAACCAACCGGACATGATGTGGCAGACCACAATGAACCCCGCTACAAGACGTTTGATCAAGGTTGAACCTTCAAACAAGGAAGAAACAGAGAGAATATTCGAGACCTTGCTTGGGGATAATCTTGCCGAAAGAAAAAGGTTTATCACTTTGCACGGTAATGAATATTTGGCTGAAGCTGATATATAATTATTTGCAGAAAGATAATTTTTTAAAAATTCATAAATAGGAGATTTTTTATATGGATTTTTGGGATAATGTATATGAAAAGGTTACCAATGCAGCAAGTATAACCGCAAAAAAAGCAAGCGAGTTGTCTGACGCGGCTAAATTAAAATACAATCTTATGCGTGAAAAAGCAAAGCTTGAGGATGCTTACAAGGAGCTTGGAGAATTGTATTATAAACAAATGAAAAATTGCGATTATAACGACGGCAAAATTGCACTTGCTTATGATAAGATTGAGAAGTCTGTTATTGAGATCGAGCGACTTACAAATATGATCAAAAATGCCGATACTAAAGCAGAGACGTCGAGCTCCGTACAGTGTGGCAATAAAAGTGTTTCTGTTTGTCCGAAATGTGGTAAACGTGTTTGCGAAAAGAACCCTAATAACGAAAAATAACCTAAAAAAGGGCTTTTCTGTTTAAGCCCTTTTTTTACGGAGAGTATAAATGATCAGTATTTCATGTGAAAATATAAATATGACATTTGGCAGCGAGGAGATCATAAAAAAGGTTTCATTCGCGCTGAACGAAGGTGACCGTCTTGGTATTGTCGGTGTAAACGGTGCCGGCAAAACAACACTTTTTAAGGTTATTACCGGTGAATATACACCAACAGACGGAAGTGTTTATATAGCAAAGGACAAGACCCTTGGTGTATTGGTGCAGGAAAATGCTTTTGACGAAAACGGAACTGTTCTCGGAGAAACTATGCTTGCAAAACAAGATCTGATTGATCTCGAAAAGGAAATTGAATTTTTGAGAAGAGATCTTGAAAAAGGCAATAACGAGCTTGCCGCAAGATTCACTTCGTTGCATGAACGGTTCACCAAGGAGGGCGGCTACGAGTTTCGCGGCAGAATCAAAGGCACTTTGAAGAATATGGGTTTTGATGAATCGATGTGGGACGTTCGCATTTCCAAACTCAGCGGAGGGCAAAAAACGCGCCTTGCTATGGTTAGACTCATTCTTAAAGAGCCTGATATTATGTTGCTCGACGAGCCGACAAACCACCTCGACACGTATTCGGTTGAATGGCTCGAGGATTTTTTGCGTACATACAAGAAAACCGTTTTGATCATATCGCATGACCGTTATTTTCTTGACAGGACCGCAACAAAGATACTTGAAATCGAGAACGGCAAGGGAAAGGTATATAACGGTAACTATTCAAGCTACACGGAACAAAAAAAGACGGATAGAGAGATTCAGGAGAGACATTACAAGAATCAACAAAGAGAGATCGCAAGAATCGAAAGCTATATTGAGCAACAGCGCCGTTGGAACAGAGAACGTAATATTATTGCGGCTGAGAGCAGGCAAAAGCAACTCGATAAAATGGAGAGGGTGGAAAGACCTGACGCTCTTCCGGAGAGTATAAGACTACGTTTTAATTCTGCCACAGAGAGCGGTAATGACGTAATTAAAGCCAAGGGGCTTTCAAAAAGTTTTGGTGGTTTGAGGCTTTTTGATAACGTGAGCTTTGAGATTCACAAAAGAGAACACGTTTTTATCACAGGAATAAACGGTTGCGGAAAATCAACTCTGATCAAGATCCTTGCTGAAAGGTTGAGAAGCGACAGCGGAAGTCTGGAATATGGGTACAATGTAAAGGTTGGCTATTATGACCAGGCAAACCAGGATCTTGATAATGACAATACTGTTCTTGACGAGCTGTGGAACTCTCACGAAAGTCTTACTCAAACAGAAATACGTAACGCTTTGGCTTTGTTCTTGTTTAAAGGTGATGATATATCAAAAAGCATATCTATGCTCAGCGGCGGCGAAAAGGCGCGGCTTACTCTGTGTAAATTGATTCTTTCACGTATGAATTTACTTATTCTGGACGAGCCGACAAATCATCTTGATATAAATTCAAGGGAAGCACTCGAGAATGCATTGCTCGAATTTGACGGCACGATCATTGCTGTCACACATGACAGATATTTACTTTCCAAGCTCGCAAACAGAATTTTGAGCTTTGACGAGGGGAATGTAACCGATTTCATCGGAACGTATGAGGATTTTTGCAGATTTAAGAAAAACAGAGATTTGGGTAACGAATCCGAAAAATCAGATAAAATGACAGATGCAAAAGAGAGCTATCTTCAAAACAAGCGGGAGCAAGCCGAGATTCGGAAACAAGAAAGAAAGATAAGACTTGCAAAGGAAGAGGTCGAAAAAATCGAAAATGAGCTTGTTCTGTTAGAGGCTGACATAAAAGAATGCGAAACTGATTATGTCAGATCTGCGGAGCTTTGGGAGAAAAAGGAAACTCTCGAAAACAGACTTCTTGAATTGTATGAAATGCTTGAAATATAAAAAATATATCCTCCTAAATAATAGGAGGATATATTTTTTTGCTTTTTTCAGTTTTCTTCAAAAATGTCTTCTCTGCTTCTGAAGAGAAGGGAAATACACCATATTGCCGAAAGTCCGACAAGTGTGTAAATGATTCTGCTTACAAGGTCCGCTTGACCGCCGAAGAGCCAGCTTACTATATCAAACTTAAATAAGCCAACGCTTCCCCAGTTAAGACCGCCTACAATAAGCAAAATGAGTGAAATTCTGTCAAGCATTTTTTTCAGCTCCTTAATAATAAAATTTGAGCACTATTATGATTGACAGTTTTTTTGAAATTATGCATTCTCGGTTTCTTCGGGTTGGTTTTCGGTAGGTGTTGACGGAACGACAGGTTGTGTATCTGTTGTTTTTATGTCAACGCTACCTACTCCGACGTGGGCGTTGAAATCTCCATTACATTCTTCGTTATAAATCGAGAATGTTCCTTGATGAGTTTCTCCGTTGTATACAATCTTTCCCGCTTCTGCCTCTACAGTATAGTCGTAGACGTATGCAGAGGGCGTTGAAAATGTTATGTTTCCGTTTTCGATTTTGATGTCGGTACGTTTAATAAAACACTCGTTTATAGCAACATTTCCGTTTTTGAGTGTACACATAAACAGGGAAGCAGTTGGGGTTTCGCTACATTTTATATCACCGGTATCGAGGTTTATGTTGTAGTCGCAAAGCAGATCTACATCAGTGATATTGATGTTGCCGTTTGTGATGTTCAAAGTGAAACTTTTTACGGAACAGTCGGATGTCAGATAGATATTTATCCTTTTGTCAGGATTGTGTTCTTCAAATCTGACGTAATCACGTACACCGTTAAAGCTGAATTTGCCTCCCTCAGCTCTGCCGGTTAAAGAGGAGATAAGATCGGATTTGATATTGAAGGTGTGGTTGTTGGGATATGCTGAATACTCAAGGGTGCTAAAGTTTATAATTTCGATGTAGTTCTTGTCGGAGTTACCGAAAATATTAACTTCAGTTTCTTCAAGCTCAATAAAAAACTTGTTAACATCCTCCCCGGAGAATTCTATGGTTTCGATAAGATCGCCCTCATCAGTCAACTCTTGTCTGAAAAGTTTAATGTTTTCTTTTTCCGCCATTTTTTCTCCCTGTCCTTTTATAAGGATTCCGGAGACGATAAGGAGTACCGATATTACTAAAAAAACAATTGATGTCTTTTTCATATTATTCAGCCTCCTTTACGGTTTTTTTAAAGTATCTTTTCGTGACCTTTACACAAAGTTTAAAAAGCTTGATAAGCTGTCTGAACAAAAAGGGCACGAGGCGTTTAACATAGTTATAGAGAAGGATGCTTGCAAGCATCGTTGCTCCGGTCGAGGTTATACCTATGCCAAGTTCATACAGTGCAACAGGCATTGAGTTGAAGCACTTATAGATACCGTAACCAATGGGGATAATTGAGAAACAGAGACCAATGACAAGGGATGCAACGTATGCTGCGGCACAAGCGATTGCTGTTGCAAGAAGTATGGGGAAAAGCAATAGAACAACCAAAAAAGCCACTGCTGTTATAATTAAAGCAAGGGGAAGAGTCCACAAAAAAGTTTTATGAGACATTTTTTCTCTGAGCTTTTTTGCCCATCTTTCCGGCTTTGAAAGCTTTTCTTCAAAAAGCTTTTCAAAATCATAATCAGAAAGCTCGGAAGGGTATTCTTCTGATTTGGATGAAGGAATCGGAATGCGCTCAAGTGTTTCTGTGATCTTTTCGGCCTCTTTGATGTGCTCTGATATTTCAGAGGTTTTTGTGATCTCGATTGTTGGAGGATTGTCTTCCGGAACCGCTGACTTGTCCGGTGTATCATCGGCGGAGTTAAATATTTTATTTAGATCGAGTTGAGAAGAAGGCTCTGATTGGTTGTTATCGCTGTTTTGATTCAACCCATCTTCTTTAGGAGCGGCTTCGGCTGAAGGGGCTTCATTTACAGCCTCATCAGCTTTATCAGTAGATATAGCCTCATTCGGAGAAATATCCGTTTCTGTTATGTTGGTTTTTTCGGATGTAACATTTGCCAAAGGCGCTTCGTTCGCGTCACTTCTCGGGGAAGATGTGCTTTCAACGACCTCAGGCTGAACTGTAACATTCTCGACGTTTTGCGCTTGAGCCGGTTCAACGTCGGTCGTTTGGGAATCAGAATTCTGTGTGTCGACTTTAGACGGATCTTCCTTGATAGAGATTTCTTTTACAGGACAGATATAGTTATTATCTTTTCGCTTAGCGTTCTCAAGATTATAGATGGAAAGTAAAATGCCATCAATTCCTCCGGCACTGTTTATAACTTTATCAACATCGGAAGCGCCCTTACCGCTGAAACAGTCTTCAAATATTTTTACGTGTTTTTCAACAGTTTCTTTCGGTAAATTCATTTCAGTGAGTTTGTCTTTAATGGTAGCTAAGAAAATAAACTTTTCCACTTTATGAAAAACCTCCTAAAAATTAAGGTAAAATGTTGTTTTTGGTAAAAAATTGTGCTATAATACCATTATAGCATAAAAAAATAAAAATGCAATAATATAATTGTTTGTATTTATAAATATTCTATGTACAAAACAGTTGAAAAGAGGAAAAAATGAGAGCAAGAAAAAAGAAACACGGCGCAGAGAGACTGGCTGCCGTTTCGGATCTTTTTATTGAAAGCCCGGAATTATTTACAGATAAGCCGACTTTTCTTGAAATCGGTTGCGGAAAAGGTAAGTTTATAATTGAGAATGCACTGAAAAATCCCGATATAAACTACATAGCAGTAGAGAAGGTATCGGACGTGATACTTCTTGCGGCAGAGAAAGCGAACAGCGAGAATTTAACTAATATAAAATTTATGATCTGTGACGCGAAGGGATTGTCAGAAATCTTTCCTGCGCACTCTGTTGACAGAATATACCTTAATTTTTCCGACCCTTGGCCAAAGGCGGGCCATTATAAACGCAGACTTACTTATAAAGCATTTCTTGAGGTTTATAGAACGATACTTAAGGATGACGGTGCGATATTTTTTAAAACCGACAATGCCGGTTTGTTTGAGTTCTCCTTGGAGCAGTTTAAAGAGGACGGCTGGGATTTAAAGAATATTACTTATGATCTTCATAACAGTGAATTTGCAAAAGATAATATTATGACTGAATATGAGAAGAATTTCTCTGAAAAGGGCTTTAATATTCACAGGCTCGAAGCTTACGTAAAATAAAAAAAATGACCGTTACATTTTTGTGTAACGGTCTGATTTTTTTAGTGGGGGAATTAGATTTCTTTTGCGTTTGCAAGAACGTATTTTTCTGCCTCAGCGCACCAGAGTCCGTTGTTCTTTGCGATAATGTCTGCAAGATCAGCAAAGAAAGGATCGTTCTTGCCAAGCTCTGCGAAGTCAGCGAGAGCAGTTAAGGGAAGAGACTTGTGTGTGTAGATAAGCTTCTTAGCTCCGGGAATCTTGGGAAGATTCAAGGTGGTGTCAACTACAGCATCAAGGCCGCCGATATGGGTGATCATACAAGAGGGGTCAATGATGCCCTTGTGAGCGAGAGTGTTGGATTCGATCATATCGTCTGTGTTACCGCCGCTTGTTCCGACAATGTGGGTAGAAGCATAGTGCACGTTATAGAAATTGAAGCTTGCAGAGAACTTGGGATCAACAGGACCTGCAAAGAAGTTGAGACAACCGTCGCGGCCGAGCAATCTGTCAGCCATCTCTACGACGGGCTTAACAGGAGCGAATACAAAGATATCGTCGAAGCCTTTTCCGTCAGTAAGCTCCATCATATATGCATCTGCGTCTGCGAGCTCTGCCGTGTTAACGTAAACAAGCTTAACTCCGTTCTTTTCTGCGTCTTCAACGGTGATGATCTCAGATGCTCTGTTGAGTCTTGCGGTATCGATATCTGTAACAACAACGAGCGAAGGACGGGGATCAACGTGTATAGCGTAATCAATAGCGCCCATACCCATAGGACCTGCACCGGCCATTATAGCAAGTTTGCCGCCTTTTTTGATGCCCATATCGTGAACGTAGCTGCCGTTTGTTGTATGATACTGCGCGTGATATGCGCCGATAATACAAGACATAGGCTCAGCAAGAGAGCCGTAGAAATATGCATCACCTTCATAAGGAAGAAGGCAGTCCATATCCATAACCTCATGAGGAAGAATTACGTACTGTGCCGCACCGCCGCACATATTGTATGAATAACCGGGTGCATCAAGCTTTCCCTGATAGTTGATAGCAGGCTGAATTGTGAATTTGTCACCCGCCTTATATTTATGCTGCCACTTTGCTCCGACTTCTACGATCTTGCCGCAGAATTCGTGGCCGATGATAATGGGGTTTTCAGCAACGTTATTGGGAACTCTCTTGTGAGAAGCACCCTGAATAGCAGCCTTATATGAAGACATACAGATACTGTCGGAAATGATCTCAACGAGAACCTCGTCTTCTTTGATTTTTGGAAGCTCAAACTCGTCAAGACGAAGATCGTTTACGCCATAAAGTCTTACAGCTTTAGTTTTCATTTTAAAATGCCTCTTTCTTTCTAAATATTATTGCAAATTTTGATGCTTTATGGTAATATTATAACAGAATATATTTGTATTGTCAACGGAAAAAGAGTGTATAATTGTATTAAAAAATTATATTTCACTTTATTTATCGATTATTTTGAAAGGTCGAAATTTATTTTATGAAACAAGTTAGAGAAAGAGTCGATTATTTGATAAAAACATTGGATTACCACAGCAGAAAGTATTATGTCGAGGATAGTCCCGAAATTTCCGACTATGAGTATGATATGCTGTTTCGTGAGCTCGAAGAGCTTGAAGCGAAGTATCCTATGTACAGATTCGAAAATTCACCGACTCGCAGGGTGGGCGGTGTTGCCCTCGATAAGTTTGAAAAGGTAAAGCATGATGTGCCGATGGGCAGTCTTACAGACGTTTTTTCTTTTGATGAACTTGAGGCTTTTTGTGATAAAAATGACGGTATAAGTTATTCTGTTGAACCTAAGATCGACGGCTTGTCTGTTTCGCTTGTATATGACGGAGGATTGTTTGTTCGCGGTGCAACCCGCGGTGACGGGCTTGTGGGTGAAAATGTTACGCAAAATTTGAAAACAATTAAATCTATTCCTCTTTCCATTGATTATAAGGGACATCTTGAGGTCAGAGGCGAGGTGTTTATGCCGAGAGAGGCATTTGAAAAGATCAACGAGACGAGAGGGGAAAAAGAAAAGTTTGCAAACCCACGTAATGCAGCGGCCGGTTCATTAAGACAGCTTGACTCAAGAATTACTGCACAGAGAATGCTTGATATATTTATTTTTAACATTCAGGCTTGTGACGAGATTTTTGAAAAACACAGCGAGTCACTTGATTTTCTGCGGGAACTCGGATTTAAGGTTTTACCACACACAATCGTTTCTTCTGATGTCAAAGAAATCGAAGAGCATATTTTAAGAATCGGAGAAATGCGTGACACTCTTTCTTTTGATATAGACGGTGCTGTTATAAAAGCAGACATACTTTCAAATCGCGTTGAGCTTGGAGAGGTGGGCGGTAGACCGAAGTGGGCTGTTGCTTATAAATATCCCCCCGAAGAAAAGGAGACCAAGCTTCTTGATATTGCAATTCAAGTTGGCAGAACGGGCGTCTTGACTCCTAACGCGGTACTTGATCCGGTTAAAATTGCAGGTTCGACAGTAAGCAGAGCTACTCTGCATAACATAAATTATATTCATGACAAGGATATAAGGATCGGTGACACTGTAGTTATCCACAAAGCAGGGGATATCATTCCGGAAGTGGATAGAGTTGTTCTTGATAAGAGAGAAGGAAATGCTGTGGTTTACGAAATGCCGACTGTATGTCCCTCGTGCGGTGAGCCTGTATTTAAAGAAGAATCGGAGGCTGATTGCAGGTGCACTAATGCCGAATGCCCGGCCCAGCTTTTGCGCACCTTGGAGCACTTTGCTTCAAAGGGAGCGATGAACATAGACGGTATGGGCCCGCAGATCATTGAACTGTTTTATAAGAATTCAATGCTGAATTCAATTGCCGATATCTATAGATTGAGAAAGGAAGATATATCTTCACTTGAAAGAATGGGAGAAAAATCAGCGGATAATCTTTTGATCTCGATTGAAAACTCTAAAAAAGCCGGTCTTGCAAGGCTTCTTTATGCACTTGGGATCAGACAGGTGGGAGAGGTGGCGGCCGCTTCTCTTGCCAAAAAGTTTAAAAACATTGACGCATTTTTCTCTGTTACCCATGAAGAATTGACCGCAATAGACGATATCGGTGATATTTCTGCACGATACATTATTGATTTCTTTTCCCACGAAAAGACTAAAGAGATCATAACCGATTTAAAAACTTTCGGGGTATCAATGGATTATGAAGCGGAGGAGCTTGTCGGTGATATTTTTGAAGGATTAACTTTTGTTTTGACCGGAAAACTGCCGACAATGTCGAGAGATGAGGCAGGCGCTTTGATTGAAAAGTATGGCGGTAAGGTTTCGTCTTCCGTTTCAAAGAAAACCGATTATGTCCTCGCAGGGGACGATGCAGGGAGTAAACTTACGAAGGCACAAAGTCTCGGTATAAAGATTATTGATGAAGAGCAACTTAAATCAATGATCGGTATTTAAAAAGAAGGTGATACTAATGATAATCGATAAAGTAAAACTATACGTAAAAGCCGGTGACGGCGGCAATGGTGCAGTTTCATTCAGAAGAGAAAAGTATGTTTCACACGGCGGACCCGATGGCGGCGACGGCGGCAACGGCGGTAATATTGTTGTTGAGATAGACGAGGGTGAGAATACGTTGCTGCGCTATAAATATCATAAAAAATTTGTTGCCGCAAACGGCGGTGACGGAATGAAGTCAAAATTCCACGGCAAGACTGCGGACGATTTGATTATGAAGGTTCCTCCGGGTACAGTTATCAAAGATGCAGAGACAGGTAAAATTATAAAGGATATGTCCGATTCCGAGCCATTTATTTTATGCAGAGGGGGCAGAGGAGGATGGGGAAACCGTCATTTTTCTACCCCAACAAGACAGATTCCCAGATTTGCAAAAAGCGGTATTAAAGGCGAGGAAAAAGAGGTTGTTTTTGAACTGAAAATGTTAGCCGATGTAGGACTTGTCGGATTCCCAAACGTCGGAAAATCAATGCTTCTTTCTCAAATTAGTGCTGCGAAGCCTAAGATCGCGAATTATGAATTCACCACGCTTTCTCCCAACCTCGGTGTTGTTGATGCAGGCGATGAGCGTTCGTTTGTTGTTGCCGATATCCCCGGAATCATTGAGGGGGCTGCTGACGGCGCAGGACTTGGACACGATTTTTTGCGTCACATAGACAGATGTAGGCTTCTTATCCATATTGTTGATGTATCCGGAATGAGCGGTCGTGACCCCGTCGAAGATATCGTAAAGATCAATGCGGAGATTGCGGAATACAGCGAGGATCTTGCAAACCGTCCGCAGATCATCGTAGGAAATAAGTGCGATATGTCTGAAGAGGGAGAGTTTGACAAAGATTCATTTGAGTCTTTTGTTAACCAAAAAGGATATGACCTTATGTACATATCCGCATTGACGGGCAAGAATGTTAAGGAGCTTATTCACAGAGTTGCAGACGAATTAAAGACACTTCCTCCCCTTACTGTTTACGAGGCTGAATATGATCCTGACAGTGAGATCTTCGATGATAAAACCAACCACGATATTGTTATTAAAAACGTTAACGGAACTTACGTTGTCGAGGCAGAGTGGATTTATAAGCTTATGGGATCCATCAATTTTGACGATTACGAATCATTGATGTATTTCCAGAAGGTTTTGAAGAACGCAGGTGTCTTTGAAAAACTTGAGCAAAAAGGCGTAAAAGACGGCGACACGGTCAGTATGTATGACTTTGAGTTTGACTTTGTAAAATAAAAAAACGGCTGTTTTCAGCCGTTTTTTTATTGAATAAATATTGTTATCACTTCATCAGATCAACAAGTCTTTGCTCGATTTCATTAAAACGGAAAGCAATATTTTCGGCAGAATGGCTGTCGCTTGAAAGAATTACTCTTCCGCCTTTTCTTTTGATATATTCCAATATCGGCAGAGAAGGGTACGGCTCTGTTCTGTAGCCTCTTGATATAGCTCCGCTGTTTACCTCGAAAGGCTTGTTGAAGGGGATGAGTTTGTCTACAGCTTCTCGCCAAGCCTTTACATATCTGAGGTCTGTTTCATCGAACATCTTATAACCTTCGTTGAATTTTGTAACGAGGTCAAAGTGACCAATTATATCAGCATTGGTCTTAGTTATAACTTCGGAAACGTTTTTAAAGTAATCTTCGGCAAATGCAATATAATCACCGTTGTAGTATTTAGATACGTTTTTCTGAAATACATCCGACGATTCATCTACAGGGAGATAGTTGCCATCCTTAAAAACATAATGTACACTGCCTATTACGTAGTCGAAATCATATTTAGGCACTCCGGCGTAAAAATCCTGCTCGATACCGCACAAAACCGTAATTTGATCCTTGTACTTTATTTTTAGTTCTTTGATTTCCTCTATGTATTTTTTTGTTTTTTCCTCGGACATACAGTATCTGCTGTCAAACGGAGTTGTGCCGTGTCCGGAAATTCCAACGACCTTCAGTCCTTTTGCTATTCCCGAAAGCACCATCTCTTCAGGTGAGTTTTTACCGTCACAGTAGGTTGTATGCATGTGAAGATCATGGTTGATCATTGTGTCATTTTCTCCTGCTTGATCTTCTTGTCAATAACGTGACGTGATGCAAGCTCGTTATGTATATCTTCAAGAGAGATTCCCATTTCGATCATAAGAACCATTACGTGATAGGTAAGGTCCGCAATTTCGTATACGGTCTCTTTCTTGTCGTTATTTTTTGCTCCTATTATAACCTCGGTGCACTCTTCACCGACTTTTTTGAGTATTTTATCAAGTCCCTTTTCGAAGAGATATGTTGTATATGAACCCTCTTTTTTCTCTGTCTTACGGCCTTCAATGAGTTTCATAAGACTGCCGAGGGAAAATTCATTGAGCTCGTCGCTTTCCCAAACAGGGAACTGGAAACAAGATCTTGTACCGAGATGACATGCCGGGCCGTCAGGCTCAACCATAACAGTCAATGCGTCTTTATCGCAATCAGCAGTAATAGATACAATGTGTTGATAGTTACCGCTTGTTTCGCCTTTAAGCCAAAGCTCCTGTCTTGAGCGGCTGTAAAAGCAGGTGAGGCCTTTTTCCATAGATATTTTCAGGCTTTCCTCGTTCATATAAGCAAGTGTTAAAACCTGCTTTGTTTTTGCATCGACAACTATTGCAGGAATTAGACCTTTTTCATCAAATTTGAGTTCTTTAATATTAACCATAATATTATCCTTTCTTTTGCCTTGATTATAATCTCATACAAATACCGTTTTGGTTTAGCTCTTTCTTTAGGTCGATAATGTCTACTTCTCCAAAGTGGAATATAGATGCGGCAAGACCGGCGTCGACCTTTGGAAGAGTTTTGAACAGTTCTGTAAAGTGTTGTTTATTTCCGGCACCGCCCGATGCAATAACAGGTACGGACACCGCATTGCAAACAGCATCGAGCATTTCAAGGTCAAAACCCTTCTTTACACCGTCGGTATCGATGGAATTTACAACAATCTCGCCGGCACCGTTACCGACGCATTTTTTGATCCATTCGATAGCTTCCATGCCTGTATTCTCTCTGCCGCCTTTCGCAAAAACTCTAAATACACCGTCTACTCTTTTTACATCGACAGACAAAACTACACATTGGTCACCGTAAAGCTTTGCGGCTTCATATACAAGATTGGGGTTTCTGATAGCTCCGGAGTTAACACTGACTTTATCGGCTCCGCACTTCAGTACACGGTCGAAATCGTCGACGGTGTTTATTCCTCCACCGACTGTAAGAGGAATGAAAATCGTGGAAGCGACTTCGCAGAGAATATCCGAAAAGAGTTTTCTTTGTTCAAACGAAGCGGTAATATCATAGAATACAAGCTCGTCCGCACCGTTGTCACTATAATACTTTGCGAGCTCGACTGGGGATGAAACGTCGTTCAGCCCCTCGAAATTCACTCCCTTTACAACTCTTCCGTTTTTTACATCGAGGCAGGGGATTATTCTTTTTGTCGTCATTTTGCCACCTCGATCGCTTCACTTAGGTTGATTGCTTTTGTGTAGTATGCTTTGCCGATAATTGCGCCGTAAGTTTTGTTTTCGGCAAGCTTTTTAACATCATCGATTGAAGAAACACCGCCTGATGCAATTATTTGCATATCAAAATTTTTGCGGAGCTTTTCATATAATTCATGGTTGGTTCCAAGCATTGCGCCGTCCTTTGAGATGTCCGTACAGATCAGTGTTTTGATTCCAAAGGATTGCATTTGTCTGCAAAAATCAAACGCATCAAGATTCGATTTTTCAGTCCAACCCTTTACTGCAACGTAACCGTCTTTTATATCCACTCCGATCGCAATTTTTTCTCCGTATTTTTCTGCTGCTTTTTTTGCGAAATCAGGATTTGTGACAGCTGCAGTACCGAGTATAACGCGGTCGAGACCTGCATTTATATATTTTTCTATAACCTCTTCAGAACGAATACCGCCACCGACCTCGCAAAAAAGATTGGTTTCATTTTTAATTTTGCAAATTGTTTCGAGGTTTGGCGTAGTTCCGTCTTTTGCTCCCTCGAGGTCAACAAGATGGATATGCGTAGCACCGGCATTTAAAAAATCCATTGCAATTTCTATAGGGTTATTGCTGTATACGGTCATTTGGTTATAATCGCCTTTAAAAAGTCTTACGGCTTTGCCGTCAAAAAGATCTATTGCGGGGAATATTATCATTTATATCCCTCCTTTTTCACAAAAAGCACGAAGTATATTAAGTCCGACCGATCCGCTTTTTTCCGGGTGGAACTGGCAGCCGAATATGTTGTTTTTTCCAACTGCCGCGGTTATATCACAGCTGTATTCTGCTGTTGCGATCAGAGAGTCCTCACAGCCTGCGGCAAAAAAGGAATGAACAAAATACACGAAGTCGCCCTCATTTATATACTTGAACAAAGGGGATCTTTCTCCGTTGAATTTAAGAGCATTCCAGCCTATGTGCGGAATCTTTAAGTCGTGGGAAATTACATCGGAGATTGGGCGTATTTCACCTTTCAACAAGGACAGGCCTTTTGTTTCTCCGTATTCAAAGCTTTTTTCGAAAAGCATTTGCATGCCGAGACAGATGCCGAGAAGCGGCTTACCGTTCTTAGCCTCTTCTGTTACGATTTCAGCCAACCCTGAGTTAAAAAGCTTGTCAGAAGCGTCTTTAAAAGCTCCTACTCCCGGAAGAATGATCTTTTCTGCAGATCTTATTATTTTTGGATCATTGGTGACAACAGCATCGGCGCCGACGGCTTTAAGTGAGCTCTTCAGCGAAAAAAGATTGCCTACACCATAGTCGATTATTGCGATCATTAAAGAATTCCTTTCGTCGAGGGAATTTCATTGAAGAGAGCAGGGTCCTTTGATGATGCGGTTCTGAGAGCTCTTCCGACAGCTTTAAATGCACCCTCAATAATGTGATGTGAGTTAGTGCCTGCAAGCTGTTTTATGTGTAGAGTGATCTTTGCATTTCTGACGAAACCGAGCCAAAATTCTTCTACAAGTTCAGTATCGAAGTCACCAACTTTTTCTGTAGGAATAATAAGTCCGTATCCAAGATAATCACGTCCCGATATATCAATAGCTGCCAATATAAGTGCCTCATCCATCGGGAGGGCAATATCGCCGTATCTGTTTATACCTCGCTTTTCACCTATTGCTTCGTAAAAAGCTTGTCCGAGGGCTATTCCTATATCCTCGACAGAGTGGTGATAATCAACATTTGTATCACCCTTGCAGGTGATTTCCATATCAAAACGGCTATGCTTTGAAAACAGAGTAAGCATGTGATCCATAAATCCGCAACCTGTATCAATTTTCGATTCTCCGGTTCCGTCGAGTCTGATTTTTAAATATATGTCTGTTTCTGCAGTTTTTCTTGCGATTTGTGCAACCCTGATCATTTGTTTTCCTCCAATACTTTTTTGAGTGCAAATAATAATGCTGTCATCTGTTCCGACGTGCCGACAGTAATTCTTACGTAATCACTTATTCTCGGTTTGGAGAAATGTCTGACGAGTATACCTTTTTTCTTAAGCGATTCGTAGATCACCTTACCGTCAACATCAGGATGCTTAGCAAAAATAAAATTGGATTTTGAATCAGTTGTTATAAAACCGATTTCGTTCAGCTTTTTGGTGGTGTATTCACGGTTTCTTGCAATTTCAGCGCAGTTTTCTCTTGTGTATGCCTCGTCATTGAGTACGCCTATACCTGCCGCCATAGTCATTCTGTTGATATTATAGGGGTTAGTTGAATATTTTACTGTATTCAGATCGGCAATCAGATCGGCAGAGCCAACACCAAATCCAAGTCTTGCACCCGCCATTGATCTTGATTTCGAAAAGGTCTGGCAAACAAGCAAGTTGTCATATTTTTTAGTGAGCGGTATACAACTTTCCGCACCAAAGTCAACGTATGCTTCATCAATAACAACAACTCTGTCGGGATTTGTCTTCAGAATCTCCTCAATTTGCTCAAGCGAAAGAGTCATACCGGTGGGAGCGTTCGGATTTGCGATGAATATAGTTTTATTTATTCCCTTATAATCGTTAATATCGATCGAGAAATCATCTTTCAACGGAATCTCCGTGTATGGAACATTGTTCAATTCAGCAAATACACTGTAAAAACCGTAGGAAATATCCGGAAAAGCCGCACCGTTTTTTGAATCACAAAAAGCCATAAAAGCAAAGTTCAAAATTTCATCTGAGCCGTTTGTCATAAGCACGTTTTCGTATTCAACGCCACAAAGCTCTGCAACCTTTTCGGTCAGCTTTCTGCACTCCGGATCGGGATAAAGCTGTAGGTTGTGTGTTTCCTCCAATGCCGCGATTATAGCTTTTTCGGAAGGCGGGAAGGGGGATTCGTTTGTATTAAGCTTTATATACTGTGTATCCTTAGGCTGTTCTCCCGGAGTGTAGGGAACAAGCTTTTTGTATTTATCACTAAAAAATCTGCTCATATTTTTGACCTCAATTTATTTTTCAAATCTAACCGTAGCACTCTTCGCGTGGGCGGTAAGACCTTCGAGCTTGGCGAAATACGCAACGTCATCAGCCACTCTTGATAAAGCATCCTTGGTGTAGTATGTGTACTGAGTTTTCTTTATAAAATCATCGACAGAAAGAGGGCTGGAGAATTTAGCGGTACCGCTTGTGGGTAACGTATGGTTCGGGCCTGCATAGTAGTCACCCAACGCTTCAGGGCAGTATCTGCCCATAAAGATAGATCCCGCGTGTTTGATCTTGTCGAGATAATCAAACGGAGAGTCGACACATAATTCAAGGTGTTCGGGGGCGATCTCGTTTGAAATATCAATTGCTTTTTCAAGGGAGTCGGCAACTATGATCTTACCATTGTTGTCAATAGAAGCTCTGGCTATCTCGTTTCGTTCGAGTAAAGGTATCTGTTTTTCGATCTCATCGCTGACAAGTGCGGCAAAATCCATCGAATCGGTTACAAGAACTGCGCTTGCAAGTTTATCGTGTTCTGCTTGAGAGAGGAGGTCGGCAGCAACGAATTTAGGGTTGGATCTGCTGTCGGATACAACAAGTATTTCGGAAGGGCCGGCGATCATATCGATCGAAACATTACCAAATACTTGCTTTTTAGCTTCAGCGACAAAAGCGTTGCCGGGACCCACTATTTTGTCGACCTTAGGGATAGTTTCTGTTCCGTAAGCCAAAGCGGCAATAGCTTGAGCGCCACCCACCTTGAATATCCTGTCAACTCCGGCTATTTTTGCCGCCGCAAGAATGACGGGATTTATCTTACCGTTAGATGAGGGAGGTGTGGTGATAACCACTTCTTTAACTCCCGCGATCTTAGCAGGGATGGAATCCATAAGAACCGTAGAAGGGTAAGCGGCAGTTCCTCCGGGAACGTACAAACCGGCCTTGTCCACCGGTATGATTTTTTGTCCGATAACTATACCGTCTTCATCGTTAATAATAAAACTGTTTCTGACCTGCTTTTCGTGAAATTTACGAATGTTTGCTGCAGCTGATTTTAATATTTCTATAAACCTCGGGCTGACAGATGCGAATGCTTCATCTATCTCATCTTGGGTTACTTCAAGAGAGGAAAGTTTCGCTTTATCAAACTTCTCGCAATATGAGAGAAGGGCAGAATCGCCGTTTTCCTTGACGTTATTGATTATATCAGTAACGATAGAAGCAACGTCAATTTCTGTTGTTGCTCTTGCGAAAATATCTTTGTTGTCAACTTCGCCGTATTTGTATATCTTAATCATTTTTTGCCTCGATTTGTGCTGACAATTCACGCACGATTTTTTCGATTTGAGTGTTTTTGAACTTAAAGCTCGATTTGTTTGCAATGAGTCTTGCGCTGATGGGGAATATAGTTTCCTTGACTTCAAGATTATTTTCCTTGAGTGTCGTTCCCGTCTCGACTATGTCAACGATAACGTCGGAAAGTCCGAGAATGGGAGCGATTTCTATTGAGCCGTTGAGATGGATCATATCGATTTCACGGCCTTTGGACGAATAGAAATTTTGAGCTATATTCGTAAATTTAGTTGCAACCTTAAGGGTTCTCTGCGGATTATCGCGAAATTCTTTTTTTGCGGCAACAGCCATTCTGCATTTGCCGATATCAAGATCGAGAAGCTCGTATACATCCGGATCGTATTCCAAAAGAATGTCTTTTCCCGCTACTCCGATATCAGCGGCACCTCTTTCGACATAAATGGCTGAATCAGACGGCTTGACCCAAAAGTATCTTACGCCGACTTCTTCATTTTCGAAAATAAGCTTTCGGTTGTTTTCTTTGATGGAAGGGCATTCAAAACCTGCACTTTCAAACATTGCATATACTTTTTCGCCTAACCTTCCTTTGGGAAGAGCAATATTAAGCATTGGTTTCAACGATTACCACTCCTTTATCCTTAAGTCTGAGAAGTTGCTTGTATTTCAGATCATTGGGCACGGTTTTCTGCGCCATAACGCTTTTTCCGTTATCTGCAAGCATCTTTATAGCTCCGTTAAGAGCTGATATGTCGTCGTCTGCGTTGTAGAGTATTACAGTGTCTACATCGTAGGTGTGTTCACATTCGTTCAATCTCTCAATCATATCCAGATATACGGCAAAACCGATAGCCCCGGCTTTTCTGCCCATTTTGTTCATGAGGTTGTCATATTGACCGCCCGAAAGAACGCCTGTGGGGATAGAGTTTATAAACCCTTTGAATACAATACCGTTATAATAATTCATATCGTTTATAACAGAAAAGTCAATTCTGATCATATCCCCGTATCCGTTTTCCGTGAGAGTATCGGTAATGATCTTAAGGTCTTCGATTTTTTTCTTATCGGTATAATCAGAAATCTCTTTTTCAAGAAAAGCAATTGTATCTCGAGGGTTGCCGTACACAGAAATCAACTTTTTCAGAACTTCGCACTTTTCCTTGGGGATGTCTTCTTCGATACAGATATTTGATATCTCATGGACGTTTTTTTCACTCGCACATTTAAGCACTCTTTTTCTGTTCTTCGGCGAGATTTTTATGTTGTTTATCACATCGGACAAAATGCTGAGGTTTGATATATCGAGTACACATTCCTCGGAAATGCTTTTTAAGCTTTCGCAAGCAAGCATCAATACTTCATAAATGTTATAATTATCAATATCTCCTATGCATTCGAGTCCCGACTGCATAATTTCTTTATAGGAAAATGAGCCTTTTGTGATTCTGTAAACATTTTCGTTGTAATAAACTTTATTTACGGTATTCGGCTCGTCCTTTGTGTTTTTAATAATCGAAAGGGTAACGTCAGGCTTGAGTGCGAGAAGCTTGCCGTTTGTATCCGTAAAAGTAATAATACTGTCGGAAACGAGAAAGTCCTTATTTCTGACGTAAAGATCATACTCCTCGAATTTGCTCATTTTAAATTGAGAATAACCGTATTTCCCGTAAAGCGAACGGAGCTTAAAAACGGCTTTTTCTT
Organism: Clostridia bacterium; assembly: GCA_017441005.1. Classification (GTDB taxonomy): domain Bacteria; phylum Bacillota; class Clostridia; order Oscillospirales; family CAG-272; genus RGIG1995. The sequence continues at coordinate 336 of JAFSAM010000034.1, read as the reverse complement.
CGTTTTTCAGTACAGAGTTGTTTACATCCATTTCTGTTTAGTCTCCTTTTTTGGGGAATTTCTCGATCGTTTCCTTATAACCGCCGCTTCCGTAATTCAAGCATTTGTTTACTCGGCTAATCGTTGCTGTGCTGACTCCTGTTTTTGCAAGTACCTCCTGGTAGCTTTTCCCCTCGTTTAAAAGGAAAGCGACCTCAAGTCTCTGTGACATATCCTGCAGCTCCTTGATAGTGCAGATATCCTCAAAAAAACGTTTGCACTCTTCTACGCTCCTGAGTTGAAGAATAGCGTTGAAAAAGTTTTCTGTCAGCTCATTATGAATGTTTTTCATTATTT
>JAFSAM010000005.1 GCA_017441005.1 Clostridia bacterium | reverse complement strand
AGGATGGTAAACATGAAGAAGGAAGTATTCGTAAAACCTGTGGCAGAAGTAACAACTTTTGAGTCACAGATCGTGATGGTAGGTATTTCTACCCCTATCGCTCCCGGTGAGTGGGACTGATCTCCCACTTACAGTAGTGTAGGTTTGTCCACCATTTGAAAGAATGGCGAGACAACTTACACGCTAATGTGGGAACGTCGGGTAAAACCGGTGCCACCACAATAAAGCAAAACGAAGGCGCTCCCGAGAGAAACCTCTCTCGGGAGCGTTTTTGCTGTTATCGGTTTTGCCGTTTGCCCTTCTACTGTTCGAATACCGCCGTAAAATTACAACATCAAAACAAAATTCTTCTCTTGTAATTACCGAATCGGCACGCACCAAGCCTCTCCCTGCGGGAGAGGTGTCAGCGGAGCTGACGGAGAGGGATGTTGCCGAGACGACCTCATCCGTCTCGGCAGCATAAGTTTGGTACATATTGTTTATTTCTGCACTGCCTCGACACCTTCTCCGCTGGATGTAGAACAAACAAATACCTTCTCCGGTGGGTAGCGAAGCGGCGGCGAGGTAGTGAATGTTAGTCCGGTGGACTAACAGAGCCGAGCCGTGACCGAGCCTCAGCGAGACAGGTGGATCGCCGCTGTACAAATGAGGGATAAGGTTTTTACATTGGCGGCGAGACGGATGAGGTCGTCTTTTGAACAAATGTAACTTATACCTCCATCTGACGAGGTAGCGAAGCGGCGGCGAGGGAGTGAATGACAGTCCGGTGGACTGGAAAAAGGGTTCCCCGAAACGCACGAAGTAAGTTTTGGGGGTTCCTGTGGTAGGGGTTCCCCGAACCGAGCTTGTCGAGGTTTGGGGGTTCCCGTATGAGCCGAGCCTGCCCTCCGCCTCAGCGAGACGGTGTCACGAAGCGAAAGCGAAGTGACGGAGGGAGAGAAAAAATACAGAGTTTGGGTATTGCTATCTCTATTACCCTATGTCCACAAAAAATGAGCGGTCAAAGCGACCGCCCGCATCACAAGGATTAAAAAATAGTTATTACTTTTTGTCAATTACTTTTCTTTACTTTAAATATCCTCCGTAACAACGGAGCAATCATTTTTGGTGATTTTAATACAACTATTTTCATAAAATACTCCCCCCTGAAGATCATTTTTGAAGTACGTAAAGCAGTCCCGAGGCAACAATTACCATAGCTTCGAGTGCTGCTAAAAAGTATGTCGGAAGAAAATACGCAAGAAGAATACCGCTTCCGAATGCTAAAACTACCAGCCCGAGAGCTTTATATAATCCGTTTCGACAGTGCATCTTAATCTCTCCCTTTTATGTTACTCTTGTTATAGTATATGAAAATGCCAAAAAAACGTTCCCCAATGATTTAATGGGGAACGTTTTTGGAGCTTATTTAAAAAATCTGTGTAAGCCAAGCATTTTTCTGAAGCGCCTAACATACGCGGTAACAAACAGTGTTTGGGTGATATCGAGTGTAATAAATATAACATTAAGAAGTAAAAACAAATAAATCTTTATTCCGTCGATATCCGGGAAAAGAACCTCTCTTAAAAAAACGTAATAGAGCGCGATGACTACGTTAAAAACTGCAATTTTGGCTATCCATCCCATTACAAAAGGCAATCTCTCGAGATATTTTTTGAGTATGGGATAGAATCCGAAAAACATACCGTAGATCAAAACGACCGTTTTGTTTGGCAGTAGTAGGAATGAAAGAGTAGCAGTTGCCAAGTACACAAGAAAGGGATAGTAACCGCCCATTTCTATCATACAAACAATGATCAGAAATGAAGCCAGGGCAGCCATAGAGATATCTACAGTCTCGATCACTGCACCCAAAAAGAGCAGTATAACGCCTAAGGCACAGGAGATTGCTGAAAAAGACAGCTTTTTTGCAGTCGAAATATTATTTCGTCCATCCCGACGGGAGCTACTGTTTTTCATTTTTTAACAACATCCTACCAAGTCGCCGCCCATACATTCACAGCAGCAATCGGCACATATAAGTGTTTGACAAACGTCGCAGACCGAGCATCCGATCTCATTTGTGTTGGAAGCCCTATATCCTCCGAAGGAGTTTGCCGTCGATCTGATTCTGTTTAACGCGTCGCTGTATTCGCGGTTTTCCGGGTCCATATAGCACGCCGCCTCAAAGAATTTTTGTGCATCAAAGTACCAGCCTTTTCTTTCGAGTATGCAGCCGCGCAGGAAGTTCCACTCTCCGTTTCTGTCCTGCGAGGGGATGGAGTTGAGCATGGTTTCCGCTTCCGAAAGTCTGTTGCTTTGGATCAATTCTCTGACCCTAATATATTCACCCGAATATGTGTGGGTCTTGTTCGAAGAGCCGGAATAAGAACTGTTTTGTCTGCGTTCTTTTTGTATTTGATCATAGGCCTCGTTGATCTCCCTCATTTTTTCTTCGGCAAGATCGGCGAGGGGATTATTTACATAGCCGTCGGGATGATATTTGCGGGCAAGGTTTCTGTATGCTTGCTTGACTTCTTCGTCCGTAGCATTTTTTTGTATTCCTAAAACGCGATATGGATCTGTCATTTTTTCTGTTTTACTCCTTTTCGGGTACAATAAAATTGTTCTTTTTAAGTATTTCTTCTTGGATCTGTGCCATCCCGAGGCGAAGAATGTTGCTTAAAATGGCATAGATTCCTCTGTCTGTCATATCCATAAGACCAAGCGCCATATCGGCGTTTGAAAGAATATTAAGCAGGGTAACGTTTATCGTACTAAACTCTTCTTTGGCTTTTTCGGTAGTTTCGGATATTGCAAGAAGCGGGTTGTAAGCCCCTCTTTTTGCATCACTGTCGATATCGTCTACGGCGTCGGTGATATATATCCATTTGCCGACGTTTTTGCCGATTTCGTAAACCGTTCTTTTGTTTACGCCGTCAAGACCTACAGAAAGCGCCTCGCCGAGAAGACAGCCGAATTCTTCAGCGGGGGCGTCGACCGAGGCAGTTTTTTCTTTTTCGAGTTGAGCAAGCGCACCGAGTCTTTGCTCTGCGATCTTGTCGAATTCCTTTATACAGGGTATCTTACAAGCCTTTTTGCGAAGACGCTTCAGCTCGGGCATCAGCATTCTTGCGAGAACGCTTTTTGCGCCGTCTTTATCGTTGATCTTATCACGAAAATCGTGATAGAGCATAATAACGCCGACGTCTGCCGTAATTTTCAGAGCTTCGTTTTCGTTCATCATAGCTCGCTTTTTGGTTGGGTGAGCTATACACCGTCTCTTTGTAAATCCTACTTTTTCGGGAGATGCGTACAGTCGGAGAAGTACCATAAAGACAAAGTCGTAGCTCAAAGACATTTTGTAAACACAAGAATACCTTTTGCCCATAACTCTGCAAAGTCCGCAGTAGGTGCTTTTATATACCTCAAACTCTTTAACCCTGAGCTCATTTTTGTTGGGTCTTACATATCCAAACATCCTGAATCAATCCAAATCTTAATTATTTTTGATCACAGCATAAATAATCTTGTCGTGTATTTCCACTGCATAGTCGTAGCATTTTTTGATTTTTTCAAACAACGTGTGTTCAGCAATCAAGCCCACTGCCGAAAAGTGGTTTTGGTAATCATCCTCGGGGAGGTTCGGCAATATACAGATCAAACCATCGAGCGAAGAAGGGAAACCGTTTTCGAACGCGTTGCATGTTCTTTGAAAAATGTCCGATATTGGTGTCGTATGTTTTTTTATATTTCTCTCTGCGAAGAACTTGTTTTTGTATGAGAATAGCTCGGCAGAATAAACGTTGAATCGGTGGAGTGACAGCGAGAGGGTCACAATATCGTCTCTGTCGATTGGGGTCACAAGCATCGAGTTTGCAAGTTCCAAACAAGATGTATTGGTTGAAAAAGAGCTTTTTAGACAAAGCTCAATGTCGCATTTTTTGTTATCCGCCAGATCACGCCAGATGCAAAGTCCGATTTTAGCCAAATTATATAGGTATGTAAAGATATTTCTTTTCATATAACCGTCTTTCCGTAAAAACTTTCCCGTTTCCGAAAACAAATACGCCAAAAGAAGATATAATACAACCAATTGTATCTATTATAACATATACGGGAAATTTTACAATATGTATTTTGGAATATTTTATGAATAATTATATGAACGGGATAAAAAAATATGATGATTTGTCCGGCAAAAACAGGAAACTTTAGCGGTGCGCTTGTTGACAAACAGGGTTAAATAAGGTATAATATAATGTAACGTATTTATAGGAAAAGAGACGTGCTTTTATGATAAGAAGTATGACCGCTTACGGCAGAGCAACGGCTTCTGTCGAGGGTAAAGAAATAACCGCTGAGATCAAGTCGGTTAATTCCAGATTTTTGGATTGTAACATAAAAATATCAAGAATGTACAGCTTTCTCGAGGACAGAGTCCGCGAGTATATTCAGGCAAGAGGAATAAAGCGCGGAAAGCTTGATTTGTATATCGGTGTCGACGTTGTCGAAAAGGTCGGTATCGAGCTTCGTCTCGACGAGGCATATACCGAGAGCTACATCAAGGCATTGAGAGACCTCAGAGAAAAGTTCCTTCTTAAGGACGATATATCTGTTATGACTGTTGCCCAGAACAGAGAGATATTTACCGTTCTCAAACCCGAGGAGGATATGGAGAAGGACTGGCTGATCATCAAGCCCGTGCTCGACGATGCGATCGATATGTTTATTGCGCAGAGAGAGCGCGAGGGCGAAAAGCTGAAGGCAGACCTCTTGATCAAAAAGGCAAATCTTATGGAAATGACCGACAGAATCGAAAAAATGTCGGAAAGCTGTATTGCGGGATATGCAGAAAAACTCGAAAACCGCTTAAAGCAGGTGCTTGAGAAGCATAATATAGAGGTAGATTCCGCGAGAATACTAACCGAGTGTGCCATCTTTGCCGACAAGGTAGCCGTAGATGAGGAGATCGTAAGACTTCGCAGTCACTTTGATGAGTTTGATAAGATCCTCGAAAACGGCGGTGCTGTGGGCAAGAATATGGACTACCTGCTTCAGGAAATGAACAGAGAGGTAAATACCACCGGCTCCAAGGCAAACGATGCCGATATGGCTCATCTTGTTGTAAATATGAAGAGTGAGCTTGAAAAGATCAGAGAACAGATCCAGAATCTTGAATGAGGTCATATATGTTATTTGTCAATATTGGTTTTGGTAATATGGTTGCGGGAAACAGGATCGTTGCAATATCAAGTCCCGAATCCTCTCCCATAAAAAGACTTGTCCAGGACGCCAAAGAGGAGGGCAGGGTGATCGATGCCTCTTGCGGACATAAGACTAAGTCGGTCATTATAACCGACAGCGAGCACGTTATTTTGTCTGCGCTCACCACAGAAAAGATAACGGACAGGTTGAACGGTGTCGATGACAGCACTCCTTCCGATGAAGAGACTGAGTAATAACAACTTATAGTTGCTTATGTTTTTGGCAATGTGATAAATAGGGTGAATCAAAATGAAAAAGAACAATTTGCTTATTGTGGTTTCCGGGCCTGCCGGAAGCGGTAAGGGAACGGTTTTGAAGGAGCTTTTGGCAATGTCCGATGATTTTGCCATTTCGGTTTCTGCGACAACACGACAACCAAGACCGGGCGAGGTCGACGGAGTAAACTACTTTTATATTACAAGAGAAGAGTTTGAAGAGAATATCAAAAACGACACCTTGATCGAGTATACGCAGTATTGCGGAAACTACTACGGAACGATCAACAGCAAGGTGAGCGAGATGCTCGAAAGCAAGAACGTGATTCTTGAGATCGAGGTCGAGGGTGCAATGAATGTAAAAAGAAAGTTTCCCGATGCACTTTTGATACTGCTTCTTCCGCCCGATTATAAGACGCTTGAATCAAGACTGAGGGGCAGGGGAACAGAGACGGACGAAGTCATTAAGGCAAGGCTTGAGCAGTCAAAAAACGAGCTTGCTTGCTTTGAAGAATATGACTACGTGGTCATTAACGAGAATGAAGGAGCGCGTGACGCTGCTTTAGATATATTAAACATTACAAAATCAGAAATAAAACGCACGTCGAGGCGTTTGGAAGTGAAGGAAAAGTTTTATGAATGAGAAGTATACAAGCATGATCTCTCCCACTCTTGAAGAATTGCAGGAGAAAGGTAAGTACAACCGTTACGAACTCGTAATTGCTACGGCAAAATGCGCAAGAATAGTTACAGACGAATATGTGACACAGCGCGAATATGCCGAGAAGCTGGTTGCAAACAAGGAAACAGATAAGAGCATCGCAGCACTTATCAGCCGTGAATACCGCGAGGAAAAGGCAGTCAGAACAGCAATCAACCGTTTACATTCCAAGGAATATCAGATCGTTGAGGAATCCTTGGGCAAGAATCTTGACTGAGAACGTTTGATATTGAATTAAAAAACGGAGGTGTGTCTGAATGAATGACCTGTTTGCGCGGGTGCATGTTTTGGATGCACCTTACTTTATTGACGGAAAATTCGATTATTATGTTCCCGAGCATCTGCATAGCAGTGTTACGGTAGGCTCTGTCGTGACTGTTCCTTTCGGCAAAAGCGACAAGGGTGTGTATGCCGTTGTATTTGAAATAGCTGATAAAACGGAATACAGCGGAGTAAAATCGGTCATAGACGTCGTTCACGACGTTGTTCTGAACGATGAACTTTTGAAGCTGTGTGTTTTTTTGAAGGATAGGACCTTTTGTACCGTCGGTGATGCTGTCAAAAGCGCAGTCCCCGTATCGGCATTTGGAAAGATGTATACTCTGTATAGTCTTGCCGATGGTGTCGACATCACAAATTTCGGTGAAAATCCAAGGGCTGTCTGCAGTTATTTAAGGGACAATCCCGATTCAAGGCTTCATACTTTGAAAAATAAGTTTGGAGACGGAATCGAAAGGGCGCTTCGCGATCTTGCCACGAGAGGCTTTGTTACAAAAAGAGTGGTCTTCCGCGAGGGCGGCAAGGTGCACGAAAAGTATATTACTTTGCTTCTATCGGTTGATGATACCAAGGATTGCCTGGAAAACAGAGGAGAGTATAAGCTGCGAGGCGAAAAACTGAGGTCTGTTGTGTATGCACTTTCCGAAAACGGCGGTAAGCTGTCCGAGTCGGAGCTGAAGGGCTTGACGGGGGCGGGAAGCGCACAGTTTAAATCACTGGCTGAAAAGGGAATAGTTGCGATCGATGAGGTAGAGGTCTACCGTGATCCCTACGGCGAAAGCGGGTTTGCTAAAAAAGACAACGTTTTGACACCGCATCAGCAGGCGGCATACGAAAAGATATCCGAATTATACAGAACCGGAGAGCCCAAAGCTGTACTTTTACACGGCATTACGGGAAGCGGAAAGACGAGGGTGATCAAGTCTGTTATAGACGAGGTAATAGCATCGGGCAGACAGGCGATCATTCTTGTACCCGAAATATCGCTTACCCCCCAGACGGTCGGTCTTTTCAAGAGCTTTTACGGCGAAAGGATTGCAGCCATACATTCTTCTCTGTCGAACGGAGAACGCTTCGATGCGTGGAGAAGAATAAAAAACGGAGACGTCGACGTATGTATCGGTACAAGATCGGCGATCTTCGCCCCATTTGAAAGATTGGGACTTATTGTTATCGACGAGGAGCAGGAGCATACCTACAAATCTGATATGTCCCCCCGTTATCATGCCAGGGACGTGGCAAGATTCAGGGCGGGCTACAACAAGGCGCTTATGCTTTTGGCGTCGGCGACTCCGTCGCTCGACAGCTATTATAAAACGCAAAACGGCGCTTATACGTTAGTCGAGCTAAACGAAAGATACGGTAATGCCGTTCTTCCGTCGACGGTGATCTCGGATCTCAGGCTTGACCTTGCAAAGACGTCGGGATTATCTGTAATCGGCGAAACACTTTACCGCTCGATGAGGGAGTCGCTTGAAAATAAAGAACAGGTAATTCTGTTTATCAATAGGCGCGGATACAACAATTTTGTTTCGTGCGCCGAATGCGGAAAGGCGATAACCTGCGACCATTGCAGTGTATCGATGACCTTCCATTCGCCCGGACGTGTCTTTGCCGAAGAGGGCGAAGACAATATGAAGGCGAGGGTGAAAAACGGCTGGCTGACCTGCCATTACTGCGGGGCACGGCGCAAGGTGCCGACCGTTTGTCCAAACTGCGGAAGTGAGCATATCCAGCACCTCGGCTTTGGTACGCAAAAAGCTGAGGAAGAATTGAAGCTTCTTTTCCCCGACAAAAAAGTAATGCGTATGGATGCCGATACCACGTCGACAAAATTCGCTTTCGATTCTATGCTTGACCGCTTCAGAAGCGGAGAGGCGGACATACTTATTGGTACGCAGATGGTTACGAAGGGGCACGATTTTCCGAACGTGACCTGTGTCGGTGTTATTTTGGCAGAGGCATCGCTTTACCTTGACGATTACAGGGCAAATGAGCGCACCTTCGATCTGATCACTCAGGTTACGGGAAGGGCTGGCAGAAGCGACAAAAAGGGAAAAGCAGTTATTCAGACTTATGCTCCCGAGCATCAAATATTGCGTTTTGCCTCGGGACAGGATTACGGTGCTTTTTATAAAAATGAAATATTGCTTCGCAAATCATTTGTATTTCCGCCTTTTTGCGATATGTTGCTTATAACGCTTACTGCGTTTTCGGAAAACGAGCTGTTGAGAGCGTGCGTATATCTTAACACATCCATCAAGGACAGCGCGGCGGAGTATGAAAAAAACACCCTTGCACTAAACGTATTCGGGCCGCTTGAGGCGTCGGTTTATAAGGTGAACGAAAAATACCGTATGCAGTTTGTTGTAAAGTGCAAAAATAACAGCACAACGCGCACTTTTTTTGCAAAAATATACGCGGATTGTGAGAAAAAATTCGGAAATAAGATTCAAATTTCAATGGATATGGATCCCAATAACATATAAAACGTAAGTTTAAAACAGGAGTGATACTTATGGCAAAGCTTAAAATAGTTACGGTAGGCGACGATATTCTTCGTAAGAAGAGCCGTCCCGTTACGGAAATAACCCCAAGAATATTACAGCTTCTTGATGATATGAAGGACACGCTTCATGCAGCGAACGGATGCGGACTTGCGGCTGTTCAGGTAGGCGTATTGCGCAGAATAGTGCTCGTCGAGACCGAGCCCGGAAACCTGATCGAAATGATCAACCCCGAGATCATCGCCCGCGAGGGAGAACAGCAGGATATCGAGGGCTGTCTTTCCGTTCCCGGCAAATACGGTGTTACCACAAGACCTATGACGGTAACCGTAAAAGCTATGGACAGAAACGGCGATTGGTTTGTTGTGACCGGAAGCGAGCTTGCTGCACGCGCTTTTTGCCATGAGCTTGACCATCTCGACGGTGTACTTTATATCGATCACGCAAAGATGCTTACAGACGATCAGCTCGAAGAACTTTACGAAGAGGAATAAAGAAAAAATATATGAGAATATTATTTATGGGAACACCCGATTTTGCGAAGGTGTGCTTTGAATCGCTTTTGACTACCGATCACGAGATCGTTGGTGTTGTTACTCAACCCGATAAGCCGAAGGGCAGAGGCTACGTGCTTATGCCGCCTCCCGTCAAGGAAAGTGCTTTGGCAAACGGCATTACCGTGTATCAACCAAATACTTTGAGGGATGAAAGCTTTATTGAGTTGCTTAAAGATTTAGATCCCGAATTGATAGTTGTTGTCGCATACGGCAAGATATTGCCGAAAAACGTGCTCGAATACCCGAAATACGGTTGTATCAACGTTCACGGCTCGCTTTTGCCCAAGTACAGAGGAGCTGCTCCCATTCAGAGAGCGATCATCGACGGCGAAAAAACGACGGGAATTACAACTATTTATATGGAAGATGGAATTGACACGGGCGATATGATCGAGATGTATGAGATTTCTATCCGTCCCGAGGATAATTTTGAGACTATGCACGATAAGCTTGCCGATCTCGGTGCTTATGCGCTTCTTTCGACTGTGAAGGTGATTGAAAGCGGCAACGTCAAGCGATACAAGCAGGACGACAGCCTTTCCACTTATGCGAAAAAGATCGAAAAGGAGGACTGCCTGACTGATTTTTCAAAATCGGCTGAAAGCATCCATAATCAGATCCGCGGTACGTCGCCTTTTCCCTTGTCATTTGCATTTTTGAACGGAAAAATGATCAAATTCGTGTCATCGTTTTTGACCGAAAAAACAAGCGACAAGCCTTTTGGTACAGTAATATCACTTGAAAAAGGCAATATTTATGTGTCGACCGGGGACGGAGTTATAGGTATCGACGGTGTGCTTCCCGAGGGTAAGGGCAGAATGAAGGCAACAGACTTTATAAACGGAAGAAAGATCAGCGTAGGAGACGTCTTTACACTTCAAAAATAACTGATTCGAAGAGTATTTGTTTGTTGATGAATGGAGGATATTTTTTATGTTTTTTGATTATACTTACTTGATTTTTATTGTTCCTGCGCTCCTTTTGGCAGGATGGGCACAGGCGAAGGTGCAGACCACCTTTAAGAAATACAGCAAGGTCTTGTCACAAAGAAGAATGACGGGGGCTGAGGCGGCAAGACATATTCTTGACGCAAACGGTCTTCATCACGTGCAGGTGGTCAGTGTTCCCGGTGAATTGACAGACCATTTTGATCCAAGGTCAAATACCGTAAACTTATCGCAGAGTGTATATGACAATACCTCTGTTGCGGCGATCGGTGTCGCCGCACACGAATCGGGACACGCGGTTCAGCACGCGGTCGGATACGGTCCGATCAAGCTTCGTTCAGCAATAATTCCCGTAACTAACATCGGATCCAAGCTTGCAGTTCCGTTGATACTCATAGGTATAATTTTCGCATATTATCCTTTGGCGTATATCGGTTGTATTTTCTATGCAACGATGGCGCTTTTCCAGCTTGTAACATTGCCTGTTGAATTTAACGCAAGCAAGAGGGCATTAGCCGCACTTGAAAATACGGGCATACTCGATGCAGAAGAGCTTAATGGCTCAAAGAAGGTGCTTTCCGCGGCGGCGATGACATACGTAGCTGCATTGGTAACCGCATTGGCACAGCTTCTCAGACTCTTGTTTATTGTTGCTGCCAGGAGAGATGATTGATGCAGAACGTAAGAGACGTAGCTTTTTTGTCGCTTCTTAAGTGCGAAAAAAACAAGAGCTATCCCAATATCGAGATCGATTCTGCAATTGAAAAGCACGGCTTATCCGGAAATGACCGTGCTTTTTATACGGCTTTGGTTTACGGTACAATTGAAAGAAAAATTACACTTGACTACATAATCAATAAGTTTTCGGGGAGACCCATTGAAAAACTTGATATCGAGGTTTTCGTCATTCTGAGAATGGGCGTTTATCAGATTATGTATATGGGCGGAGTGCCCGATCACGCCGCGTGTAACGAGAGTGTTGAGCTCTGTAAGAAAAACAACAAAAGAAGTGCAACCGGCTTTGTAAACGGTGTGCTTCGTGAGGTCATTCGCCAAAAAGACAGTATAGAATTTCCCGACAGAGATAATAATCCGATCGCTTATTTGTCGGTTGCGTATTCGTATCCCTCTTGGCTATGCTCGATGTGGCTTAAGGATTACGGCATATTGAAGTGCGAGGGCATTTTGTCTGCATTGAATAATTCTCCCGATATGACCCTTAGGGTGAATACGCTGAAAGCAAGTAAGGATGAGATTCTCTCTTTCCTTGCGGAGAAAGAAATAAAATGCGAAAACGGGCTTTATGCAAAAAATGCAGTAAGACTGTTGCAGTCCTGTCCCGTTTCCTCTCTCGATATTTTGAAGGACGGAAGAGTATTTGTTCAGGATGAGGCGTCACAGATATGTGCCGAGGTTGTCGGTGCTGTCGAGGGAGACACGGTGATCGACACCTGCTCGTGCCCCGGAGGGAAAAGTTTTTCTGTTGCTTTGAATATGAATAACGTAGGAAAGATATACTCGTTCGACCTCCACGCTAACAAACTTTCGCTTGTTACTAAGGGAGCAAAGCGGCTCGGAATCGATATAATCGAAACAAGAGAGCAGGACGGAAGTAATTATATAAATGAATTGAAGGGTAAAGCAGACAGAGTGCTCGTTGATGCTCCTTGTTCGGGTCTGGGGGTTATAGCTAAAAAGCCCGATCTCAGATATAAAGAAGAGACTGCGATCGAACGGTTGCCTGAGATACAGTATAAAATTCTTTCGGCATCTTCAAATTACGTCAAAGAAGGCGGAACTCTCGTTTATTCGACCTGTACAATTAACATTCGTGAAAACGAAGGGGTAGTTGAGAGATTTTTAGACGAACATGATGATTTTGAATACGTTGATTTTTCGGTGAATGGTGGTGTAGCGTCTAAAAAAGGTATGCTTACACTCTATCCCGACATACATAAGACCGACGGCTTCTTTATTGCAAAAATGAAAAGAAAAAACTAATGCACAAAGGGTTCTGCCTTTGTGCATCGTTTTAAAAAATAAAATCGGTATGTGGGTAAAACCCACATACCGATCTTTGTTTCGTTCGTATGAGAATTAAAGCTCTGCGAAGTACTTGATTGTTCTTACCATCTGAGATGTGTAAGAGTTCTCGTTGTCGTACCAAGAAACAACCTGTACCTGATAGAGGTCGTCGCCGATCTTGGAAACCATTGTCTGAGTAGCATCGAAGAGAGAACCGTAGGTGATACCGATGATATCGGAAGAAACGAGCTCTTCTTCGGTGTAACCGAAGGAAGCGGAAGAAGCAGCCTTCATAGCAGCGTTGATGCCTTCCTTAGTTACGTTTTCGCCCTTAACAACAGCAACGAGGATGGTTGTGGAGCCCGTAGGAACGGGAACTCTCTGTGCAGAACCGATGAGCTTGCCGTTGAGCTCGGGGATAACAAGACCGATAGCCTTAGCAGCGCCGGTAGAGTTAGGAACGATGTTTACTGCAGCAGCTCTTGCACGTCTGAGGTCGCCCTTTCTGTGAGGTCCGTCGAGAACCATCTGGTCACCTGTGAAAGCGTGGATGGTGGACATGATACCGCTCTGGATAGGAGCGTAGTCGTTAAGAGCCTTAGCCATGGGAGCCAAGCAGTTTGTTGTGCAGGAAGCAGCAGAGATGATGTTGTCTTCCTTTGTAAGAGTATTTTCGTTTACGCTGTAAACGATAGTGGGAAGGTCATTGCCTGCGGGAGCAGAGATAACAACCTTCTTTGCGCCTGCATCAATGTGAGCCTGAGATTTTTCCTTAGATGTGTAGAAGCCTGTGCACTCGAGAACTACGTCTACGCCGATCTCTCCCCAAGGAAGGTCAGCTGCGTTCTTTTCAGCATAGATCTTGATGGTCTTGCCATCAACAGTGATGGAGTCTTCGCCAGCAACAACTGTGTCGCCGAGAGCGTATCTGCCCTGAGCGGAGTCATACTTAAGAAGGTGAGCAAGCATCTTGGGGCTTGTCAAGTCGTTGATAGCAACGATTTCGTAGCCTTCTGCACCAAACATCTGTCTGAAAGCGAGACGACCGATACGGCCAAAGCCGTTAATAGCAACTTTTACTGCCATGATTTTTATCCTCCAAAAATTAAAAAATTATTTTTAAAATTTACCAATCTATATTTTAACCTATTTGCATAGATTTTACAAGAGGTTTTTGTTAAAAAAATGAAATTTGTTATATTTGTAATTAAAAACTTGATAAAACTACTTTGTTTTAGTATAATATAAGTAATAAATATACAGATTGTGATTGTGATATGGAAAACTTCAGTAAATTTGACAAAATAAATATACCGATGTATCTTTGCGATGCCGATTGGACGGTCGTTTTCAGAAACCTTGCTTGCAAAAAATATACGCCGATTCCGAGGATAAACGGCAATATTGCAAAGTGTTTTATTGACAAAAAGGGGACAAGATTTCCGAAAACAAACGGAGAAGCGGAGTTCGTTTCCTGCATATTGGATGATTCGTATAAAACTGCACTTATGTTTGAATATAAGGGCTATGCTACGTTGTTCTTTCCTCTCGTCTTTGAATTCGATCTTCTTTTTGAAGATCTTATGAGCGGAAAATATGAAGGTCTTGCCGATTCTGCAAGAGGAGTATTGGATGCAATTCTTGTAAGCGAGTGCGGAATGACCGATAGGTACGGCGTTCTTGACAAACTCCACAAGTATATTTTGAGTGCAGTCGAAAACTACGTTGCAATGTCTCTGTTTGATACCGAAAAGAGAGTACTCGGATCATTTCGGCAGATATTTGACTTTTTTGTCAAAAACTTTGTTAAGACTGCAAATAAAGCCGGATACAAGATAGAGACCGACCTTACCGGACTCGAAATGTTTTCCGAGCATATTTATACTGATACTATGTATTTTACGTCTGTCCTTTCGGGGATACTTCTGTTTGCTTTGGGAATATCCTCCGACAGAAGGTGCCTGCTTATTTCCGAGCACCTTGGCACGTCTGTTCATACAGAGGTCTGTTTTACCTGCAAAAACACCAATGTGTTTGGACGCAGCGGAAGCAGTCTCGGTGAGCTTGTGGATGTATTTCCTCAAAATTATATGAATATAATGACTTATGATCTTTTGTGTCCAAATCTTTGTTGGCGACTGAATTACGAGATCACGGACGAGGACGAGTGGAACGGCTCTATCTGGTTTGAGATCGATGATGACAACAGCGCGGTATTCAGAAGTGCCGGCGGTGCAAGGGCAGTAACACCGGAAGAGATTATGGAAGAGGTTTTCGAAAATCTTACACTTTTACTGTAATATGCGTTCGCCCGCAAAAATGCGATTACTCTTTGAAAACATGATAACTATCCACGAAAAAGCTTTGCATATATCAATGCAAAAAACACTTTTGCTCTGACAAACAAAAAACTCCGACAGAAATCAGAAAATCTGTCGGAGTTTTATTTGCTTTAAAATGCTGTGTTCTTTCGGATTAATTATTTGAATTAAGCCTCGTAATTCATATTGATATTGGCTTTTGCTGCGCTGTTGTATATTGCGATATAGGTCTTACCTCTGTTTATCTCAAGTGGCGAGCCGTCCTCATTCATAAGAACGACCTGTGCATCTTCGTTTGCTTTGCTGTACTTGATGGGCACGTATTTACCGCCGCTTACGTAGTAGCCGTCGCCTTCTCCCGTCGTGGTAATTTCAATTCTGAGCTTGTCGTCGAGCGGACCTGTGTGGTGGCAGAACAGTATAATTATATTTGTAAATTCAAGCTGATCGCCGTCTTTATCCACGTGCTCATCACCGTATTGCCAACGCTTGTAGGTATTTGTCGATGCGTTGTATTTGTGGTAGGGGCTGTTTGCTGCCGAGAAGGGGATATATACACACTTCGCATCTTCTCCGTCGGGAGCTTTGTTTTCGCTTGTGAAATTAAAGGGATTTTTGAAATCTTCTTTGAGCTCTGTTCTGGAATTTCTGTATTTGATTGCATTGACCATACCTTCGCCGGTAATTACCAACGTATGCTCGTATCCCATTTGGCTCTGTCTCCAGGGGTCTCTGAAGAAGGTGTTTGGAATATTCATTCTTACACCGTCGAAGTTATCTATTTTTCTTGTTTCGATCTCGCTGTATGCCTTGTCAGAGCCGCCCGCGTGGAAAAAGAGGGCGTCATGGTTTTGCGCAAGGTCAAGATAGTAGTCTCTGGTGGAACGTACAGAGCCGACGTTAGGAAGGTTTTCGTAGTCCTGAACAAGCATAAACAATCTCGTTATACCGCCTTCAGCCAAGCATTCGTACATAACATCGCCGTATGTAATTCCTTCCTGAGGGAGAGATATATTGATATTATTGACCATAATACCGATCGGACGGCGAAGGCTCATTTCCTCGGAGCATTCAAGTCCGGTCAGAGGATTGTAATATTTTGGTACAACTACTGGAGGTTCCGTTTCCTCGGGAACGGTTTCGGGAATCGTTTCGGGAACGGTCTCGTCGGGAGTGCTTTCGTCGGGGGAGGTTGAAATATTTTCAGATTGCTCAGGGTCTGTAGCAAGAGTCTCGGTGGATGGATCTTCTTTGTTACAGCTTGATATTCCTACCATAAAAGCCACAAGGGCAAGTATCAGAAGTAATACAGCCATAAGCTTTGGAAGTGCGTTTGGATCTTTTCTTTTTGCCATAATAATACCTGCTTTCGGTCAAATAAAAAGTGGATGCTTCTTGATTAAGATTATACTATTATATTCTCTTATTGTCAACGGCAAATAATGTAACAAAAATGTATATATTTTGTGATAATGGCAGAAAAGCGAACAAGAGAAAACAATCATAACCACCGGCTTAGCCGGTGGTTTGCTCAGGAGTATAACGCCATATTACCGGCGGGGCTGAAAGCCCACTGAATATTTTTACAATTGCAAAATTGCCCTACCGCCATAAATATGGCACTCTATAAGCCTTCCTCCGAGAGGAAGGTGGCAACCGAAGGTTGACGGAAGGAGCCTGCGTTATATTAAAATATGTGCTATTGAGATTATTTCGCACTCTCCCTCAGTATTTTGCTTCGCAAAATCCAGCTCCCTCTCGGAGGGAGCCTTGAGCCGCCGCGGGATTGCTCAACGGCAAAAGCCTTTACGGAACCACCAGCTTAGCTGGAGGTTTTCTTTAAAACAATAAAAATCCCCGCCATTTTTGGCGGGGAGAAAAAACTGCTTTTTATTATTCTTTGTCTTCCAAGGGAATAGTTTCGTTGCATGCGGGGCAGATGACCTCGTCAGCATCGAAATCTTCATCAAGGCAAATGACTTCGCCGCACTTGGGGCATTCAACTTCAAAGAATTCGTCATCGCAACAATCGCAGCAATCGCAGTCTTCGTCGTCGCAGTCACATTCGTCTTCGCCGAAGAGGTAGTCTTCAACGTCGCCGAGATCCTCATCGAGCTCTTCTGCGTAATCGTTGAGGGTATCAACCTGCTCTTCCATCTCTTCGATTTCGAGAGCCATATCCTCAAGAATATCAACGATCTTTGCAATAACTTTTGTTTCAGCCTTATTTTCGTCAAGCTGTACGCCTTCAAGGTAACCCTTGAGGTTTGCGATCTTTTCGGTAATTGTCATCATCATAGCCGATACTCCTTTTATTTATAAAAATTACTGCTTAGCTCTTTCGAGATATTCACCTGTTCTGGTGTCGATCTTGAGAACGTCGCCGATGTTGATGAAAAGGGGAACCTTGATCTGTGCGCCTGTTTCAAGAGTTGCGGGCTTGGAAGCACCTGTAGCTGTATCGCCCTTGAAGCCGGGTTCGGTCTCGGTTACTTCGAGTTCAACGAACATAGGAGGCTCAACGCCGAAAACGTTGCCCTTGTAAGAAATGATCTTACAAAGCATTTCTTCTTTTACGAATCTGAAGTTGTCGCCGAGCTTGCTTTCCTCGAGGGGAAGCTGTTCATAGGATTCAAGATCCATGAAGTAGTAAAGCTCACCGTCGTTGTAAAGATACTGCATATCCTTACGTTCAACGTAAGCGTTCTCATATTTATCTGTAGGGCTGAATGTTTTTTCGATTACAGCGCCTGTGATAACGTTCTTGAGCTTTGTTCTTACGAAAGCCGCTCCTTTACCGGGCTTAACGTGCTGGAATTCAACAACCTGAAATACGTTGCCGTCCATCTCAAAAGTAATGCCGTTTTTAAAATCGCCTGCTACTACCATTTTGTTTATCCTCCATAACATTAGGTCATAATATAAATATCTAATACATTGTACACTATTATTGAAAATTTTTCAAGGGGTTTTTAATACAAAAATAGCTTTTTTATCATATTTCTGTCAGCTTTTTTTCGAAAAGTGTTAAGTTGACGGGTGCTTTTTCGCCGATATAGACCATATCCTCGATTCTTACTCCGTATTTGTTTTCAATATATATACCCGGTTCGACGGTAACAACGTCGCCGAGGGTCAAATACTTATCTGCCTGTTCCTTAGGCGACAGACGGGGCGATTCGTGTATCTCAAGACCGACACCGTGACCGAGTCCGTGACCGAAGCAACCCTCGTACCCCGTACCGTAGATATGGTCTCGGGCTATTTTGTCTATAGCAATGCAGTTTCTTTCGCCCGAGAAAATGGCATCGATGGCATAACTCTGGGCATCAAGTACCGTCCTATAAACCTTTTTCATTTCGTCATCAGCCTTGCCTATACAGAAGGTCCTTGTCATATCCGAGTGATAACCTTTATATATTGCACCGAAGTCTATGGTGAAGAAGCCTTTTTCGAGTTTTACGTTGCGCGGCACGCCATGGGGGAGAGAAGACGCTTTTCCCGAGACCGCGATGGTTGAAAATGAAATTCCGTCGGCACCGTTTTTCTTCATAAGATATTCGAGGTATGCCGCCGCCTCTTTTTCGGTCATATTAAGATCGAGATTTGAAATAAGCTCATCGAGTGCTTTTTCTGCTATTCTCTGCGCCTTTGTGATATATTGAAGCTCGATATCCGATTTGTATTCACGTATCTCCTCGATTATGCTTCCTGCGGGGATAAATTCAACCTCGGGATAACGTGTTTTTAAAGCTTCGAGCTCGGAACAGCTCATTCTCGTATCCTCGAACATAAGCCTTTTTATATTGTTTTCATCAAACAGCTTTGAAAAAGTGTTTTTTTCGATCGTCATTATTTCAAATGATGGAGCGGCTTCTTTTTTTGCCGCCTCGACGTATCTGAAGTCTGTCAAAAGATACGACCTTTCCTTTGTGATCAAAGCATATCCGTCCGAGTAATCAAAATCGGTGAGGTAGAGTCTGTTTACGTCGGAGCTGATCAGCATTCCGTCTGCACGGTCATTTATTTTGTCTATCAGTTTTTCGGTTTTTGTCATAAGTATTACCTTCCTTTGCCGATGGCGGTGGGCTTTGAGCCCGTTACAACTATTATAGTGTATGTTTTTGTTTTTTGTCTATACTTTCACTAAAAAAACCGAGAGTTAAAATAAAAACTCTCGGTTTTTTATATCGTTATATACCGTACTTTTTGAAGAGATCGTATTCCTTACTTGAGGAGGAAACAGTCTTTTCGCCGTTTTCATCGGGGAAGGGAGACAAAAAGTCTTTTTCGTACTTTCTTCTGCGTCTTCTGTCGGTGAAGTCGGGAATGTCATAAGCCTGACCGTTGTTCAAAACGCTTCTCCAGGAGAGGATAGCAGCAGCGGAAAGTGCGCATGCTCTGTATACGTTGAAGAAGGGCTCGACCTCGCCTCTCAGATACTTGATAAAGTAAAGGTTGATGAAGAAGTCACAGTTGCCTGCGTGACCGGAGGCTGAGCCTTCGCCTACCTTTGCGTATTCAAGCTCTTCCTTTGTGAAGCAACCGAAGTCTCTTGCATCCTCGGGAGTATAAACTCTGCTTGCCTTTGTTTCGTCACCGTCGGGAATAGCGTATTTCATATAGTCGACACGGACCTGTCTTACACCGCCGTCGGTAAGTCTGACGGTTTCGATGTTACCCTTGTCACCCGAGAGTCTGAACCACTTGCTTACGGGACCTGTGGCTGCACAGCCTGTAGCATTAAAGAGCGCACCGTTGTCCATCTCTGCAAAGCAGTAGCCGGCCATATCGCCGACGTAGGGGTGTGTAACAGATTCCATATAATCGGGAGCAAACACTGCAGCACCGGTAACTCTGACGGGCATAGCGCCTGTGATCTCCATCAAAGCACCCATAGAGTGCATATTGTAGTATGTGCGGGGGGTATGTCTTCTCCAGTGTGTGTATGCGGATCTTTCTCTTACCTTAAAGCCGCCGGGGAGCGATTCTGTGGGGTGGAGGTATTCCGCCTGAGCATATCTGACCTTACCGATCTCACCTGCTGCATAGAGCTTTCTGAGCTCCTTGGGACCGGGCATCCAGCTTGTGTTAGCCGCAAGCATATACTTGCACTTTGACTGCTCGACTGCACGGCAAAGCTGTACGCATTCGCCTAATGTGGGGGCTGCTGTGGTTTCGCTGAGAACGTGGATCTTTTTCTCGAGTGCCTTTATAGCATATTTTGCGTGCTCGTGGAAATAGTTTGCGAGAACGACGGCATCCATACCGCAGTCGATGAACTCGTCGAAGTTTTTAAAGACCTTGCAGTCCTCGGGAAGAAATTCTTTTGCTTTTTCAATGTGGGTGTCTACAGCCTCGCATACCGCTACCAGCTTAACGCCCTTGATCCTTTGCATGTTTTTTACAAAGCCCAAACCACGCTGAAGTCCGAATACACCGATTCGTATTTCCTTCAGTTTCTTTCTTCTTGCCATAACTAAATACCTCGTTTCTGTAAGTGTGGTTTATAAACAGACTAACAATTACCGTTATATCTGTACATATTGTACTTTTTTGACCGAAAATTGTCAAGTGATTAATTTTTTTAATCATTTTTATAGTTATAATGTCCAATCGGTGTGAAAAAGTCCATAAAAATTAATAAAATAAAGTGGTGGGTTTTGTGATTTGTGTGCCAAAGTAACAAAAAATGTCCCCGACAACGAGGTGTCGGGGACATAGTATCAAGCAGTGATTATTCGATCTCGTATTTCTTGAAGAGGTTGTAGTCCTTGCTTGTGGAGGGGACAGTCTTTTCGCCGTTTTCATCCGGGAATGGGGATTCAAAATCTTTTTCATATTTTCTTCTGCGTCTTCTGTCGGTGAAATCGGGAATGTCATAGGCTTTTCCGTTGTTCAAAATACTTCTCCAGGATAAGATGGCAGCCGCAGAAAGAGCTGTTGCTCTGTAAACGTTGAAAAATGGCTCGACCTCGTTTCTCAAGTATTTTATAAAGTAGAGGCAGATATAAAAGTCGCAGTTTCCCGCGTGGCCTGATTTTGCTCCCTCGGGGAGATTGGCGTGGGCAATTTCCTCTTCGGTAAAGCAGCCTAAGTCTCTTGCATCGGATGGATCATACATTTCGCTTGCTTTTGTTTCATCTCCGTCGGGAATGGCGTATTTCATATAGTCAATACGAACCTTTCCGACGCCGCCGTCAGTAAGTCTGACGGTTTCGATGTTACCCTTGTCGCCCGAGAGTCTGAACCATTTGCTTATCGGTCCGAGTGCGGCACATCCGGTAGCGTTGAACAGCGCGCCGTTATCCATTTCGGCAAGGCAATAGCCCGCCATATCTCCAACGTAGGGAGATGAATACGATTCCATATAATCGGGGGCAAAAACTGCAGCACCGGTTACCCTTACCGGCACAGTTCCTGTAATTTCCATCAAAGCACCCATGGAGTGCATATTGTAATAGGTTCTGGGCGTGTATTTTCTCCAATGCGTATAAGCATTTTTATCTCGGCAGTTAAATCCGATCGGAGCTACTTCCGGCGGATGGAGATATTCTGCCTCTGCATATCTGACCTTACCGATCACGCCTGCTTGGTAGAGCTTTTTCAGTTCTTTCGGACCGGGAGTCCAGCTTGTGTTAGCCGCAAGCATATACTTGCACTTTGACTGCTCGACTGCACGGCAAAGCTGTACACATTCGCCTAACGTAGGGGCTGCGGTCGTCTCGCTTAAGATGTGAATCTTCTTTTTCAGTGCTTTGATTGCGTATTTAGCGTGCTCGTGGAAGTAGTTTGCAAGAACGACAGCGTCCATTTCGCATTCGATAAATTCGTCAAAGCTTTTAAATGCTTTGGCATCGGGGGGGAGGATCTCCTTGGCTTTTTCGAGATGAGCCTCGATCGAGTCGCAAACAGCAACCACCTTGACGCCCTCAATTCTTTGCATGTGTCTTACGTAGCAGATGCCGCGCTGAAGACCGAAGATACCTATGCGGATCGTTTTTTCTTTTTTTCTTGCCATAATTCGTTACCTCATTTTATGAATAAGTTAAGGTCTCTGCCTTTATTTTATTAAGAAAAAGCGCGCTGTCAAGAGAATAAACGATTATTGGTGTATCTTTAAGTTGAATAATCCAAAATTAGTTAAATAGTCCATAGAGGGCGGCATAAAAAAAGATCCTTTCCGATTGGAAAAGATCTTTAGTTTTATTATTTGATTTCGTATTTATCGAAGAGGTTGTAGTCCTTACTTGCAGAGGGAACCGACTTTTCGCCGTTTTCGTCCGGGAAGGGCGATACTCTGTCAATGAGGTACTTTCTTCTTGTTCTCTTGTTTGTGAAATCGGGGATCTCGTATTCCTTACCGCCGTTGAGAACGCTTCTCCAAGAGAGGATGGCTGCTGCGGAAAGTGCACAAGCTCTGTATACGTTGAAGAAGGGCTCGACCTCGCCGCGGAGGTTCTTGATGAAGTAAAGTGCGATCCAGAAGTCACAGTTTCCTGCGTGACCGGTCTTTGTGGACTGGGGAAGATCGGCATACTTGATCTCCTTGTCGGTGAAGATACCTGTGGATCTTGCATCCTCGGGATAATATATCTTAGCACCGTTGTTTTCAGCGCCCTCTTCTACAAGCCATTTCATGGGGTCGATACGAACGCCGCACTGGTCGAAACGGAGTGTTTCGATGTTACCCTTGTCGCCCGCAATTCTGAACCACTTGCTTATAGGACCGAGAGAGGAGCAACCGGTGGTGGTGAATACGGCACCGTTGTCCATTTCGGAAATAGTAACGGAGGATGAGTCACCAACGTAGGGGGCACTCATTGCTTCCGTAAACTTGGGAGAGTAGCAAGCCTTACCCGAAACCTTAACGGGAACACTGCCTGTGATCTCCATCAAAGCACCGAGCGAGTGCATGTTATAGTATGTACGGGGGAGGTGCTTTCTCCAGTGTGTGTATGCATTTTTATCTCTGTTGTTGAAGCCGGAGGGCTCGCTTTCCCAAGGATGGAGGTATTCAGCCTCGCCGAATATAGCGTCACCTACGGTACCGTTTTTATAAAGTGTCTGAAGCTCTCTTACGCCGGGCATCCAGCTTGTGTTAGCTGCGAGCTGATATTTACAGCCGGACTTTTCAACTGCCTGACAGAGCTCAACGCATTCACCCAAAGTAGGAGCTGCAGTGGTCTCGCTGAGAACGTGAACGCCCTTTTCGAGGAATCTGATAGCATACTTTGCATGTTCGTGGAAATAGTTTGCAAGAACTACCGCATCCATTTCAACGTTGTAAAATTCTTCGAAGTCCTTAAAGATAAGTGTTCCTTCAGGGAGAAATTCCTTTGCTTTCTCGATCTCTGCATCAAGCTTTTCGCATACTGCGACTATTGTTACACCCTTGATCCTCTTGAGATTCTTCACAAAAGAAAGTCCGCGGTGAAGTCCGAAAATACCTATACGAACCTGTTTAAGTTTCTTTCTTCTTGGCATAATATTCACCTCATATTCGAACTGTAGTGTTCGTTTTTTGTAGTATCTTAATTATAGTATTATAATCCTTAAAAGTCAATAAAAAAAGCATATTAACTTGTATTTTTTTAATAACTAATGTTATTTTTTTAAAAAATCGAATATATTCCAGGGGAATTCAGACGGAGGCAAACTTTCTTGAAAAATCACTTTTTTTGAGATCGGGTGTGCAAAGGTCAGGCGGTAGGACCAGAGGGCAGTCGTTTTGTCCGACGTTTTGCTTCCGTACTTTCCGTCGCCGTAAAGCGGCGTCTTTCTTGAAGCAAACTGCACCCTTATCTGGTGCGTTCTTCCCGTATGAAGCTTGACGTGGACGAGGGATAAAACTCCCTTGTCGGTTTCTTTGGTTTCGAGCAGCTTATATTCAAGGCTTGCTTCTTTGACTCCCTTGCGCATACGGTCGACAACAAAGCTTTTGTTTTTTGTCGAGTCTTTAAATAACAGGTCTTTATAGATACCCTCTTCCTTTTCCGGTATTCCGTAGATCACCGCCAGATATTCCTTCTTAAACGATCTTTCGGAAACGGCGGCGGAGAGCTTGCCCGCAGCAACATCGGTTTTTGCGTAGACCATAGTGCCGCCGACACCGAAGTCAAGACGGTGAACGACATTGTGTACGGTGCCGAGCTGTGTGCGTAATGCCTCTGTCATATCGGGGGAGCCCTTCGAGTCCTGCTGGGACAGAATAAGGGGCGGCTTTACGCATACAGTCAGGTGTTTGTCCTCATATAATATCTTAATATCTTCCATTTATATATTCCAATCTTTTATTTGGTTTGCCGTAGCTTTGCAAAAAATTCGGAAAGAAGGGCAGCACATTCATCCTTACAAACATCGGAAACGATCTCCGGCTTGTGATTGAGCGGAAGATCGTTCATATTGAATACCGAGCCGAATGCTCCGGCTTTCATATCGTGTGCACCAAATATAACGCGTTTTATCCGGGCGTTTACGATAGCTCCTGCGCACATCGGGCAGGGTTCTAAGGTGACGTAAAGATCACACTTATGGAGTCGCCACCCCTTCAGTCTTGCACAAGCACCGTCGATCGCCTTGATCTCAGCGTGATGGAGGGCGTTTTTACCTGTTTCACGAGTGTTGAATGCCGTCGATACGATTTCTCCGTCACATACGACAAGGGCTCCCACGGGAACCTCACCGATTTCTGCCGCCTTTTTTGCCTCTTCCATGGCGAGGCGCATAAAGTATACATCGTTTTTGTTTTCAGAATTATCCATTTATATTACATACACCCACCTTGAAGAGAGATACACGGCATAGGCTAAATAGGCCAAAAGATAAAGTCGCAGACTTTCCTTGAACGGAAAAAAGTCTTTAGGTTTTTTTTCTTCGGTAACAAACTTCTTTTTATATATGATAAATGCTATTGAAACTACACCGATGACCGACAAAGCAATGTCGCAAGCGGTTACGGTTATACTGAAAGCATCGTCTCCGATGTGTTTTTTTAGAAGGAGATAGATGAGCGACAGCGTGTTGTTAGAAAAGTGTATGATCATAGCCGGCAGGACCGAGCTGCATTCCAGTGTGATGAAGCCCATTACAAGTCCGCCGACAAACGCATATATCAGCTGCGAGGGATTTGCGTGCATAATTGCAAAAAGAAGCGATGACATAACTACGGCAAAGACTTTGCCGTAGGGGATAAGTCGGCTTAAGATCACGCGGCGGAAAAGTATTTCTTCCACTACTGCGGGAATTACTGCCGACGAGATAAAGACGAGCACGGTTCCGAGTACGTCGTCGGGGAAAACGGGGGAAGAACTGACGAATCCGATCTTTATAAATGCCAAAAGACCTTGTAAAATTTCGGTCAATCTTCCGGCGATCGTGATGCATCCCAATGCCGCCGGAAGAATAAAATAAAAATATTTGGGAAAACGGCAAGTGGAATTGCCGTTTTCGCTTTTGTTTTGGGGATAAACGCTGTTTGAAAATTTTGAAATAAAAAAAGCGGGGAGAAGAAATGACAGCGAATATAGTATAATGTTCACCAAATAACGAAGGTTTGCAAGAGTGGCGGATGCCTCCGTCACGCCCATGGATATGAACGTCCTTGTGAAAATACCGTCGAGATCGGTGCGTATCTGTAAAAGACACAGATTGAGCAAAAGCCCGAGGGCGATGGTGTCCGCCGTCTTTGCATATTCTTTTTTTAATACAGCCGGATAAATGTTGTCCACCGCCTTCTCTGTAGCTTGCTTATATGCTTTTTATGCCTCGTAGTCGAGAACGACTCTTGCTTCTGTGGTTGCTGCAACTATCTTCTTGACCTTTGCGTGCTCACTGTCGACAGCATAAATGTTGAGGTCTTCTTTGGTCTCAAATTCGGTGTAAAGCATCATGTCGTAGGACATAGGTGTTTTACCGAAATCAAATCCGATCTCCATTTTCTTGATCTGAGGGACGATGGGGACAAGTGCGTACAGTCTGTCTCTGACGAGCTCCATATTCTGCAGCTTTGTTCTTCCTTCAGCCTCTTCTTTGAATTTCCACATAACGATATGCTTGATCATAATAAATACCTCACAAAAAAATTGTACATACAGTATAGCATACATTATGTGGAAAATCAACAAAAAGTAAAAGTTAAATTTTTTTTGCGACTACATATTGTGGATATGCTTTTTCTTTGTCGAAAAAAGGGAGAAAAAAAGATACTCGAAAAGTTGTTTTTTTAGCATAAAATCAAGCTTTTTTAACCATTTGTATAGCATGGGGGCATAATTGGCGGATGTACCGATTGGCACAATATGTTGTGTTGGGGGTGGGGGTTGACAACAATATTTGGTGTATGTTATAATGGGTGCAATCACGATAAAATGACTGAAATTCGGAGGGGAAAATATGTTTACACACATAGTAAAAAGAGACGGAAGAGTCGAGCTTTTTGATGAGATCAAGATCACAAAAGCTATTCGTAACGCTTTTACCGCGTGCGAGTACGATGCAGAATATAATGCAAGCCGTCTTACAATGATGGTGGTTGAAAAGGCAGAAGAAAAATATAAGGATTCCACCCCTGACGTCGAGGGCGTTCAGGACCTTGTTGAGCAGGTGCTCATCGAAAACGGCTATTCTACAGTAGCTAAGGCATACATTCTTTACCGTCAGAAGAGAAAGCAGGCAAGAGAGCTTGACTCTTTGATCGGTGCTACGATCGATATGTTTGGAAACTATCTCGGTGACAAGGACTGGTCGATCAAAGAAAATGCAAATATGCAGAGATCGGTAAACGGTCTTAATAACTATGTAAGAGAGGCATTTACCAAAAAATACTGGCTGTATGAGGTATATCCCGAGGACGTCAGAAAGGCGCACGAGAGCGGCGATGCGCACATCCATGACCTCGGCTTCTTCGGACCTTACTGTGCTGGTTGGGACCTCAGACAGCTCCTTATGGACGGCTTCGGCGGTGTCGGCGGAAAGGTTGAAAGCAAGCCCGCAGGCCACCTTCGTTCCTTCCTCGGACAGATAGTAAACTCCACCTTTACTACCCAGGGCGAGACCGCGGGTGCACAGGCTTGGAGCTCGATCGATACCTATTGCGCACCCTTTATCTACTACGATAACCTTTCTTACGATCAGGTAAAGCAGTGTATTCAGGAATTTGTATTTAATATAAATGTTCCCACCCGTGTAGGCTTCCAGTGCCCCTTCTCCAACCTTACGTTTGACGTTAAGGTACCCAACACCTTGAAGAACGAGCCCGTAATCATTCACGGCGAGTACAAGGATAAGGTGTACGGCGATTTCCAGGAGCAGATGGATATATTCAATAAGGCATTCTGTGCCGTTATGCTCGAGGGCGATGCTAAGGGCAGAGTATTTACGTTCCCCATTCCTACCATTAACATTACAAAGGACTTCGAGTGGAACAGTCCCGTTGTCGATGAATTTATGAAGATCACCTGCAAGTACGGTATTCCTTACTTTGCAAACTATGTAAACTCCGACCTTTCTCCCGAGGATGCGGTATCTATGTGTTGCCGTCTCCGTCTCGACAAGAGAGAGCTTCGCAAGAGAGGCGGCGGTCTGTTCGGATCTAACCCGATGACGGGCTCTATCGGTGTATACACCATCAATATGCCCAGGATCGGTTATCTCAGCAAGACAAAAGAAGAGTTCTACGAAAGGCTTGAAAGCATCGCAAGGATCGGTAAGACCTCGCTCGAGATCAAGAGAAAGATAATCGAGCATCAGTCCGACAAGGGTCTGTATCCTTATTCCACATACTATCTCAGAAACATCAAGGCACGCACAGGTGAATACTGGACAAACCACTTCAATACGATCGGTCTTGTCGGCATGAATGAGTGCTGTCTCAACTTCCTCGGCAAGGACATCGGCTCGGAAGAGGGCAAAAACTTCTCGATCGAGGTTATGAACTTCCTCCGCGAGCTTATGAGCCAGTTCCAGGAAGAAACGGGTCACTCCTACAACCTTGAGGCTACGCCTGCAGAGGGTACTACCTACCGTCTTGCAAAGCTCGACCACGAGATGTATCCCGACATTATTCAGGCAGGTAAGGAAGAGCCCTTCTATACTAACTCCAGCCAGCTTCCCGTCGGCTACACCGATGATATTTTCGAGTGTATGGAGCTTCAGGACGAGTTGCAGTCGCTTTATACCGGCGGTACGGTTTACCATCTCTATATCGGCGAGCGTATCGAGGATATTGAGGTGTGCAAGAACCTTATCAAGTCGGTTTTCGACAAGTATAAGATGCCCTATATTTCCATTACTCCCACCTTCTCGATTTGCCCCGATCACGGATATATCGTAGGCGAACACTTCAATTGCCCCGAGTGCGGTCAGGAAGCAGAGGTCTGGTCGAGAGTTGTCGGCTACCTCCGTCCCGTTCAGAACTACAACAAGGGTAAAAAAGAAGAATATATGCTCAGAAAGAAGTTCGTAATCTGAGACTGAAAACAGATCCGGGTGTTTGCTTGCAAATGCCCGGGTCTTGTGATATAATAATGTAAAACAATTAAGGAGACATAAATGAAGATTGCCGGTTTTCAAAAATCGTCTTTTGTGGATTTTCCCGGAATAATTGCCTGTGTGGTCTTTACTCCAGGATGTAATATGAATTGCTCGTTTTGTCATAACAGACATATAATTTCGGGCAACGTTCCTCTTGTGGACGAGCTTTCTGTTATGGACTATCTGAACAAACGAAAAGGGATGGTCAAGGGGGTTGTGATCTCGGGCGGCGAGCCGACATTACAGCCCGATCTTGTGGATTTTATTGCACGGGTAAGAGGAATGGGATACAAAATCAAGCTTGACACAAACGGAACAAATTGTGAGGTCGTGAAAAGTCTTTGTGAAAAGGGATATATCGATTATATCGCAATGGATATCAAGGCGAATACCCAAAAGTATTCACTGGTGTCTGGATGCAGGATCGATACCGATAAAATACTTGAAACTGTGGAATACATCAAAAAAAGCGGCATTCCGCACGAGTTCAGGACGACCTTCTGCCCCGATCTGACTATGGAGGACGTAGTCGAAATATCGGATAGTATCGTCGGCGACAGTGACTATTATCTACAGCAATACAGAGAGGTCGAAAACTGCGGACAGCCTCATCCGAGAGAGTATCTGGAGAATACCGCAAAAAGAATAACGGAAAAAGGCGGCAAATGCATCATTCGCGGTCTTTGAGCCATATTTATCAGCAAAAACAAAAGCAAGGAGGGTATATAATATGAAATGTCCCGTATGCGGAAACATAAACAGTAAGGTGATCGACAGCAGACCTACAGATTCTGAAATCAGAAGAAGAAGGGAATGTCTTTCCTGCGGAAGACGCTTTACTACCTACGAGATACACGAGCAGGTGCCCATCGTTGTCATAAAAAAAGACGGCAGCAAGCAGTTTTTTGACAGAAGCAAGATCTTGAAGGGACTTGACAAGGCGTGCTACAAGCGTTCTATGATCACCCTCGAGGATATGGAAAGGATCACGACCGAGATCGAGGTCGATCTGAGAAACTCCTTCCAGACAGAGGTTCATACATCCGAGATCGGTCGCCGAGTATTGGAAAAGCTGCGTGATATCGACGTCGTGTCTTACGTAAGATATGCTTCGGTTTACCGAAACTTCGATGATCTTGACAGCTTTATGCGTGAACTGAAGGATATTAAAAAATCATCTAAATAAACTTTTTTATTACCGATGCCGACTAATGGCATCGGTAAGGTTTTTTCTTGTTTATTTTACTTGCACACTTGAATGTTTGACAAAGGTGTGATATAATGGTACTCGGTGTAGTTATAAATTGGCATAGAGTATAGTTATCGGGAAGGAATTGCGCTTTATATGGAGAAATATTTGCAGATCGGAAAAATTGTAAATACCCACGGATTCAGGGGTGACGTTAAGGCGCAGGCTTGGTGCGATTTTCCCGAGGTTATGACCGAGCTCGATACTGTCTACAGAAAGAGCAAGGACGGCTTTGTGGCTATGAAGCTTCAAAAGGCATCCGTTCATAAGGGAATGGTTTTACTGAAGATAGATGGAATTGATGATTTTGATAAAGCAAACGCGTTGCGCGAGGAGATAATCTATGCCGACAGAGACGACGTCGCGAGAGAAGAGGGAAGCTTTTTTATAGCGGATCTTATCGGACTTCAGGTCATCGACGTCGATGACGGCAGGGTCTATGGCACCTTGAAGGAGGTCGTGCAGTACGGTATACACGATATTTATACCGTAAAGACCGACAAAGGGGAGGTCCTTATTCCCGCGGTAAAGGAGTTTGTGAAAAGAATCTCTTTGGAAGAGGGCATATTTGTAAAGCCCATCGAGGGTATGTTTGATGAGGTTTGATATTATGACGCTTTTTCCCGATATGACCGATATGATACTCGGGGAGAGCATAATGGGAAGGGCGCAGAACAAGGGTGCGATCGAGATATATTCTCATAATATAAGAGACTTCTCGGAGGATAAGCACAGAAATGTTGACGATACACCGTGCGGCGGAGGAATGGGGATGCTTATGTCGGCACCGCCTATCTACCGTTGTTGGAAGAATATTGTTGATAATACAGCGTCGAAGAAGAGAAAAACAGTGTATATGTCCCCTCAGGGAAGAGTGCTTACACAGAGTATTGCAAAAGAATATCTTGACTGCGATCAGATAATCATACTATGCGGACACTATGAGGGGGTCGACAGACGAATCGTTGACGAGATCGTCGATGACGAGATATCGATCGGTGACTACGTGTTGACAGGAGGCGAATTGCCCGCCTGCATATTTGTCGATTGTGTTTCAAGAATGATCGACGGTGTACTGTCTGATCCCGAATGCTTTGAAAATGAGAGTATTGCCGGCGGAATGCTTGAATATCCGCAGTATACACGACCGATCGAGTTTATGGGAAGAAGGGTCCCCGATGTGCTCTTGTCGGGGAATCATGAGGAAATAAGAAAATGGCGGTATAAGGCCGCTATCGAGCTGACGAAGAAAAACAGACCGGATATGATATAAAAAGGTAATTATTTTAGTTTGATTTGGAGGTGAGTTCGTCGGTGTCTTTGAAGAAAAACAGAAAGAAAAGATGGAGCGCACTTTTTGCCGGAAGCAGGATATTGTCTTTTTTCATGGCGGTGGCGATTTCACTTTATAACAAGGCGGCTTGCAGCATTTCGGGAAGAATATTCACGTCATACGACGAGCACGCAGGCGAAAACAGCTTTATATGCCGACTTTTCGGCAGACTTGAAACGGGAAGAAGAGTGTTTCGACCGGTAAAAAGAACCGTATCGCGGCTTGTTTCGCAGAGTATCGTTCTTGAAAAGACGAATGTATACTTGAAGGGGTGGCTCTATACAAGGCTTAACGTATTTGGACTGATAGCCATAACGATGGGTGTCGGTCAGACATTGATACAGCTTCTTAAGCACTACGGGCTCGGTATTGAGCAAATATCTTTTTCCGATATGTTCGTTTCTCTTTTGCTGATAGTGCTTTCGGTTCCGCTTATGCTTTCTCAAACACCGCTCAACGAGGCTGTTTGCAGGAGCAGGGGTACAAGTGCTTTGATATTCGGATGGCTTGGATGTAAAAAAGAGGTTTTTGAAGAAAAGGGCACTTTGAGTCACAGTAAGACTGCTTTGCCGATCGGCGTATTGATATGTGCTTTGTCTTGGTGGATCCGACCGCTTGTTATATTAGGGCTGTTGTCAGTGCTTGTTATGGCACTTACTGTGCTTTATATTCCCGAAACGGGGATAGTATGTCTTGTGTTTTTGTTGCCGTTCCTGTCACCCAAAGTGCTGTCATTGCTTATAGTGTACAATTTGCTTTGTTTCCTTTTGAAGTATGTGAGGGGAAAACGTACCTTAAAGTTTGATCCGCTTGCAACGGCGGTTTTGGCACTTGCTGTGATGTCAGTTCCACTTTCGGGATTTTCGGTTACCGGTTATTTGGGTGTTTGTACCTTCTTTTTGATCATTAATCTTATAAAATCGAGAATATGGATAGGCAGATGTATAACCTCTGTGGTTTTTGCAAGCTTTCTCACGGGATTTTACGGACTTGCTTCTTATATTTCCGTGGAGCTTGAGATGGATTATCTGATCTATCTGCTTAATGCAGATGGATTCAGCGGAATGTCGTCATTCTTTTCTGCTCCTGCGGTTTTTGCCTGTTATATAGTTTTGACGTTACCCATTGTTGCGGGTGCCGGCAGACAGAGGGGCAAGGGAATGATCGCTTTTCTTGCGATGGTACTGAACGGTGTATGTCTGTTTCTGACTGAAAGCCGTGTTGCTTGGATGAGTTTGCTTATAGGAATGGTTTTATTTATGGTACTATACAGCAAGAAGGCTCTTGCTGCGATGGGTATTTTGCTTTGTGCATTGCCGTTCTTGTTTATAAATGTTCCCGGCGTTTTTCTTGACAGTTCAAGCTACAGCCGCCTGTCGGAATACGTCGTACACGAAATGTTCGGAAATATTCACGGGCACGTAAATATAATAACGGTGAGCTGTGTATTGCTTTTCGGTTGTGTAATGTTTCTTTGTTTTCAGAAAAATATTACTCTGTATTCGAAGGGGTGCAGCGGTATAGGTAAATTGGTTTCGTTGGGGGCTTTAACGGGATTGATAAGCTTTCTTATGATGGGAACGAGTGCTGTGGTATATGCTGAATATGAAACGGCTTTGATGTTCTGGATCGTTCTCGGAATATGCGCTTGTGTAGGCGGAACCGAAAGAAACAACACCATCCGCTCGGAGTATAGCGAATATGAATACAGTAAGGGGGATTCGATTTGAGTTCTGTAAATAAAAACAGGAGAAAATACCGTTTCAACATAGTGGATATATTGCTTCTTTTAATCATAGTTGTGTCAGTTGCGGGCATACTGTTTTTGTACTTTTTTGACGGCAGTGTGGGCGCTGACGAGAAAAAGAACGAGACGGTTGATATTATTTTCACGTTAAGCCAGACGGAGGTTCCCGATATTTTGAGAGGAAAGGTCAATATCGGTGATTCCGTTACGGCGGCAGACGGAGGAAATGAGCTCGGCGAGGTAACCGATACGGAATATACCGACTCGGTATACACCGGATATGACAGCGAGAACAACGTAACATTCGAGGAGCTTTATCCCGGCAAGATCGACGTGAAGATCAGAGTAAGCGAATCTGCAATAAAGGGCGAGGACGGACTTTACAGAGTAAACGGATATGTTTTGACTCCCGGTCAAACTATAGAGGTTCGCTTTCCGTACTATACCGGCGAAATGGTATGTACTTCGATCAGTGAGGTGAGCAAGAAATGAACGGTGCAGAAAAAATTTCAAAAAAGAAGAGCAGAGTAAGCATAATCGATGTGCTTATCATATTGACCGTTATAGCTTGCATTGCAGCTACGTTTGTGCATTACAAGATCTATGAAAAGGAAAATACCGTTGTAATTGACGAAAAATGCTTGGTTTCAGTGAAATATTACGGAGTTGATAACGAGATCGCCAAGGGAATTTCGATGGGCAAGGAGGTCTATTATACCGAAAACGGAAAGTTGCTCGGAACGGTGATCGAGATAGACTCTAAGGATTCTGATGTTTTGTTCAAGGATGCATCGGACAAGTGGATCCAAACTGTAGATACGACCAAAAAGGACGTTACTGTCATAATTGAGGTTTCGGGCAGTGTCTCCTCAACCGGATTCCTTGCAAACGGTACGGATTATACTGCAGCAGGTATGGAAATCGACACATATAGCTCCGGTTTTTCGGGAAAAGGACTAATTTTTGATGTAAAAAGACAGGCCGAATAGGTGTTGTTGAATAAATATAGCAAAAATACTTGATTTTATCTTTTTTATGTATTATAATATCTGTAGATAATTTTGACATCTGATCTTTAATGTATATTTTTTTAATTTTGATAGGAGAGAAAAGGTATGATCTCACGCGAAGTATTGATAAGCAACAACATCGGTTTGCACGCACGTCCCGCTACATTTTTTATTCAGAAAGCAAATTCCTTTAAGTGTTCCGTATGGGTTGAGAAGGAAGAGCGCCGTGTAAATGCGAAGAGTCTTCTCGGAGTGCTTTCTTTGGGTATCGTTAAGGGTATGACAATTACCGTAATTGCAGACGGTCCCGATGAAAATGAAGCTGTTGACGGCTTGATTGAGCTTGTAAACACCGGTTTTGGTGAATGATCTTTTTCGATAATATTGCTGAAAAAACGGACATTGACTTGATTTAGGCTTTGTCCGTCTTTTTTGTACAGTTTTGATTTTAGTATTTCAAAAAAGGAGGAATTGCGTTGAGTAAGCAGGATTTGGATAAGCTTCTTGAAAAGGCGTTAGGGCTGCCTTTATCGCCCGGCGTATATATAATGCGTGATGAAAACCGACGAGTTATATACGTAGGCAAGTCCAGAGCGCTGAAAAACCGCGTTTCTCAATATTTCCGCAAGAACGGCAGGCACGATACGAAGACTGTGCTTATGGTATCGAGGGTCAGAGAGTTTGACTATATTTTAACCGATACAGAAAACGAGGCACTGGCTCTTGAAAGCCAGCTTATAAAGCAGTACAATCCAAAATACAACATAAAGCTCAAGGACGGCAAGAATATGCCGTATATCCGTATAAGCCTTAGCGATGATTATCCCAAGGCGGAGGTAGTGTATACGAGACGTAGCGACGGAGCAAAATATTTTGGCCCGTATTCAACCATATCGGCGGCTTACGGTGTGCTGAAAACTGTGCAAAAGTGCTTTAAGGTGCATTCGTGCAGCAGGGTGTTCCCGAGGGATATAGGTAAGGAAAGACCTTGTTTGTACTGCCAGATCGGAGATTGCGTCGGACCTTGCACGGGCAAAGTGACAAGCGAGGAATACAAGGAAATTTACCGACAGATCATTATGTTTTTGCGGGGGAGTTTTTCTGAGGTCAAGAAAAAGCTGACCGAAAAAATGGAATATCTTGCAGAGGAGCTTATGTTCGAGGCTGCGGCGGTATACAGAGATAGGATCGAAGCATTGTCGAAGGTATGGCAGAGACATAAGATCGTCGGATCTCCCGATTCTGAGCACGATATTTTTGCCCTTTATTCGGACGATGCAATATCTTGTATTGCTGTGTTTTTTATAAGAGAGGGCAGAATAGTAAACAGCGAGAACTATATATTCACCCCCGACGAGCTGCTGAACGAGTCAGACCTACAGTCGTTTATATACAACTACTACGCAAAGAGGGGCGATATGCCGAAGGAAGTTTTACTTAACTTTGACCTGGGAGAAGAAAAAGAGGGACTTGAAGATGCTCTGCGCGTTATTGCCGAAAGAAAAATCGTGATCCGCACACCCGAGAGGGGAGAAAGCAAAAAGCTTTGCGATATGGTGTATGAAAATGCCGCACGGCACGCGTACCAGTATAAAGAAGGAAGAGAGGCGGATGAGTCTGTGCTTATCAAGCTGGCACAGATGCTTCAGCTCGAGGTAGTACCCGAGAGGATCGAGAGCTTTGATATTTCAAATTACGGAAAAGAGAATATAACAGCGGGAATGGTCGTATTTGAATCGGGCAGACCCGCAAAGAGCCAATATCGCCTGTTTAAGATAAAGAATCTTTCCGACAAGCAGGATGACTATGCATCTATGGCGGAGGCGGTAACGAGAAGATTTGAACGTGCTAAGGCGGGGGACGAGGGCTTTTCCGATCTGCCTGACCTTATACTTCTCGACGGCGGAAAGGGTCACGTTTCGGTAATAAAGGAAGTTCTGCAAAAAATGCATATAGATATCCCCGTTTTCGGTATGGCGAAGGACGATTATCATAAGACGAGAACGCTTTGCACCGAG
Source organism: Clostridia bacterium (assembly GCA_017441005.1). Classification (GTDB taxonomy): domain Bacteria; phylum Bacillota; class Clostridia; order Oscillospirales; family CAG-272; genus RGIG1995. Next base: position 71,273 of record JAFSAM010000005.1, on the reverse strand, counting down.
GACTATGAGATCAGTATTGCAAAGGAAAAGCAGGTTTATATGCTGGTATACAAGCTCCAGGAGGAGGTACACCGCTTTACGATATCAAAAATGCGCGCATCGAAGGAAAAGTCGGTGAAAAGATCGGTGCTTGAGGAGATAGACGGAATCGGCAAGGAGAAGGCAAAAAGGTTGCTTTCTCATTTCAAAAGCTTGTCCGCATTGAAATCGGCACCGCTTGAAGAGATAAAAAGAGTCAAGGGTATATCCGAGAAGAATGCCGAAAGCGTATTCAATTACTTTACGGCAGAAGGGGAGGAAGGAAAATGAGAATTATTACGGGAAGCGCTAAAGGGGCTAAGCTCGAGACGCTGGACGGACTTGATACCCGTCCTACGGCGGAAAGAGTAAAGGAATCCGTTTTCAGTATGCTCCAATTTGAAATAGAAAACAGAAGGGTGCTCGACCTTTTCGCGGGAAGCGGACAGATGGGACTCGAGGCGTTGAGCAGAGGTGCATTAAGCTGTACGTTTGTCGAGAAGAATCTCGATGCTATGGCGATAGTAAAAAAGAATGCTCAAAAGACAAGGCTTATAGACAGATGCAAGATAATAAACGTCGATTACAAAGACTATCTTCGCGGGGCGAGGGGAAGAGATAAATTCGACATAGTAATACTCGACCCGCCCTATTCGATGAAGATAATCCCCGAGATACTTGACAGCCTTGTTAAGTTTGGTCTGCTTAACACGAATGCAAAGATAGTGTGCGAAAGCGAGGATGATACCGAGTATTCGCACGAGGGACTCGAAACCGTAAGACACAGCAAATACGGCAGAGTATATATAACCTTACTTTCAAAAAAGGGGGAATAGAATATGAAAAAAGTATTGATTCCGGGAAGCTTTGATCCTGTAACGATAGGTCATTATGACGTTATCGAACGGTGCGCGAGGATGTTTGACGAGGTGTACGTCGTAGCCTTTAAGAATACAGAAAAAAGCGGCAAGGAGATGTTTGGCGGCAAGGAAAGCTATGAGATGCTGAAGATCACCGTTAAAGATCTGCCGAACGTACACGCCGACATAACCGACAGGCTCGTAGTGGATTACGTCAGGGAAAAAGGAATCGATTTTATTGTCAAGGGAGTCAGAGACACAGTTGACTTCGAATATGAGCACGACCTGTTTTGCATAAACAGAGATATAGGAAACGTCGATACTGTATTTATTCCCGCTTCTTCTGAGTATAAGCATATAAGCTCAACGTTTGTACGCGATATGATCAAGTACGGCAGAGACATCACTCCGTACGTGCCAAAAGGTGTAGCCGAATACATCAAAAGCACTGTTTGACAGATGAGAATTATATAAAAACGGCAGAAACCGCCCGAAGAGTGCTTCGGGTGGTTTTTTTTGTGCAAAAAAATTGGCAAAAACCGAGAAAAAGCAGCGGATTTAAGGTGCGATTTTCGGCAAAACAAAGAAAAGTTTGTGCAAGGTGTACAAACGGGGTGGGCGGATAGTTGTTAAAATGATAAAGTTCTAAAAAAATACAAAAAACTATTGAAAAATATAGGGAGATAGTGTACAATAGTGGTGGTGTAAAGTGTAGCAAAATGTCAGTAAAGTGGTGTGAAAGTAAACCGATTGACAGGTAAGATGGAGAGAATCGGTCGAAGCTGCTTTCGGGACATCCGTTTTTTATACCCTTTTTGCCGCTTTTTATCTTGTGTATATAATAAAAATGATAGGATCGGGAGGTGAGGTAAATGATCGGCGAATATATGTTTACGGGCGAATACAAGCATTCGATAGACCCGAAAAACAGAATGTTTCTTCCTGCGAATATGCGAGAGGAGCTTGGAGAAGAGGTCTTTGTTGTTAAAGGCGTTGACACCTGTATCGCCGTTTATCCCAAGGAAGCTTGGGAGGAATTTACCGAAAAGCTCAACCAGCTTCCCGAAATGAAGGCAAGACGTGTCAAGAGAACGCTCCTTGCATCCGCAATAAAGACAAAGCTTGACGGTCAGGGAAGAGTGCTTATTTCCCAAGGGCACAAGGCTTATGCGGGACTTGACAAAAACGTTTACGTCATCGGCGTGGGTAACCACGTTGAGATCTGGGATGAAGATAAGTGGATCGCTGAAAATGATATGAACTCCGAAGAACTTGCAGAGACGCTTATGTCCCTCGGTTTTTAAATGAGCACCGTGTTTTCTCACTACTCCGTATTGCTTAACGAGTGCATAGACGGACTTGATATAAAGCCGAATGGCACGTATGTGGATCTTACTACGGGCGGCGGCGGTCACTCGTTTGAAATAGCGAAAAGACTGACGGAGGGCGGTAAGCATATTTGTCTCGACAGAGACGACGATGCTCTTGAAGCGGCAGGAAAAAGACTTGGTTGCTTTTCCGACAGAGTAACCTTTGTTAAAGACAATTTCAGAAACCTCGGCAGTGTACTTGATAATTTAGGCATAGAAAGAGTCGACGGCGTGATTGCCGATCTTGGCGTTTCGTCATATCAGCTCGATACTGCGGAGCGAGGCTTTTCTTACAACAACGACGGTCACCTCGATATGAGGATGAACAAATCGGATGCATTGACTGCATACGAGGTTGTCAATACTTATTCGAAGGAAAGACTTAAGCAGATAATATTTGATTACGGCGAGGAAAGATTTGCTCCCCGTATTGCAAGCTTCATTGAAGAAGCAAGGCTTTTGAAGCCAATAGAGACCACGGCAGAATTGTCCGAGATAATTAAATCTGCCATTCCTCAAAAGGCAAGAAACGACGGTCCTCACCCCGCAAAGAGGACGTTCCAAGCGATCAGAATAGAGGTAAACGGTGAGCTTGATGCCATCGAGCCTGCTTTGACGGCGGCGTCGGAGAGACTGAACGTCGGCGGCAGATTGGCTGTCATATCGTTTCACTCGCTTGAGGACAGGATAGTAAAAAAGACGTTTGCGGGATTGGTAAAGGGTTGCACCTGCCCACCCGATTTTCCGGTGTGTATGTGCGGTAAAAAACCGATTTTAAAGCTTGTATCGAGAAAACCGATACTTCCCTCAGCGAGAGAGCTTGAGGAAAATCCGAGATCGAGAAGCGCGAAGCTTCGCGTTGCGGAAAGAGTGTAAGAGCTTTTCGGAATTAGGGAATCCGAAAAGAATATGAGGATAGAAATAGGGAATATATTAGGGGGAAAACGTAAATGACTTACGAAAAGTCTTACGAGGAGAATGAAAAGAAGGCAAAAAAGCTTCAGAGAAACGCGAAGCCTGCCGAAAAAGAAAAGAATAGCACCAAACAAGTCGAAAAAACGAAGAGCGCGGTCAGATCCCATGCGCTTGAATCAAATAATGTAAAAGTCGTTGCTGCTGTGAACGAATCACCTAAGGTTCGGACAATTAAGGCAAAGAAGACAATGCCTTTCCCGACGTCTGTTGTGTTTGTGTCAGTAATCTGCACTGTCCTGTTCATGTTCATGATGCTTACCATGGCTCAGATCAATGAGTTTACCCAGGATATCTCGGCACTTCAGAACCAATTGTCCGAACTGAAAAAGGTGGAAGAAGATTTAAGACTTGATGTCGAACTCAAAAATGACCTTCGTGTCATTGAGGATGCTGCTGTGAATCAACTTGGAATGGTAAAGGCCGATGAGGTCGAAAAGCATTACGTCGTTATAGGAAACGAAGATAAGATCGAGGTCGAAGAGCCCGAAACCACAGAAGACAGTTTGATCAATACGGTTATGAGTGCCATAGGTGAAAACTTCAGAAAGTTTGTGGAATATATAAACTGAAGCTGAATAAATTTATATTGTAAGGCGTTTTTGCGTGAATGAGGGTAGAGTGGTGTATTGTGAATATACTCTTTACTCTCTTTTGGTTAAGTAGGGCAAAGCTAAGATGCGCTTAAGAGGTGAAAATATGTATAGCAAATTGGATAAAAATATAAAAAAGCGCAGTACTGCTTTGTTGCTTGTGTTTATAGTGCTTTGGGTTGGGCTTGTCATAAGACTGTTTTGGCTTCAGGTAATACACCACAAGGAGTATCAACAGAGCGTTTCAAACCAGGTCCAAAGGACGAACACGGTCTCTGCGGAGAGGGGAGAGATATTAGACAAAAACAACGTCGTGCTTGCAACAAACGTTTCTGTGTGGCGTGTGTTTATATCTCCCGTCGATATCGTTGATACCACTCAGGCGCAGTTTATTTGCCGTAATCTTTCCGAGCTTTTGGGTGTAGATTACGATACGATCTTTAAGAGAGCGTTAAAAGAAAACAGAGCGGACGAAACGGTCAAAAGGAACGTAGAAAAGGCAGATGCCGACAAGGTGCGTGCCTTCATCGAGGAAAATGAGCTGTCCAAACAGGTCCACCTTGAAGCGACTACGATGAGATACTATCCGTATGATTCGCTTGCCGCAAACGTGATCGGTTTTATGGGAACTGATGGCGGAAGCTACGGTCTTGAGCTTCAGTATGATAAGTATCTGACAGGTACACCCGGCAGATATATTACAGCAAAGAACGGTCTCGGCATGGATATGCCCTTTAAATACGAAAGCTACATAAGTGCGCAGAACGGTTATGATATTGTAACTACAATAGATATGCGTATACAGCAGCTCCTTGAAAAGCAGATCAAGCTGTCTTATGAGGAATCGGTTTCGGGCGGCGGTGTAACCGGTATAGTTATGGACGTTAATACGGGTGGTGTGCTCGCAATGGCACAGTATCCCACGTATGACCTTAATTCCCCCGGTAAGCTGAGTGAAGTGTATTTGAAGCAACTGGAGGAGCTGGGTTATCCGACAGACAGCACAGAGTATACGGAAAAATATAACGAGCTTTTGTTCTCATCATGGAACAATAAGGCGGTCTCCTGGTTGTATGAGCCGGGCTCTACATTTAAGGTAGTTACCGCATCGATGGCTATAGAAGAAAATCTTATTGATCCTTTAGAGACGTTCAGATGCACGGGAAGCATCCGTGTTGAGGGATATCCCAATCCGATTCACTGCCATAAGATAGGCGGACACGGAATCCACGTTTTCTCCGAGATGCTTCAGCAGTCGTGCAACCCGACACTTGTACAGGTCGGTCAGCGTATCGGATCGTCAAGGTTTTACGATTATTTCTCGTCATACGGTTATACCTCAAAGACGGGCATCGATATGAGAGGAGAGGCTTCCGGTCTTTTTGTACAGAGAAACGGACTGAATCTTGTCGAGTTATCCGTATATTCGTTCGGTCAGACGTTTAAGACGACGCCCATTCAGCAGATCACAGCGATTGCGGCTGTTGCAAACGGCGGATACGTCGTTACTCCTCACGTGCTCGATAAGGTCGTCGACTCTGACGGAAACATTGTCGAGACGTTTGAGACCAATATTAAGAGACAGGTAATAAGCGAAAGCACTTCCGATTATATTTCCACCATTCTTGAAGAGGGTGTATCGGGTAACGGCGGTGCTAAGAATGCATACGTTTTGGGCTATAAGGTAGCCGCAAAGACGGGTACGTCGCAGAAGAGAGATATTCTTGATCCCAATGGCAATTCTTATCTTTACGTAGGATCTTGCGTCGCTTATGCGCCCGCAGACGATCCGCAGATTGCCGTGCTTATCGTGTGCGACGAGCCTCTCGGAAGCACGATCTACGGAAGCATGGTTGCGGCTCCGTATATTTCGGAGCTTCTTGAGGACGTATTGCCTTATATGGGCATTGAAAGCTCGTATACCGAAGAAGAGCAAAAGCGTGCACACGTTCAGGTTTGGGACTACACCGGCTGGACTGTCGAAAGCACGACTATGAACATCAAAAACCAGCATCTCCAGTATGAGTTTATCGGTCAGGGACCCACGGTCGTTTCACAGGTTCCTCCCGGCGGAAGCTCCATACTTATGAGCAGCGGTAAGGTCTTGTTCTACCTCGGTGATGCAACTCCCGAGCAGAATACACAGATCACTGTGCCAAACGTTGTAGGTCAGCCTGCTACCATTGCAAACAGAACACTTGTAAATGCAGGATTTAACATAAAGGTCGACGGCGCACTGAACTTTGAAGAGGGTGTAGGCGCACGTGTTGTAAGTCAGTCGCTGAAGGAGGGCACGATCGTTCCCAAGGGAAGTGTGATAACCATTCAGCTCAGACACACTGACGGTACTGACTAAAAAACAAAAGGGTCTTAAAGCTATTACGGATGTTAAAAAACAATAATTAACGTTCGGAGGATACGGCTTTGAGACTGTATAACTATCTTGAAAACGTCGAGGTCTTACAGACAAACGTAAGACGGTTTGATATGGAGATCAGGGGGGTAACCTCCAGATCCGATGAGGTACAATGCGGGTACGTCTTTGTGTGTATACGAGGTATGCACAGGGACGGTCACGATTTGGCGTCGGCGGCAAAGGAGAAGGGAGCTTCTCTTTTGGTGATCGAGCAGCTCACGCTCGGTATAGTAAATACAGGATTGCCCTATATTCGCGTGGAAAACACCCGAAGTGCCTTGGCACTAATGTGCGCTGCGGCGTATGGAAATCCCGAAAGACAGCTGAAAATGTTAGGTGTTACCGGTACAAACGGAAAAACATCTACTTGTCAGCTTCTTTCTGCCGTTTACGCTAAGTCCGGAGAAAACGTAAAAACAGTAGGAACGCTTGACGGCGGACTTACCACTCCCGACCCCGAGGATTTTTTCCCGATGCTGAAGAAGGCCTTTGACACGGGAATGACCACAGTAATAATGGAAGCATCGTCCCACGCACTCTTTCTTGATAAGCTGTACGGTGTAAAATTCCGATGCGGCCTGTTTACAAATCTTACGGAAGAGCATTTGGATTTTCATAAAAATATGAACGAGTATGCAGCGGCTAAGGCAAAGCTTTTCAAAAACTGCGAGATAGGCCTCTTTAACCTTGATGACAGCTATTGCGGCAAGGTTAAAGAAATGTCGACGGGACGGAGTCTTACTTATTCAGTAACCGATAAAAACGCAGATTTTTGTGTTGAAAATTTTATTTCCCACGGCACAAAAGGTTTTGAATACGACCTTTTGACACCGACATTTCCTTTAATGATAAAATCGCATCTGTGCGGACGTTTTAATGTTTACAATACGCTTGCGGTGGCATCGCTGGCATTTGCAGACGGGGTCGATCACGGAGCAATAGAAGCGGGGATTCGATCGGTTGAAAATGTTAGAGGAAGGCTCGAAAGGCTTGATTTTAAAGACGTACCGTTTGAGGTTTATATCGATTATGCGCATACACCCGATGCATTGCAAAAGGTGCTTGAATGCATAAGGGCTTTTAAAAGCAAAAAACAGAAAATAACACTTGTTTTTGGTTGCGGCGGTGACAGAGACAGATCGAAACGCAGGCTTATGGGGCAGACAGCTTCAAGACTTGCCGATTTTGTGATCGTAACGTCGGACAACTGCCGTACGGAAAAGCGCGAAGATATTATTTGCGAGATCCTGAAGGGAATCGACAAGGAACGGCCCTACAAAGTGATCGAGGACAGAAGATGTGCGATTGAATGTGCCATAGCAAATGCAAAGGAGAACGATATAATCCTTCTCGCCGGCAAGGGGCACGAGGACTATGAGATTGGACCTTTTGGGAAAAGTTATTTTAACGAAAAAGAAATTGCCGCAAATGCGGTTGATAAGAGGGTTAGAAAAAAATGATCATCGGACTATCGGAAAAGTATGACAGTAGAATATTGGCAGAGCTTTGCTTTGGAAAAACGAACTGTAATGTCGATATCAAGAGTATCTCCATCGATTCGCGAGAGGTTGAAGATTGCACTTTATTTGTGGCGGTCAGGGGGGAAAATACCGACGGCCACAAATACATAGACAGTGCTGTCAAGAATGGTGCAGTTTGTGTAATGTGCGAAGAATTGCCCGATGGCTTTGAGGGGAATTATATTCTTGTTGAGGATACTGTCAAGGCGATATCCGATATTGCGACGTCTTGCCGTGAAAGATTCGGTCCATTTACCGTAGGTGTAACGGGAAGTGTAGGTAAGACTACTACGAAGGAATTTATTTCTTATGTTCTTGCGGAAAAATATCCCACACATAAAAGCGGCGGAAACTTTAATACCGTTTATGGAATAAGCCTTACTCTTGCTGCACTCAGCAGTATGCATAAGGCTGTCGTAACCGAAATGGGTATGAGTGCTCTCGGAGAAATATCACTTCTGACAAACATTGCCCGTCCGGATGCCGCAGTCATCACAAATATAGGAACCGCTCATCTTGAGGCCTTGGGCAGCAGAGAAAACATAGCAAAGGCAAAGCTTGAGATAACAGAAGGACTGCGGGAAAATGGTACACTTGTTTACAACGGTGACGAGCCGCTTCTTTGGGACAGGAGAGAGACCTTTAAAAACAGCATAAGCTTCGGTATAAAAAATGAAGACGCAGACGTCTTCGGTTATAACGTCAGAAACGATGGCGACAAAACGTATTTTGATATGCGTTATAAAGACGAGATACATAAAAATATCGCCCTTCCGACTGTCGGTGTTCATAATGTTTATAACGCTATGGCGGCATTTTCCGTAGGCAGATTGGCGGGTCTTTCGCCGGATGAGATCAGAAGAGGACTTTTGAACTACCGCCCCTCGGGTATGCGCCAGAAGATTTATGACAACAACGGATATACAGTTATAGAGGACTGCTACAATGCAAGTCCCGAATCGATGAAGGCGTCACTTTCCGTGCTTGCCGAATTGGGCAAGGAAAGGAGAACCGTTGCTGTCCTCGGCGAGATGAGAGAGCTTGGTAAGACGTCTGATGAGCTTCATAAGTCGGTGGGCAGATATGCCGCAGAATTAAAGATAGACCGACTTTACACGTACGGTGACTCCGCACTCGAAATAGCAGTAGGTGCGCTCGAAGAGGGACTGGACGAAGAGGCGATCATTGGTTATAATAAGATCCTCGAGCCCGAGGGCTTGGCTGAAATACTGAAAAACGATCTGAAAAAGGGCGACATAGTTCTTTTTAAGGCGAGCAGAGCTGTTGCGCTTGAAAAGGTTATTGAGCTGCTTGTGAAATAAGGGGGATAAAAATGTATTTGTATTTTATTATCGCTTTCGTTGCCACTTTGGTGCTGACGGTTATTGCGGAGCGTATTCTTATCCCTATTCTCAAAAGCGTAAAGATGGGACAGAAAATTCTCGACATCGGTCCGAGATGGCATAAATCAAAAGAGGGAACCCCCACAATGGGCGGTCTCGGATTTATAATTTCGGCGACAGTCGTATTTATAGTGATGCTCGTTATCATTTTGGTAAGAAATGAAAATGCCAACGTATGGCGTCTCTGTATCACGTTTGGCTTTGCACTCCTCTGCGGAGCAATCGGCTTTATAGATGACTATGCAAAGTTTTTCAAAAAGCAGAACGAGGGACTTTCCGCAGGTCAGAAATATTTGCTTCAGCTTATTGCGGCGGGCATATATCTTTTCTTCATGTCGTGGAAGGGAAACCTTACGACCGTTCTTTATTTTCCTTTTATAGACAGCGGACTTGACCTCGGAATTTTCTACTATGTGTTTGCTGTAATTCTTATAACAGGCGTTGTAAACAGCGTTAACCTCACAGACGGAATCGACGGCTTGGCGGCAAGCATTACGGCGATCGTCAGTGCGTTCTTTGCTGTGATCGCATTTACTTACAGCCTCGAAGACACCGCCATCCTTTCTGCCCTTACGATCGGCTCCTGTGTCGGTTTTTTGGTATACAATTTCTATCCCGCAAGAGTGTTTATGGGAGATACAGGCTCCCTCTTCCTCGGCGGTATCGCGGTGGGTCTTGCTTTTCTTATAAATCAGCCGCTTATCATCGTGATCGCGGGTATTGTGTATATTTTAGAGACTCTTTCGGTAATGCTTCAGGTCGCATCTTTCAAGCTTACGGGAAAGAGAATATTCAAAATGAGCCCCATTCATCACCACTTTGAAATGTGCGGATGGAGCGAACTGAAGATAGTTGGTGTCTTCAGCCTTGTTACTGCAATATTCAGTTTTATAGCATATTGGGGATTAGTATAATATGAACAAAAATGTTCAGCCTAAAATGGAGACAAAGGAGCCGAAAAAGAGTAGAAAGCTCCTGCCCGAAAAAAAGAAGCCGACAATAAAAAAAGACATAGTAAAGGATAACGATATCGTTCGAATCAAGGGTGATATGGACAGAACCTTTTTGATACTTGTTATCGTTATGATATGCTTCGGGTCGGTCATGGTATTCAGTGCCAGCTATGCTTATGCACTTGCATCCAAGGGATCAAGCTATTACTTCATTGAGAAGCAGCTTTTCTTTGTGGCGGCAGGTGTTGTCGGTATGTTTGTGGTGGCAAACTTCATTGACTACAGAACGATAAAGAAATATACAAAGCTTTATTTTACGATCGTAATGATCCTGCTCGGTGTCGTTCTTTTGTACGGTACTGCCGAGGGCGAAGCGCAGAGATGGATATATATTCCGGGTACCAGCTTTGGTATCCAGCCCTCCGAGTTTATGAAGCTCGGTATAGTTTTGATGCTTGCAAAATACTTTTCCGAAAACGAAAAGCTGCTGGACAGACAGACATTTAAGTATGAGCCCGTTGTAAGAAGACTTGCATTTCCTTATGCTTTGGTTATCATAGTGTGTATTATGGTCGCTCTCGAGAAGCACTTTTCGGGCGTAATAATTTTATTCCTGATCGGTACCTGCGTGATATTCACCGCGGGCGGACAGCTCAAGTGGTTGCTTGGCTCAGGCGGAGCATTTGCGACCCTGCTTCTCGGCGTTATTATGCTTGTTCCTTATGCCAGAGGAAGACTTGATATATGGCTCAATCCCGAAAATTATTCAAGTCAGTCGGAGACCTGGCAGACGATCCAGGGACTTAATGCGGTAGGTTCCGGAGGTTTCTTCGGTGTCGGACTCGGAAACAGCTTGCAAAAGCACATGTTTGTATCACAGCCGCAGAATGACTTTATATTTGCAATTATTGCCGAGGAATTGGGATTTGTTGGTGCAGTCGGTACGATCTTCCTTTTCGGTGTGTTTATTTGGCGCGGACTTGTTATAGCAAACAGAGCACCCGACTCTTTCTCAAAGTTGGTTGTCGTCGGTATCGTGTCGAAGGTCGCCATTCAGGCGGTGCTTAACATTGCCGTTGTAACAAATACCATACCCAATACCGGTATTTCATTGCCGTTTTTCAGCTACGGCGGCTCATCGTTAATGATGCTCTTGCTTGAAATGGGTATCATTCTTTCGATTTCGAGATTTTCTCATATAAGAGTAAACGATTAGTTATAAAGATCGCCAAGGGGAGGCAGTATCAGTGAGAGTTCTTATGACGGGCGGAGGAACGGGCGGACACGTTAATCCCGCAATTGCCATCGCCAATACAATACGCGAAAAGGAAAAGGACAGTGTGATCGCTTTTGTCGGCACAAGTCGCGGAATAGAAAACAAGCTTGTTCCCAAATTCGGTTATGAGGTTTATCACGTCGAAATACAGGGACTTAAAAGAAAACTCAGTCTTTCCAATATTAAGACGGCATATTTGGCTTTTACATCGGTTTTTAAGGCGAAAAAGCTTGTGAAGAAGTTTCGTCCCGACGTCGTTATCGGAACGGGCGGTTACGTCTGTTGGCCTGTGGTAAAGGCGGCGGCATCGATGGGAATACCTACTGTTTTGCACGAATCAAATGCAATTCCCGGAGTTGCTGTCAAAATGCTTGAAAAATACGTTGATATCGTTTATACAAATTTTGAGGCGACGATTAATAAGCTGAAATGTCCCGAAAAGGCAAAAAGAGTGGGAAATCCTCTCATCGGCGGTTTCAATATTGATAATGCCGATATTTCTAACGTAAAGGGCGATTATAAAAAGCTTATACTTTCATACGGCGGAAGTTTGGGAGCTATGCGTGTAAACAGCGAGATGCTGAAGGTGATGAGAGACTTTTCATCAAAGCATCCCGAGGTGTTGCACATTCATGCATCCGGAGCTATTGAAAAGGAAACCGCACAAAACACCTTCAAGGAATACGGACTTGAACAATACAAAAACCTGCAGCTTGTGGAATATATATACGATATGCCGACTAAAATGGCGGCGGCAGATCTTGTTGTTTCAAGGGCGGGAGCAATGACTCTTTCCGAGCTTGCAATGATGAACAAGCCCTGCATTCTTATTCCATCACCAAACGTTACCGACAATCACCAGTATAAGAACGCAGTGGAGCTGGAAAAGAAAAACGCGGCTGTTGTTTTCGAGGAAAAGAACCTCGACGAGGGTGTAATGGTCAAGGCCGTCGAGGACTTGATATTTGATGAAAAACGCCTTGCGGAAATGAAGAAAAACATCGGCACATTTGCCGTTGAAAATACAAACGAGCTTATTTATAACGGAGTAAAGCAGCTTGTTGAAACTAAAAAATAAAGGAATCGGATATGGACAAAGAGTTATATAATGACCCGAACGTATCTAATGCCGAGATAATAAACCGAGATACCCTTGAGAGGATGAAGGCGAAAAAACGGCATAAGAAGTTCTTTCGACGAATTAATTATATACTTCTCACTATCGTATTGTGTTTTGTTTTTATAATAGTGTGTATGGCACTGTTTTTGAAGATCGAAAGCATTGAGGTCAAGGGGAACGAACGCTATACGTCGGAACAGATAGTGGAAGTAAGCGGAATCACCGTCGGTCAGAATATGTATTCAATAAGCAAGCCTGAGGCGAAAAGTCTGATCATCGCGGAGTATCCCTACGTAAGCGACGTTGTGATCAGAAGAACGTTGCCTTCGACTTTGACCTTCAGAATAACCGAGGATATTCCTGCTTACTATACGGAGATATGCGGCGAATATTACATCCTGTCGGATACCTTGCGAGTGCTCGAAAGAACAGAGGAGCTTCCGACAGAGGAATTGGGACTCATACGCATAATGTTTGCCGACATAAAAAGCGTAATAGTCGGTGAATATATCGGATTTAATAAAGACATAACATTTGAATATATCGACAGCTTTATACAGAGTGTAAACGTACACGAGAGAAGAGCAAATATTACATCGATCGATCTTAGCAGGCGGTATAATATATACGTATACTATGAAGACAGATTCAAGATATATCTTGGAGACAATACGGAGACGGAAATGAAGCTTACCTTCGCGGGACTTATGATCGATACTTTCGAGCCTCATCAGAGAGGTGAGGTCGACGCTCACGATATTACCGTAGGATCGGTAATTTTGGAAAATTAACAAAAATTAAGCAAAATAAGACGGCGAATTTGTAAATATATCGTGAATAATTTAAAAAGTTCTTGCTAATCAAGACGAAAAGTATTATCATTATTTATATATAGGCTATTTTTGCGCATTTTTAAAAATAAATTATGTAAATAATATCGGATTTATAATATATAGGAGGAAGAAAAATGGCATTCGAGTTTGAAGAAGCAAACAGCAACGGCGTTATAATTAAGGTTGTAGGTGTCGGCGGCGGCGGTACAAATGCTGTAAACCGTATGATCGAAGCAGGCGTAAGAGGCGTTGAATTCATTGCAGTAAATACAGATAAACAGGTTCTTGAAAATTCCGGTGCGGCTCACAAGATCGTAATCGGTGAAAAGCTTACCAGAGGCAGAGGTGCCGGCGCTAATCCCGAGATCGGTACTCGCGCGGCTGAGGAAAGCGCAGAGGAGATCGCAAACGTTCTCCGCGGAACAGATATGGTGTTCATCACCACAGGTATGGGCGGTGGTACCGGTACCGGTGCGGCTCCCGTTGTTGCAAAGATCGCTAAGGATATGGGTATCCTTACTGTCGGTATAGTTACAAAGCCCTTCCTTTTCGAGGGTAAAAAAAGAATGGAGCTTGCAGAGGAAGGTATCGCAAAGCTTGGTGCTTGCGTTGACTCTCTCGTTGTTATCCCCAACGAGCGTCTGAAGCAGGTTTCTGAAACCAGACTTACACTTCTCAATGCCTTCATCGTTGCAGACGACGTATTGAGACAGGGTGTACAGAGTATTTCTGAGCTTATTAACGTTACCGGTCTTGTAAACCTTGACTTCGCTGACGTTACCGCTATTATGTCTAATGCAGGCAACGCACACATGGGTGTTGGTCAGGCTACAGGTAAGGATAAGGCAGAGCAGGCTGCTATGCTCGCTATCTCCAGCCCCTTGCTCGAAACCTCTATCAAGGGTGCAAGAGGTATTATCGTTAATATTACAGCATCTCCCGACATTGGTCTCGACGAGGTCGACGTTGCCGCAAGTATGATTCAGAAGGAAGCTCATCCCGACGCACAGATCATCTGGGGTGCTGCATTCGATACAAGCCTTGAGGACGAGATGAAGGTTACCGTTATTGCTACCGGCTTTGAGTCAGCAAAGAAGGTTGCTCATCAGCAGGATGCGTACATTGCTCCCAAGCCAATTGAAAATGCACCTATGGCAGAAGCGGCTCCCGCATACAATGCACCCGTTTACAATGCTCCCGTAATGGACAACAATGCAAACAACGGACTTTTCACAAACGAATACGTTGATGCAAACGCAGAGGCAGAGCCTTCCAACGGAGACGTTATCTCCGACAGCGATTTCAACGATATTCTTACACTTTTCAAGAAGAACTGATCAGGGGTCTGAATTCTATTTTTGAATATTTTAAAAACCGCAGAAATTCTGCGGTTTTTTTACGTCACATTTTAAACTTTTGCTCATATAATATAAAGAAATAATATTTTTTATGAGGAGCAGAAGGATGAACAGATTGCCTATCGGATATTTGACAGTAAACGTGAGATTTGCAAACGGAGCTTCTCCTGTCGGGGACAGCCGTATCGTTCTTGAAAAAAACGGGAGCTTTTTTGGTGAGTTTTTTACTGATGCTGATGGAAAAACGGATACTATCCCTCTTTCGGCAGGGGATATTTACAGTATGAAGGTCTATGCCGATGGCTTTTATGAAAAGGAATACAATGATATTCCGATCGTCGGGAAGATCACTACATTGCAAAACGTAAACCTCTTTCCGAGAGACGAAGGGTGATAATGATGACCGGTAATATTTCTGTTGCAGATGTGCCTGCATACGTTACTGTACACCTCGGCAGTCTTGACGAAATGTCAGAAAACGTCACTGTTTCTTTTCCGGAATACATAAAGACGGTCGTGTCTTTGGCCGTCTCTCCCGATATTCCCAAAGATGCTCTTTATGCTATAACCTATGCGTATATCAGCCGCGCGCTTTACCGCATCACGCAAAAAAAATATCGCAAAATGGGCTATTCATTTGATATTACAAATGATCCTTCCGATGATATCTACTACGAATATAACAGTACGATATTCGGAAATATAAATGAAACGGTCGATATGATTTTTAATGAATACTTAGCAATCGGAGATGAATACACTCCGTTTGATGCAGTTATTTGCTACTCAAAGGAACGTTGCAGAGGGTTATCGGTCGAGGGGGCGATCGAGCTGGCGAATGCAGGTAAAAATTATACCGAGATACTTGAGTATTACTTCGGAGGAAGTATCAGAATAGAGAAGAATGCAGAGGTTTTTGGCCTTGAAAATGAGTTTTTGATCGGTTATCCGATGTATGAGGGACAGAGAGGAGGAAACGTCAGCGGTCTGCAAATAGCATTGAACAGGATATCTGCAAATTATCCCACTATTCCGTTTATTGAAAATGCAAACGGTTTTTACAATAATAATACATCCGAATCGGTAAAAGAGTTTCAAAGAATATTTGATCTTCCCATAAGCGGAAGCATAGAAAAAAATACGTATTATAAGTTGCTGTACGTTATTGACAGTATACGTCGGCTTAATCAGCTTGTTGTATACGAAACTCAATTCGAGGGGATAACACCGCAACTTAGAGCAATTTTGAAGTATGGAGACGTGGGAAACCAGGTCAAACTATTGCAGTATTATTTGCTTTTTGTTTCAAGCTTTGACGATAGGGTACCTCCACCTCAAGTGGTCGGAGTATACGGAGAAAAAACCTATCAGTCTGTGACAGCATTTCAAAATATATTCGGCTTTGAACCGAACGGGATCGTAACACAAGAGGTTTTTGGAGTATTACAGGGAGTGTATAATGATTTGTTTTCAGTCCTTCCGCCAAGTGCCTTTTCCGAGAAAGCGGTGCCATACGGCGGAAGTATGCTTGTGTTGGGAAGTGTGGGGAGAGATGTTAGATATTTACAGCAATATCTCAACAAAGTGGCGGATGCTTATCCGAAAATGCGAAGTGTTTTGGTGACGGGGGAGTTTGACCGACAAACCGAGGATGCCGTAAAGATTTTTCAAAGTCTGTTTGAGATCACTCCCACGGGAGTGGTGACATCGACCACCTGGAACATTTTAGCGCAGGTATACAATGCTATATTGGCAAGTGAATAGCAAATAGTTATTGACATAAAAGTATAAAAAGTGTATACTTTTTGTGTTGAACCCAAATCAAATCCAAGGAATGCTTTATGAAGAAGATCAAAATCGGAGACGTTATTGTTATTCTTTTATTACTGCTGATCACGGCGGGAGTTTTTTGCTTCCGCCTTTTTGGTTTTGAAAACGGAAATACGGTAGTAATCTCGGTTGACGGGGTATCTTCTTCTTATCCGCTCGACATTGACAGAACTCTGGTTATCGAGAACGAAGGAATCACTCTTACTGTTGTGATCAAGGATAAAAAGGCATACATAGATAATTCCGACTGTCCGGAAAAGAACTGTGTATTAAGCGGAAAGATCGGAAAGAAAGGCGAAATTGTAGTTTGCGCTCCGTCAAAGGTGTATATCAAAATAGCAGGGGAGGGGGAGAATGACTATGACTTCATCCTCGGCTAAAAGAGTGGCTTTCGGCGGATTATTTGTGGTGCTTTCCCTTATGTTTTCTTATATGGAGAGCCTTGTTCCCTTGAATTTTCTGTTGCCCATTCCCGGCTTTAAGCTCGGTCTTGCAAACGTCTGTGTGATGCTTGCGCTGTATTATCTCGGCACGGTCGATGCTTTTATCATAACACTGTTAAAAAGCCTGCTTACTGCTATGCTTTTCGGTACTCCCATGTCATTTGTGTTTTCTCTTGTCGGGGGACTGTTTGCATTTTGTTTTCTGCTTTTTGCGAAGTATATCATTAAGGAAAAAATCGGTTTTATCGGCATATCGGTCGCCTGTGCAGCCTTGCATAATTTTGGCCAAGTTGCAACCGCTTCGGTGATATTTAAGGATACGGCGATATTTTGGTATATGGAATGGCTTTTGCCCGTATCGATAGCGACGGGGATTATTACCGGTCTATTGGCTGTTGCCTTTGGTCGTTTTGCGGAGAAGAGAATATGAAAAAAATATTATTTGTTTTATGTGTGATTCTGTGTATGTTGCTTACTGCCTGCGGAGGTAACACTTATACAGAGAAGACGTATTTCTATATGGACACGGTTGTATCGGTCAAGATAGATTCGGGTAAAAGCGAGTGCTTTGACAAGTGTAAAAATCTTCTTGCCGAGCTTGACTCCGATCTTTCGAGGCATAATGGGGGAGGGCTGACTGCCACTTTCAATTTGTCCGAAAACGGAAGTATCATCAATTCAACCTTAGAAGACGTGATCGAAATCGGTGAAGCGGTTTCGGAAAGATGCGACGGTGCATTTTCGGTGTATTCGGGCGGTCTGACCGAACTTTGGAGCAACAGCGAGGCTTACCCGACAGAGGGCGAAATAGCTTTGGCGATTGAAAGCGTTGTGCCGTCAGAACTGAAAGAAAACCGTTTTCTTGAAAAGAAAAATGAAAACACAAAGCTTGAATTCGGAGGTATAGCAAAGGGATATGCCTGCGACAGGCTTGTCGGACTTTTGAAGGAAGAGGGTATCGTCTCGGGGATGGTGTCTTTTTCGAGCAGCATAGGCGTATTCGGCAAGAATCCCGACGGAAATCCTTGGAAAATTGCGCTTAAAGACCCTAATGATCCTCAAAGCATTATGGGATACCTTACTCTTTTTGACGGCTTTATTTCGGTTTCGGGCGACTACGAAAGATTCTACGAGATAGAGGGCAAAAAATATAATCATATTATAGATACGAAAACGGGGGTGCCCGTAAACAACGGTGTTCAGTGCGCTGTAGTCATATCCGACAGCGGAGCGGAATGTGACGCGCTGTCAACTGCATTCATGGTTATGGGACATACTCTTGCCGAAGAAAAATTCGGCCTGTCGGA
Organism: Clostridia bacterium; assembly: GCA_017441005.1. Classification (GTDB taxonomy): domain Bacteria; phylum Bacillota; class Clostridia; order Oscillospirales; family CAG-272; genus RGIG1995. The sequence continues at coordinate 53,001 of JAFSAM010000005.1, read as the reverse complement.
GGATGTGAAATACCTTATTGTGGAGGGCGGTCAAATATATATGAACGACGGTATGAAGGAAGTCTTTTCACAAAACTGACAAGTCTGATTATCCGGAATTAAAAAATATGCATATTTTGGGACGTTTCTCGAATGGAACGTCCTCTTTTTTTATATACTATAGTAAAATGTAAAAAAACAGTACCCGAAAAAAGGAGGATGTTATATGCGATTTTTGCCCGAGGACGGTTACAAAAGAATACTTGTATTGGCTTTTTATGCGGTTTTGGGGATAGTTTTGATCTATGTTTTTTTCAAGTATCTGCTTGATCTTCTTTTGCCGTTTATAATCGCCTGGCTGGTCGCCTTGATGATCCGACCGATCGCAGAGACGATATCAAAACGCATGGGTATTTCAAAAAAGGTCGTCAGTGTTATTCTCGTTATATTGCTTCTTGCTCTCATCGGCGTGGTACTTTTTTATATTATGGATAAGCTGATATACGAGTTCAGCGGAATTGTTAAGACTGTGAACGATAACGCAGACAAATGGTCGGGGAATATTATGAATCTTCTGAATAAGTTTTTAAGCAAGATTCCGTTTCTAAAGACCTTTGGAAGCGAGGAGGAGATGCTCAAAAGCTTCGGGAATATGGCTAAGGATATGTTTTCGGGCTTTACTTCCAATATCCCGGAAATGCTTACCCGCATGATCTCTTTGATCCCAAATCTGCTTTTTGTGTCATTAGTGCTTATTATGGCTTCCTATTATTTTTGTGCCGATTACGAAGAGATCAATTCGTTTGTTATGGGCAAACTGCCCGAAAAGGCAAAGTCGCAGATCACAAAAACGAGAGTAAAGCTTAAACTTGCGGGGAAAAGGATCTTGAAAGGATATTTGCTTACGATCGGTATTACTTTTTTACAACTTTACGCGGGGCTTGCGATACTTAAGACAGATTATGCCTTTACAGTCGCATTGATCATAGCGCTGCTTGACGTATTGCCGGTGATCGGGGTAGGAACAGTGCTTATTCCCTGGGCGGTGATCAAGCTTGTCGCGGGGGCATATTACGAGGGCTTCGGGCTTCTTATCATATTTGCCGTTGTAAGCGTTGTCAGAGAGATACTTGAACCCAAGATAATCGGAAAAAGCATTGGTCTGCATCCATTGATGACGCTGTTTTCAATGTATATAGGACTTAATCTTTGCGGCTTTCTCGGGATGATATCCTTTCCTGTTCTCGTTATTGTTTTGAAAACTCTGTTTTCGGAAGGAAAGACGGAAGAAAAAATATAAATAATCTTGACACTTTTTTGTCTATAGGTGTATAATTAATATATATCTATATATAAGAGGTAGTGTTATGAAGATTATTGATCTGCTTACACAGAATAAAATGATGCTTTCCTTCGAGGTGTTTCCTCCGAAGACCGAAACGAGTTTTGAGAGTGTAAAGGTTGCCACAGAGGAGATCGCAAAGCTCAGGCCCTCGTTTATGAGTGTTACCTACGGAGCGGGCGGAGGTACAAGCAGATACACTTTGGATATTGCAAAGAATATAAAAGAATTGTACGGTGTTCCTACCTTAGCGCATCTTACCTGCGTTTCTTCCACAAAAGAAACGGTAAAGGAAAGAATTGCCGATATCAAGGAAGCAGGTATCACTAATATTATGGCGCTTCGCGGCGATATCCCTTCGGGACTCGAAAATGCTGACAGAAGTAAATGGGACTACAAGCACGCGATCGATCTTGTAAGAGAATTGAAGGAGGCAGATCCCGATTTTTGCCTCGGAGGGGCTTGCTATCCGGAGGTCCATCCCGAAAGTGAGAATCAAGCGGACGACATCAAATACCTAAAGGAAAAGGTGGATGCAGGCTGTGATTTTCTTACTACGCAAATGTTTTTTGACAACAATCTGCTCTATAATTTCCTTTATAAAATACGCGAGGCAGGGATCACAGTGCCCATAATTCCCGGTATTATGCCCATAACTAACGCAAATCAGGTCGAAAGGGCGATCAAGCTTTCGGGTAGCTTTATGCCTCAGCGCTTCAAGAGCATCGTGGACAAGTTTGGTCACGATCCGCTTGCAATGAAACAGGCGGGTATTGCCTATGCGACAGATCAAATAATCGATCTTTATGCAAACGGTATAACAAACGTTCACGTTTATTCGATGAACAAGCCTGACGTTGCAGAGAAGATTCAAAGCAATCTCTCGGATATTTTGGGTAAATGAGCGTTATCTTAACTGAGTCTGTTATTCTTCCGGATTTTTCGCGCAAGGAGATACTCCGCTATGCCGGATGCTTGAACACGAGTGAGTCAATAGATGCGCTTTTGGATAAGTGTATCGAAAGATCAAGGAGCTGCTTTGCAGGTAAAGTTTGCTTTGGTGTTTTTGACTTGAAGATTATTGGCAATGTTTGCGATCTCGGTGGAATGAAGATCGAATCAGCCGATCTTTCAAAAAATTTAGCCGATTGCGACAAGGCTGTTATCTTCGGTGCGACGGTTGGGGTCGGAATAGACCGGCTTATTATGAAATACAGCAGAATAGCACCGTCGGAGGCAGTGATGTATCAGGCTATCGGGGCTGAAAGGATCGAGTCACTTTGCGATGCCTTTTGCCGGAAAATCGGAGAAGAGTACGGTGGCACACTGAAGCCGCGATTCAGTCCGGGCTACGGTGACTTGCCATTGGCTGTACAGAGAGATATATTCTCTCTTCTTGACTGTAAAAAAATCGGACTTTCGCTGAATGAAAGTCTGCTTATGTCACCTACAAAATCGGTTACGGCTTTTGTGGGAATACATAAATAAACGAGATACCATTTCAGAGGTGAAAATATGGATTTTTTCCGTTTTTTAAAAGATAATATCGTCTGCCTTGACGGCGGTATGGGTACGTTGCTTCAATCGCGCGGTCTTAAGCCGGGAGAGCATCCCGAAAAGTGGAACATTACCCACCCCGATATTATAACCGAAATACATAAAAGCTACTACGATGCCGGAAGCAACGTTGTGTCTACAAATACCTTCGGAGCAAACATTCTGAAGTTTTCCGAGGAGGAGCTTGATTCCATAATCAAAGCGGCTGTTTCCAACGCAAGAAGTGCGGCGAGATGCAGTGTTTCGCAAAAAGAAAAGTTTGTGGCTCTCGATATCGGGCCTTCGGGAAAGCTGCTTAAACCGCTCGGCGATCTCGATTTTGAGGACGCGGTGTCGGTATTTGCAAAAACTGTTAAATTAGGTGTAAAATACGGTGTCGACCTCATTATAATCGAAACGATGAACGACAGCTACGAGACGAAGGCTGCACTTCTTGCTGCCAAAGAAAACAGCGAACTGCCTGTAATTGTATCCAATGCCTACGGCGAGGACGGCAAGCTTATGACGGGTGCTGATCCTATGGCGATGGTTGCTCTTCTTGAGGGTATGGGGGCAGATGCGATCGGGGCTAACTGCTCGCTCGGTCCGAAGCAGCTTCGGGGTGTTGCGCTGAGCCTTATCGAAAATGCGTCCGTGCCTGTCGTTTTAAAGCCAAACGCAGGTCTGCCCAAGGTGGTCGAAGGCAAGACTGTGTTTGACATAACACCCGACGAGTTTTCAGACGAGGTCGCAGATCTTGTGAAATCAGGTGTCAGGGTGATGGGCGGTTGTTGCGGAACAACGCCCGAATACATTAAGCTTTTGAACGAAAAAACAGAAGGGTTTACTCCCGTTCCTCTTACCGATAAAAATCTTACTGTCGTATCCTCATACAGTCACGCGGTAAAGTTTGGCGATTCTCCCATACTGATAGGAGAAAGGATCAATCCTACAGGTAAAAAGCGTTTTAAGGCAGCATTGCTTGAAAACGATATGGATTATATTTTGAACGAGGGTGTAAATCAGCAGGAAAAGGGGGTTCACGTCCTCGACGTAAACGTCGGTCTGCCGGAAATCGACGAGGCGGAGGTTTTGAAAAAAGCCGTTTGCGAGCTGCAGACGGTGACAGATCTGCCGCTCCAGATTGATACCGCAGATGCCGTTGCTATGGAAGGGGCACTCCGACGCTACAACGGCAAGGCTATGATCAATTCGGTGAACGGCAAATCCGAAAGCATGGACAAGGTCTTTCCGCTTGTGAAAAAATACGGCGGTCTTGTGGTCGCATTGACTCTCGACGAGAGCGGTATTCCGTCGACCTCGGAGGGACGACTTGCTATTGCACGTAAGATATTAGACAGGGCTGCCGAATACGGAATAAGCAAAAAGGATATAATCTTTGATCCCTTGGCATTGACTGTAAGTGCAGACAATAAGGCAGCATCTGAAACGGCAGATGCCGTAAGGCGGATCAAGAACGAGCTTGGTTGTCATACCTCGCTCGGTGTTTCGAACGTATCTTTCGGTCTTCCGAACAGAGATGCCATTAACAGCGTTTTCTTTGCTATGTGTCTGAACAGCGGTCTTTCCGCCGCGATAATGAATCCGTATTCCTCCGAAATGATGAAGACCTACTATGCATTCCGTGCGCTGAACGGTCTTGACGAAAACTGCGCCGATTATATTGCAAAAGCAGACAGCTTTGCTGTCGGTGTCATTCTGCCTGCTCCCGGCGGGGAAAGGTCGAGTGAGGAATATGGCTCGGAATTGAAAAAAGCGGTCATAAAGGGCTTCAAGGAAAGGGCGTCGGAGATCACAAGGGATATGCTTTGTAATACCGATCCGCTTGAAATTGTAAATGATGAGATCATTCCCGCACTCAACACTGTGGGAAAGGGCTTTGAAGAAAAAAAAGTGTATTTGCCGCAGCTTCTTATGAGTGCCGAGGCGGCAAAATGTGCCTTTGAAGAGGTTAAAGCGTTTATGGCGGGCGGACAGAAGGCTTCAAACAGAGGGTCTTTTGTGTTGGCTACCGTCTACGGCGATATACACGATATCGGCAAAAATATCGTGAAATTGCTCCTTGAAAACTACGGATTTAACGTTATTGACCTCGGAAAAGACGTCCCGCCGACGGCAATCGCAGACAAGGTCCTCGAAACAAAAGCTCCTATGGTGGGACTGTCCGCTCTTATGACGACTACCGTTCCCGCTATGGAGGAGACCATAAAACTGCTCAGAGAAAAAGCACCCTTCTGCAAGATAATCGTAGGCGGAGCCGTGCTTACACGTGACTATGCCGAAAAGATCGGGGCTGACGGCTACGCAAAGGATGCCATGGACGGCGTTAGATTTGCAGAAAGTGTAGTCGGAAAATAAAGCTTATACAAAAAATGAGTATGGAACAATTCCATACTCATTTTTATATTGTTATACTGTCTCCCGTGGATAAGTAATTAAGCGATCTGATATGCGGCTTCATAAACCTGTACTGTTCTGTTCCCGTGCAATGGCATGTGTAGTATACAGTGTCATAGGTGTTTAGCCGTCTTGCGTATTCGGTCAGCTTTTCGTCGAGCGGGAATTTTGAAAAGTGAAAGCCTCCGATCAGCACGTCGGGCTGAAACCAGCTTACTATATCGAGTATACCCTTGTGTGAGCAACCGCTTATAACCACTCTTTTGCCGTTCTCCTCTATAAGAAGGTACTGCTCGTGCAGAAATTCGTCGGGGCAGAGCATACCGTCTCTTTCCTCAGTCATACCGACGGTGGATACACGGTGTTTTCTTGTGTTTTGATTGCAGGAATACAGTGTAAAGCCGTCGGAAAGCTTGCATACATCATTCGTATAATTAAGTCTGTCGTTATTCTTTAAGTTGCAGTCAAGTCCGATGTATTTTACTTCGCTGTTGTAGTGGGGAAGAAAGGCATATTGGCTTAAATATATTCTCGCCTTTGTATTTGTTTTTAAAAACGCACCCATTCCCCCGCCGTGGTCGTAGTGACCGTGGGAAAGAATGGCGGTATCGACTGCCGAAAGATCGATGCCGATTTTTTTCGCATTTTTTATATAAGAGTCGGTTTGTCCCATGTCAAACAGTATTTTCTTTCCGTTTGCCTCTATATACAGAGATAATCCGTGCTCGGGCGAGAGGGCGGTATCGTTGCTTGTGTTTTCGATCAGGCAGGTTATTTGCATAAAACGCACTCCGTTTCTTTATGTTTGCAGTATGATTCTATCACTTTTTTTGCGTTTTGTAAATAAAACCGTTGTAAGTTCTAAGTTTTTTTGATATAATCAAAGGCGTATTATTTGAATGGGCGGTGCTTATTATGAAGCCTTGTGTTGACAGTATTGAATTTTTAAATGCTGTTTCCGTAGAACAAATGAGGAAAAGCGACAAGTATACTATAGATAATTTTACCGAAAGCAAGGTGCTTATGTACCGCGCTGCGGAAGGGGTATACAGCTCCTTTGATTGGAAAAACAAGAATATCGCCATTGTTTGCGGATCGGGAAATAACGGCGGAGACGGCTATGCGCTTGCCGGAATACTTGCCGAAAACGGTTATGCTTGCCATATTTACAGAGTGTCCGAAAGGTTTTCCGACGACGGCTTGTATTATTATAACGAAGCCTTAAAAAAGGGCGTCGGTACATCTGTTTTCGACGGCTCGACCGAATTTTCGGGCTATGATGTCATTGTTGACTGCATACTTGGTACAGGCTTCAAGGGTGAGCCTAAGGATAAAGTAAAAAAAGCAATTGAGATGATCAACAATTCTACAGCCTATGTGATCAGTGTGGATATAAACAGCGGGCTTGACGGCGATGACGGAAGTGCTGTTCTTGCCGTAAAGTCGGATCTTACGGTGTCGATCGGTTTTTATAAAAAAGGGCTGTTTCTCGGTCAGGCACCCGATTTGATAGGTAGGCTTATCAACGTTGATATAGGCATAGTTTTATGCCAATAAATCGGAAGTGAGATGTTTTATGAAGCGTATATGCGGTTTTATATGTGTATTAGTAATTCTGTTATCGGTTCTTTGTATTTCCGTTTTCGCCTCTCAAATTGAGATAAAAGAAGAAACTGTTGATAATGGAAGCGAAGAAACTCTTTTGGCAACCGAAAGCATTTCCGTAAGCGAAAATGACACCACTTTTGCCGAGACCGAACAAGCTCCACTTGAAAAAGAAGAATTGCCCGAAGATATTTTCATGCGTTCGGGAATGGGGTTTAGCGAGGACTCCTCCTATTATCCCACAAAGCCCTTGAATGATTATCCGAATACTATAGAGGTATGGCTGAAGTTTCCGTCTGACTACAGCGGTCGCGGAGGCGTCGTTATCGGCAACTATGGCGGAACAAAGGCCTGCATCAACTTTGAGATATACACAAACGGGATCCCAAGGCTTTACTGCACGGATTCTTTCGGAAACGTATATGACTACGTATTCAATAAAGTCGACATCCGCAGAAAAGCTTGGATAAACGTTTCCTTGGTAAACAATATTGAATTAAATCGGGTCGAATGCTACGTAAACGGGGAATTGATCCAGACTATCGAGGGGGCATACCCCCAGGATCCCGCTATGCTGAACAGCGGTTTTTCGTTTGGCGGTGACCTTCGCTCGGGAAATCCGCAGTATTTTAAGGGCGGTATCTCTTCGGTCGCTTTGTTTTCGAGTGTAAAAAACTCTTCGGAGATCATAGCCGATATGATATCCATTGACGATTGTGCGCCCGATCTGATAGCCCACTATGAAGTTTCTCCGTCTGACGAGAACTGTGATATTTCGGACTCCGGAATGAATGGCTACGATCTCTATTGCGAGAGACGCTGGATGACGTCAAAATACGACGTGGGGGACTATGCCTATTCCTTCTGTGTGGTGGGCGACACTCAGATACTTGCAAGGTATTATCCCGAAAATTTCCATTCTATCTATGACTGGATCGTGGCAAACAGATATTCCAAAAAGATCGAATTCGTGTTCGGTCTCGGTGATATAACCGATGCCGATACTTCTGCCGAATGGGCATTGGCAAGCGGTCAGATATCAAGACTCAACGGGCTTGTTCCGTATTCGCTTGTGAAGGGGAATCACGATGGCTCGGGTCCGTTTAATCAGTATTTCAACAACTATGCATATACAAGCCAGTTTAATGGCTTTTTCGAAGCGGGGAAGATCGATAACTCGTGGCGAACGTTCAGCGTATGCGGTGTAAACTATCTGCTTCTGGCGCTCGATTACGGTCCGTCCGATGCTGTCCTTTCCTGGGCGGGAAAAATTATTGAATCGCACCCAAATCACCGTGTGATTATTACGACTCACAGTTACTTGTTCAGAGACGGCACTACGCTCGATATGTTTGACGAGTACCCCCCCAACCCTTCGGGTGCAAATGACGGAAAAAAGAACAACGGAGATCAGATGTGGGATAAGCTTATCTCAAAATACAGCAATATCTTTCTTGTATTGTCGGGACATGATCCGAGCGACAATATAGTCGTTACACAGTCCTACGGCGATCAAGGTAACTTGGTTACCCAGATGTTGATCGATCCGCAGGAGATCGACCGATCGCAAGGGGGGGGTGGGGCTTGTTGCCATGCTCTATTTTTCGCACGACGGCAGAACTCTGTCTATAGAGTATTTTTCTACTATCAGAAATAAGTTTTACAGAGATTCCAATCAGATGACTATCTCTCTTCCCGATTTTGTTCCTTTAAATACCCTACCGGAGACTACTGTTCCCGAACGAGAAACCGAGGATGAAACAGAGCCTGATGAGGAAACGGTACAAGAAAGTGGATCATATACAGATGACGTGACGGCAGAAGAGTCTGACTCGCAAAGCGTTACGGAAAATGCCGAGTCCGGTGAGGTATCTATAGAGAAAACCGATGTCCCTAAGGACGACTCGGAAGTATTTACGGAAACTACAGGAAGCATTACAGAAGAAGTTACCGATTTTTTCAACTCCGATTTTGAACGGGACAGAGGTCCGAAAGTCGGGGCGTTTACTGTAATTGCAATGTGCTGCGGTGGCGCTTTGTGCTTCGCTGTCGGCGGCTGGGGATATTTGGTTAAAAAACGTCAAAAGTCTAAAGATAAGAAAAAAGAAGAGTAATAAAAAACGTGATAGCATTTTTTCGCTATCACGTTTTTTGGTGCACAAAATCAGTTCTGTTTTTCCAGAATCTCTGTTATCTTGCTGTCTATCAGTGCCGCTGTCGCATCTGCATCTGATACCGTAACCGATACGTTTCCTTTTTCGGTATATATAACGAGTCTGTCACCCTTGGTCGATATTTTTGTGATCTCTGAATATGCATGCTCAAAGCGTCTGTTTTTTGAACCGCTTAAAGGGCATACCCCGCATATACCGTTGTCACATACGCTTATATGCTGCTGTGACAATCTCTTTTTTGAGCCCGATATAAAAATCAATAAAAATGCAGTTCCCAAGCCAACGAACAATGCCTCGATCACAAGCGTGATAATAATACCGGCCCCTGAAGTGCCCATCAGAATTCCGGATATTATTCCTATGACCGCAAGGGGGATCAGTATCGGCAAAACGTCCTTTGCAAAGCCTTTTGATTTGTAGTATTTTTCAGGACAGCTGTCTCTTTTTATTTCATTACCTAAGTTCATTTTTGTTTTTTCCTCCCTTTGTTTACTGTTTTTATTTTATTATTACCGACAGGTTTTGTCAATAGTTTTACGCAATAAACAATGCCGGGGGAAGTATTTTCTGAATGCAAAAAATGCACACGAGTATTATTCGTGTGCATTTTTGCGTAACTCAGTTTTGCTTTTCGTATACGATCTCGCCGTCTTTTGCTTTGATGCTTACATTGTCGCCCGAGGCGAATTTGCCCTCAAGCATTTCGGTGGAAAAGCTATCCTCGATGAGCCTTTGTATCGTGCGGCGCAACGGTCTTGCACCGAACGAGGGGTCAAAGCCTTCCTTGGATACCAGCTTTGTTACACTTTCGTCAAACTTGACCTTTACACCTAATGTTTCGATTCGTTTTCCTACCTCGTCAAGCATAATGTTGGAGATTTTTTCAATGTCGGGCTGGGTGAGCTTGTTGAAGATGACGATCTCATCAATTCTGTTTATGAACTCGGGGCGGAAGGTTTCCTTCAGGTGGGACATAAGCAAGGTCTTTATGTCTTCCTTTTCTTTTACGGTATCGTCGCTTGAGGCAAAGCCCATGCTGCGCTTGGTCTCAAGGGCGGATGCGCCGACGTTCGAGGTCATAATTATAACAGTATTCTTGAAGTCGACCCTTCTGCCTTGAGAGTCGGTGAGAATGCCGTCCTCAAGTACTTGCAGAAGCATATTGAATACATCGGGATGCGCCTTTTCGATCTCGTCAAACAGAACGACCGAATAGGGCTTGCGGCGTATCTTTTCGGTAAGCTGTCCGCCCTCGTCGTAGCCGACGTAGCCGGGAGGGGAGCCGATCAGCTTTGATACACTGTGCTTTTCCATATATTCGGACATATCGATTCTGATCATTGCATTGGGATCGCCGAAGAGTATATCGGCAAGCGCCTTTGTAAGCTCGGTCTTGCCTACACCCGTCGGACCGAGGAACAGGAAGCTTCCCATTGGCCGCTTGGGGTCTTTAAGTCCCATTCTGCCACGCTTTATCGCCCTTGCAACCGCACTTACGGCAACGTCCTGTCCGATTATTCTGTCCTTTAGTATGCTTTCAAGGTTTAACAGTTTTTCGCTCTCCTCGTCCGCAAGCTTTTTTACGGGAATGCCGGTCCAAAGTGTAACGATATCAGCGATATCCTCTTTGGTTACGGACAGCGTTTCGCCGCCCGTCTTTTCGGTCCATGCTTTTTTGGCCTCGTCATACTTTGACTTGAGCTCTTTTTCTTTATCACGTATGACTGCCGCCTTTTCAAAGTCCTGTGCCTTGATCGCCTCTTCCTTTTCGGAAGAAACGTTCTTTAATTCTTCTTCAAGCTCTTTAAGATCATTCGGCTTTGTGAAGTTGTTTATCCTGATTTTTGACGCTGCTTCGTCGATGAGGTCGATCGCCTTGTCGGGCAGGTATCTGTCATTGATGTATCTTGTGGATAGGTTGACCGCTGCCTCGATGGATTCATCGGTTATCTTGACCTTGTGGTGTGATTCGTACTTATCGCGAAGTCCCTTCAAAATGAGGATCGCTTCCTCCTTTGTGGGCTCGCCTACGGTTACCGACTGGAAACGTCTTTCAAGTGCGGAATCCTTTTCGATGTGTTTGCGGTATTCCTCGAGGGTCGTAGCACCAATTACCTGCATCTCGCCTCTTGCAAGGGCAGGCTTTAAAATGTTTGCTGCATCGACGGCACCCTCTGCCGCACCCGCACCGATTATGGTGTGTATCTCATCAATGAAAAGTATTATGTTTGGATTTTTTGCGACCTCCGCCATCACATTCTTTAATCTTTCCTCAAATTCACCGCGGTATTTTGCACCCGCTATCATTCCGGAAATGTCGAGCGTTACAAGAATCTTTCCCGCAAGCGTCTCGGGAACGTTCCCTTCGACTATCTTTTGAGCCAACCCCTCGGCAACAGCAGTCTTGCCTACGCCGGGCTCGCCTATAAGACAGGGATTGTTTTTGGTTCTTCTGGAGAGTATCTGGATCACTCGCTGCGTTTCGGTGTCTCTTCCGATTATGGGGTCGAGCTTGCCCTCCCTTGCCATTGCGGTAAGGTCTCTTCCGTATTGCTTAAGAGTAGGTGCATCCTTTAGCTTGCTCTTGTTTTCGCCTTTTCTGAGGTCGCCTACGTTTTTTGGCGTTGTCTGGCTGTCTTCGAATACACCGTCGTCAACGCCCTTGACGTAGTTTACAAGGTCTGTAGCAACCTCGTTCAGGTTCACGTTTTTTGATGCAAGTATCCTTACCGCTACGCAGTCACTTTCGGCAATCAGTCCGAGCAACAAATGCTCCGTGCCGATATAATTCTGACCGAGTCGCATTGCCTGATATGCCGACGCTTCGATTATCTTTTTTGTGCGGGGGGTCATATCTGCCGCGCTGACGTCGGTCTTTTTTCCCTCTCCGGATATTTCTTTCACCGTTTCCTTTATTGTTTCAAAAACTGCTCCTCTTGATGTAAGTATCTTAGAAGCGACACCGTCGGTCTCTGACAGAAGACCAAGCAAAATGTGTTCGCTTCCGATATAAGTGTGGCCCATTTCGCGGGCGTATTCAAGGGCAGAGTTAAGCGCATTTTGTGCTGACTGTGTAAATCTGCTGTTCATTATCTATCATCCTTTCGTTTGGTTGGGCAGTTTATTTTTCGAGGTTGCCTCTTATATAATCTGCACGCAGTACGTCTCTTTCAAAATCACCGAGAGGCTTGTTGCCGTTGTTTAATACAAGGTTTGCGGGTAACACGCCGATCATTATTTCTCCTAACGTTTCATAGGTAATATCTGTGATTATACCGAGAGCTATGCCGAGCCTTACGTCGGCAAAGTGCTTTAAAAACTCCTTGGAGCTGATGATCCTTGCATATTTTAGTATTCCGTATGCGCGGCACACTCTGTCGGCAATTGCCGAATAGTTGTCGCTCTTCAGCATCTCTCTTGCCTTTCGTTCCTTTTCGCATATCTGCATTACGATGTCGTTCAGACGTTTGATCGTGTCCTCTTCGGTAACCCCCATTGTGATACGGTTTGAGATCTGATAGAGACAACCCTCCGGCTGTGACCCTTCACCATACATACCCCTGACTATAAATCCGAGCTTCGAAAGCTGAACGGAGAGGTTTTCCATTGAACGGGTCATGGTCAGCGCGGGGAGAAATACCATCACAGAGGCTCTCATTCCGATTCCTAAATTTGTGGGGCAGTGAGTGAGATATCCGAGCTCTCCGCTGAACGCTATGTTAAGCTTATCGTCGAGGCGGTCGTCGTAAATACAGGCTGTCTTGTATGCCTCATCAAGGGCGAGTCCGGGGAGAATGCACTGCAGTCTTATATGATCTTCCTCGCAAACCATAACGGATACACGGTCTTTATCGTTTTGTAAAAGTGCGTGCGGTGTTTTCTTTTTTGCGAAATTCGGGCTTATAAGATGCTTCTCGACCAAGGCTCCCGATTCGACAGCCGTGAGGTCGGAGAGATCGATCGATTCAAAACCGTTTCCCAGTGCTTTTGTTACCTTTTCGATTACTTCTTTTGCAGAGGTATCGTCCATTTTTGACTCAAAGGGATAGTCGGCAACGTTTCTCGCAAATCTTATGCGTGAGCTGACTACCACGTCATTTTCTTTTCCGATATCATTATACCAAGCCATGATGCTTACCTCCCTTAACCGTTGTTTTCCATACCGCGTATCTCGTCGCGTAATGTTGCCGCACGTTCAAATTCCTGTGCTTCAATGGCAGCTTTTAATTCTGCCTGAAGGGCTTTGAGTTTGTCTTCCTTCGATTCTTTTTCTTTATATTTCTTTGGTTTTTTGCCCGCATATTTTGCTTTTCCGTGTATGCTTTCCACACTTCGGTTAAGCTCGTCGGCAAAGACCTCATAGCATTTTGCACAGCCTACCTTTCCGGATTTTACAAGCTCGTCAAAGGTGGAGGCACAGAGGGTGCATTTCTTTTTTTCCGTATGCCTTGTCTTTTGTGTGCCGTAGGGGAGTCCGAAAAGCTCTGACAGACCGAAAAGTCCGTTGTCTCCGCTTCCGATGCTGTAGTCATCAAAGAGGGAAGGGAGTTTGATGTTCAGTTTCCCCTGGTTCTTCAATTCCTCGGCGCACTTCGCGCAAAGTGCATATTCGGAGGTCTGTCCGTTTATTGTTTGTTTGTAATAAAATTCAGCATTGTTTTTTCCGCATTTGTTGCAAATCATAGTTGATACCTCCATATAGGTGAAAATGGTTTTGTTTATATTTTACTTCATAAGCCTTAGAATAACGTGGCGCAATATGTCGGCGCGTACGGTATTTCTTGCTTCTGACGGCAGCTTTGATAACGCTCCGTTTGAAAGGGTACTGCATAGGAGTATATACTCTCTTTCAGTGATCACTTCCTTGTCGTAAAGGTTGCCGAGGAAGGCTACAGCCTCCTTTTCGTCGACCGAGTCACCGACAGCATACAGGAAATGCATCAGATATTCGTCCTTGCCCATCTGCTTGCGAATTATGCGGATGTAGCCTCCGCCCCCTCTTCGGCTTTCGATTATATAACCGCGCTCCGGGGTGAATCGCGAGGTGATTACGTAGTTTATCTGGCTTGGCACGCACCCGAGCTGTCCCGCGAGGTCATTTCGCTTGATCTCGGCAGCCCCCTCGCCCTCGTTTATCATTTCTTCGATCAGCTTTGCAATTGCATCGGATATAAGCATTTGAACACCTCTTTGTTGTTTTTGTAATCATTGGTCAAACTACATTTGTTTGACTTTGACTTTCTTTGACTTTTCTTTACGAGTACATCATACCACAAAGGTCAAAGAAAGTCAAGGTCAAAATTTGATTTTTTTAAAAAAATTTTTTGAGAATGGGGAAAGGTAAAAGGAAACAAGCAAAAAACTGCACGTATCGCCTTGACATAGCTAAGAAAATATGATAAAATATCTAACCGATGCTGATGCCGCTTGTTTGGGAAACGGCATACATTGTATTAATATGCGGGTGTGGCGGAATTGGCAGACGCGCCAGACTTAGGATCTGGTGTCCCCGACGTGCAGGTTCAACTCCTGTCACCCGCACCAAAAAGAAACGACAATTTTCGACAGAAGGTTGTCGTTTCTTTTTGTTCTTTTCACTTTTCTCTTTTCGTTCTTCTCTCTTCTCTCAAATTGTCGTTTCCAGAGAAAAGATAAGAGAGAAGAGATAAAAGAAAAGGTAGCTTTGCTCCGCAAAGCATTGAATTATATAATAATTTGTGATATAATTTAACTAGAGGTGAACAACATGTTTGTGAAAGTTAATTACTTTGGATTCTATCCCTTGGGTTCAGATGTTTGCTATAACGATGTAAAGATTATGCAAACTCCTTGGGAGTCATACAAATCCCCTGCCTTTGTATTTGGTAAAAAGCAAACTGTAAATCCTTGCTTTGGTCAAGTGTTTTATGCTAAGAATGATAACCAAACTGTATTCTTTGTAGCTATCGAATACGGCATTGGTCATTATCACATTTTCTCAATAAACGATTGTACACAGCAAAAAATGATCCGTAAAATTAATAGTAACTGATTTACACTACTTTTAGTCGTTTTACCCCACTTATACACCGTTTGGTCGTTTCTTTTTGTTCTCTTCACTTTTCACTCTTCTTTCTTCTCTCTTCTCTAAAATTGTCGTTTCCGGAGAAAAGATAAGAGAGAAAAGAGAAAAGAAAAGGTAGCTTTGCTCCGCAAAGCATTGAATTAAAGAACTAATTATGATATAATACATTCAGAGGTGAGTTGCTGACAATGACTCAAAGCTAATTCGTTTATATCGATTGTCACAATTAAATGCAAAAAAGGCAATGCAGAGGAGGGATGCTCTGCATTGCCTTTTTTTACTAAGCAAGTGTTATTTGGTTAAAAAATTATCGGAGAAGGTTTGTTCGTCTGCGGAAATATTGTTCTTCATTCGTTCTATTTCAGCTTCCGGCTTCCACAGGTAGCTGAGCCGCATTTCCGTTCCCGCACCTATTCTTTTTAAATTCTCAATATGCTTTACGAGCATAATTGCGGTAATGGCAGCCAGCATTATTGCTCCGACTATGTTTTTTTCGAGAATTCCGTAAACAAACGGAAAAACGACTGATGCGGAGAGGGGAACAAAGCAGATATAATCCGTCAAAAGTGCGAGGACGGTTGCGGAAAAAAGCATAATAAGAAATACCTTCCAATTATAATACAGAATTATTCCGCCGAGACACGCAAGTCCCTTACCGCCCTTGAAGCTCATATAAAACGGAAAAACGTGACCTATCACACAGAACACGGCGGTAACCGAAAAAGCATACTCATATCCGGGAAACATAGTCGCCGTCAGCAGTATAGCAAGATACGCCTTTGCTATATCTATTATTGCGCACATCACACCGGAAAGTTTCCCAAGTAAAATCAATACGTTTGAAGCTCCTGCATTGCGCGAACCCTTTGTACGGATATCAAATCCCTTGCTTTTTGCAATAAAATACGACGGATTTATAGAGCCTATCAGATATCCGATCAGTATGCAGCATAAAAATTTCATTTTTTCACCCCTGTTTTTTAATGCGGTTTATATATATCAAAAAAATCTGTCCATTCTACTTAAAATATTGTACTCTCAAATAATCAACTATCCTTCAACTGAAATTCAACATTTGTTGAACTTCAGTTGAAAAACAGTTTACACTCTAATTCTATAATAAAAACTGATATCTTATGTCTTTTTTATAAATATAAAAAATGCAAGCATTTTAAACTTGTGTAATCAGACGTAGTATAGCCTTGACAGTGTTTGGTTATGCGTATAAAATATATAGCAGAAGGATGGAGGAAGCAAATATGTTAAAAATTTTGATCGCAGAAGATGACCGTGAGCTTAGGAGGCTTTTCGCTCACGTCCTTATAAAAAACGGATTCAGCACCAAAGAGGTTTCCAATGGAAAAGAGGGGCTTGATGCTATTGATTCCGAATATTTCGATCTAATTATTTCGGATATTATGATGCCCGTAATGGATGGCTACGAGTTCGTACGGCACTTGCGTGATGCCGGAAACACGACACCTGTTATGATGATCACAGCCAAAGATGCATTTGATGATATGCGTCAGGGGTTTCTTTCGGGAAGCGACGATTATATGGTGAAGCCCATCAACGTAAACGAGATGGTACTGCGCGTACAGGCTCTTCTCAGGCGTGCGCAGATGATCAACGATCGTAAAGTCACTCTCGGCAACACTGTTATCGAATGTGATACCTTTACCGTATATTTTGACGGGGAAAGCGCTGTTCTTCCTCAAAAGGAGTTTATGCTTCTGTATAAGCTTGCATCATATCCGGGAAGGATATTCACACGCCAGCAGCTTATGGATGACATCTGGGGCTATGATTCCGACAGTGATACACATACCGTCGACGTGCATATCGGAAGGCTGAGGGAGCGTTTTAAGGATAATAGGGATTTTAAGATCGTTACGATGCGCGGCATCGGCTACAAGGTGGTAAAGCTATGAGGGAACGGGAGAGGTTTCAAAAGCTGAGGAAACAGAGAAAAAAGCTTAGTCTGAGGGCGGGAATGATTTTGCTTGTCGGCGCGGTGGTGCTTTCGAGTATACTTATTTCGTCCGGTATTTCAAGTTTTCTTGAATGGGTGATTCCGAGTATAAAAAATATACCGGGCTTTATTCAGCTGAATTTCTTTAGCTTGCTTATTGCGGTTATTGCTACTATATTCTTATCGAAAATATTTTTTGATCCTATCAAAGAGCTGAGAGGCGGTATGCAAAAAATTGCTGACGGCAGGTTTGAGACCAGACTGGAAACACATTCCTCGTCAGAAGAGATACAGGAGCTTTTTGCCGGATTCAATATGATGGCGGGCGAGCTTGAAGCAACGGAAATATTACAGACTGACTTTGTATCCAACGTTTCTCACGAATTTAAAACGCCCATCAACGCGATCGAGGGCTATACGACGCTTTTGCAAAGCACTGACAACATTGATGATATAGAAAACGAATACATAGAAAAGATACTTTTCAATACTCGTCGCCTTTCTTCGCTTGTGAGCAATATTTTGCTACTTTCAAAGCTGGAAAACCAATCGATCCAGACCGGGCGAGTAAACTTTTCTCTTGACGAACAGATAAGGGAGGGCATTTTGGCTCTCGAAACCGCGTGGGAGCAGAAAAACATTGA
This sequence comes from Clostridia bacterium, assembly GCA_017441005.1. Taxonomy (GTDB): domain Bacteria; phylum Bacillota; class Clostridia; order Oscillospirales; family CAG-272; genus RGIG1995. Next base: position 35,267 of record JAFSAM010000005.1, on the reverse strand, counting down.
ATTTGACGTCGAGCTTGATACCGTTTTTTACCACGGAAACAAAAGCATTATGCATCACGTCTGGAGTAATCTTCTGAGCAATGCCGTGAAATTCAGTCCGCAAAACGGTATTATAAAAATGCAGCTGTGTCAAGAGGATGAAAAAATAGTATTCTCGATTGAAAATCAAGGCCCTGCGCTTTCGGAAGAAACTCTTAAGCATTTGTTTGATAAGTTTTATCAAGCCGACACCTCGCATAAGGTTGAGGGTAACGGGCTCGGGCTTGCGCTCGTAAAACGTATCATCTCTCTTGAAAACGGCGAGATAACTGCATCAAATACGGAGAACGGCTGCCGTTTTACTGTTGTGCTTATGAATAATCAGTAATAAAAACTTTTGGAGCATCTGCCAATCTATGGCAGATGTTCTTTTTTCAACAAAAATTGAGGTTGAATTGAAGTTGGGTTGCATTTTTAAGTATATACTCGGACTGTAAAAGATATAAAAGGATAGCTTTGACTAAAATAAGGGGAGAATATAGTGGCAACGGGATATGTTCTTTACAATCAAAATGCGGGGGACAAAGACACGTTAGACTGTGTGATGGCTCTTGAATACGTCCTTTGTGACGAGTTGATTTTTATCGATATTACAAGCATTGAGGATTACCGTATCTTTATTGCGGGACTTGAAAAAGATGCATATATAATTCTGTCGGGCGGAGACGGTACTCTTAACGGATTTATCAACAACATCGACGGTATTGAATTTGAAAACGACGTTTTGTATTATCCTACGGGGACAGGCAACGATTTTGCATACGATCTCGGGCATTCGCGGCTTTGCAGACCGTTTTCGATCAAAAAGCACTTGAAGGGTCTTCCTTACGTTACGGTCAACAACAAAAGCTGCCGTTTTATCAACGGTGTCGGTTACGGTATAGACGGATACTGCTGTGAGGTAGGGGATAAGCTGAAAAAAACGCCGGGCAAGAAGGTTAATTACACTTCTATTGCAATAAAGGGTCTGTTGTTCCACTACAAGCCGACTAATGCAAGGGTGACGGTAGACGGAGAGGTATATACATACAAAAAGGTGTGGATCGCACCAACGATGAACGGACGATTCTACGGCGGTGGGATGATGCCGACTCCGAATCAAGAGAGGAATACGGGTGTTCTCTCAACTATGATATTTCATGGATCGGGAAAGCTAAATACCTTGAGGATCTTTCCCTCGCTTTTTAAGGGAGAGCACATCAAGCACAATAAACACGTGGAAATACTGAAGGGAAATGAAATTACAGTCGAATTTGACCGTCCTGTTGCACTGCAGATAGACGGGGAAACTATAACGGGAGTAACATCATATAAAGCAGTCGGGGATAGCGGCTTAGGTAAAAATAAGGACTTTAAAGTAACCTATGCGCCGTATAAGCTGAAAGTGTAACTGCTTATCGAAGAGAAAGGAATAAATATATGAACGAGGTAAGAAAACCGAGAAAACCGCTTATTTTCTACTACGGAATAGTAATTCTTGTAATAATTGTTTTTAATTCTTTTATTATGCCTTGGTTGGTTGGACAAAAGATCAAAGAGGTTGATTACGGGACCTTTATGAGCATGATAGAGGAAAAAAATATCGGCCGGGTCGAAATCAGTGAATCAGAAAACAAGATCGTTTTTACAGACAGATCGGAAAATGAGTATTATTCCACTGCAATGGTGGATGATGCCGATTTGACAGACCGTCTATACTCTTCGGGGGCGAAATTTTCGGGTCAGGTCATTGAGGAACCCTCATTTATTTTGAATTTATTGTTTACTTGGGTGCTTCCGATCGTAATATTTATTGCTATCGGGCAGTATATGTCTAAAAAAATGATGCAAAAAGCGGGCGGCGGCTCGGGCTCTATGATGTTCAATATGGGAAAATCAAACGCCAAGATCTACGTTAAGTCTTCAAACGGTATCAAGTTCGATGACGTAGAGGGGGTGGACGAAGCCGAGGAAAGCCTTGCCGAAATTGTCGATTATTTACATAACCCGAAGAAATATACCGAGATCGGAGCTCAGATGCCCAAGGGTATTTTGCTTGTCGGTCCTCCAGGAACCGGTAAGACTATGCTTGCGAAAGCGGTAGCAGGTGAAGCTAACGTGCCTTTTTTCTCGATAAGCGGTTCTGAATTTGTCGAAATGTTTGTCGGTATGGGCGCTTCCAAGGTGCGTGACCTATTTAAGCAGGCGAAAGAAAAAGCACCCTGTATTATTTTTATTGATGAGATCGACGCTATTGGCGGCAAACGTATGGCGGGCGGAATGAGCGGCGGACACGACGAGCGCGAGCAGACCTTGAACCAGCTTCTCACAGAAATGGACGGATTTGAGGGCAATACGGGCGTTATTATTCTTGCGGCAACAAACCGTCCTGAAGCATTAGATCCGGCACTTACTCGTCCGGGACGCTTTGACCGACGCGTGCCGGTAGAGCTTCCCGACCTAAAGGGGCGCGAGGCTATACTTAAGGTGCATTGTAAAAAGATCAAAACAGTACCTAACATTGATTTCACTCAGGTTGCGCGTATGGCATCGGGCGCATCGGGAGCAGAGCTTGCGAATATAGTAAACGAGGCTGCTCTGCGTGCAGTACGTGCGGGAAGAAAGATGGCGACTCAGGCAGATCTCGAGGAAAGCATTGAGGTCGTAATTGCGGGCTATCAAAAGAAAAATGCAATTCTTACAGATAAAGAAAAAATGATCGTCGCCTATCACGAGGTAGGTCACGCACTTGTTGCGGCGATGCAGACCAATTCAGCCCCCGTACAAAAGATCACCATCGTTCCGCGTACCTCGGGAGCTCTCGGTTACACGATGCAAGTCGATGAAGGAAATCATTACCTGATGAGCAAAGAGGAGATCGAAAACAAGATCGCCACGTTTACCGGCGGACGTGCGGCGGAGGAGGTCGCCGTCGGCTCGGTTACAACGGGTGCTTCCAATGACATTGAGCAGGCAACAAAGCTTGCTCGCGCGATGATCACAAGATTCGGTATGAGTGAAGACTTTGGAATGGTGGCTCTGGAGACCGTTTCCAACCAATATCTCGGCGGAGATGCATCTCTTGCCTGCTCTGCAGATACGGCAAGTGAGATCGACAGGCAGGTTGTTGCCCTTGTCAAAGCACAATACGAGAAAGCTAAACAAATCATTAAAGATAACAAGCAAAAGCTCGACAAGCTTGCTCAATATCTTTATATGCATGAGACTATTACGGGCGAAGAGTTTATGGATATTTTGACCCGCACGGATGAAAAGGAGAATAATAATGCCTAAAGTAAAAATTATTACCGACTCGTGTGCTGATCTGACTGCCGAACAACTTGAAAGATATGACATTGATTATGCTAAAATGACAACGGTTTATCATGGCAATGAGTCCCCCGCTCGTCTTACTTGGAGCGAAGAAGAAGTGCATGAGCTTTACGGCATAAAGAGAACATTAGGCGGCTTTGGAACGGTACGGAATCAAAATTTGAGGTAAAAGCTCGTTAGTTTTTTAGAATAGATAGGATAAACATATATGTTTAAAATAAGGTTTATAACAGGTGCGCTCCTTTCGTCGCTTATTGCGGTCATTATATATTTTTCATACGCTCCTTATTTGTTGAATATTGTAATTGCCTGTCTCGGTATGCAGGCCATTCACGAACTGTACCGTGCAGCGGGCATAAGAGGAAATAAAATATTATACTACGTGAGTTGCGGTGCCGCAATTATTTTAGCGTTTGTCGAAATACCCGGATTTGATTTTATCGTTGTTGCTTCTTTTTCTATGGCAGTCACGGTGTTTGCCTTTTTGATGACCAACGTCAAGAATTTAGACACGCTTATGCCGTGGACCGTTTTATGGATCGCATTGATGACTGTATTATTTTTCAAGTGTATGGTGGGTATCAGAGCAGCAAATGACGGTATATATTGGCTCAGCATGGCATTTCTTATTCCCATTATAACTGATATATTTGCCTACCTTTGCGGCAGAGCATGGGGAAAACACAAGCTTTTTCCTTCGGTGAGTCCGAAAAAAACGGTAGAGGGGGCATTGTGCGGACTTGCTTGTGCTGTCGCGGCGGTGCTTTTTGTATCGGCAATTTTTATGCATTATGGGCTTGTGCGGATCGGGCTTTGGCATTTGATCAGCTATGCGGCTTTAGCTTCTCTTGTCGGTCAGTTCGGCGATCTGGCTTTCTCTTCGGTCAAGAGGATCTTCGGAATAAAGGATTACGGAAGACTGCTTCCGGGGCACGGAGGCATTCTTGATAGATTCGACAGTCTGATCTTTGTTTTACCGTTGACATATTTGTTCTGTTTATGAGAAAAAAGGCGGTACGGTTTACTAACCGTACCGCCTTTTTTGTGTTTTACGGCTCTTTCGGTTGCATTTTTCCGAAAAATATGTTAAAATTAATTGGTTATTCTTTATTTTGAGGAAAAAAGGGTAGACGGTATGCTTGAAAAAATGCAGGGAACTCCCCTGGGGGAATGCTGGTATACGGCATTCCAGGTCATAGGTATTGCAGTCGCGGTGCTTTTCGGCCTTTGGTATCAAAGAAAATACATTTGTTCGATATGGAAATCGCCCTTGACTTTGGTCTTTGTCTATACAATGATCTTTATATGGGTTAACGTTCATTTTATGATAGAAACGGGCTTTACCGGTATGGGAACCAGGAGCATTGTTCGTGCATTGCCATATCTTCCCGTTATCGCTTTTCCGCCTGCGGTGTTGCTGAAAATTAAATGGCGCAAGGTTTGCGATTTTTTAGCCCCCATTATTTGCCTTTCGACCGGAATAAGTCTTTTTGGCTGTGTTTTTGCGGGGTGCTGTGGCGGATATCCCTCCAAATTCGGAATATACAGCTTTTACTATGGCGGAAATGCATTCCCGATACAGATCATAGAGGCGGTTGCCGTTTTGATGCTTTGCCTGTTCCTGCTTCTGTGGAATAAAAGGCGAGGCTATAACGGAGAAGGGTATAGTCTTCCCATTATGTTTATAATATTCGGCTCGACTCGTTTTTTGTGGGAGTTTTTGAGGAACAACGAGAAAATATGGCTCGGGTGCTCAGCTCTCTCGTTCCACGCGCTGTTTATGGCGGCGGTCGGTGCCGTTTGGCTTTTTGTTATGAGAAAAGACCTGAATAAAAGTATCGATTCAAAAAAGACAAAGAAAATGAAAAAACGGAGATAATAGATATGAAGAGAATCATTTCAACGTTTATTACCCTGGCGATGCTGTTTGGACTTTTGCCGATCACATCATCTGCCGATCAAACGGCTTCAAGTGATTCGGCGGCAGATTCCGATAAAAGAGCTGCGGCGACCTCTCTTACCGACTGGGACGGGTCGGTTGCGGGCTGCTTTGCAAGTGGAGACGGCTCATCGACGTACCCCTATATTATAGAAGATGCTTCACAGCTTGCGTTTTTGGCGCAGTCTGTAAATGCGGGTAACACATACAGCGGTAAATATATTGATCTTGTTTCCGATATAGACCTATGCGGAATTGAGTGGACTCCCATCGGTGAAGGCGGTGCCGCTTTTGATGGATTTAATTACTCAACAAGACCTTTTCAGGGCACTTTTGACGGTAACGGTCATAAGATCAGCGGCTTACAACAGTCAAAAATAAACACCGCTTTGACCGAGTCCTACCAGGGGCTGTTCGGTATAAACGAGGGTACTATAAAGAATCTGAACATTGAGGATGCTAATCTTACCTACTACTCAACCCCCTATACCTGGGCAGGTATATTGGTTTGCTGGAACTACGGATATATTATTAACTGCGACGTTTCCGGTACAATTGTAGGTTCCTCCTATAATTCCGTCGGAGGGCTTTGCAGAGCTAATGAGGGAGGATATATCTCTAATTCATCTGCAGACGTTATCATCAACATAAGCCGTCCTTCCGAGTTTATCAGCGTAGGCGGTTTAGTGGCGTATAATAGCGGACCTGTTGAGCAGTGCAGATCTTTGGGAACGGTTACCGTTACGAATTGCGGGGGGGCGAAGGTCGGAGGTCTGATAGGCGATAATCCCAGTTCCGGTGGTCAAATCACTAATTCCTATTCGACCGCAAGTGTATCTGCGAAAGCGACGGGAACAGATACCGTGGGAAGAGTATATGTAGGCGGCTTGATCGGAAATAACGTGTACGGAAAGGTCGATAATTGCTTTGCAACGGGCAAAGTTTACGCCGAGGGCTACTGCGAGTATTCGAGTGGTGTCTGTGCCGGCGGTCTGATCGGTTTTTCTCAGACACCAAGTGCAACTGTCCAAAACTGTTATGCCGGAAACACCTCGGTCACCTCTCTTTTGAAAAGTGTGACCACCTATGATTCCGACGTGGGCTATTTGATCGGTTACGGCGGAGAAAGTGCATATAATTACTACATAAATTCGGCAATGACCCTAACGAGAAGCCAATACGTTGCCGAATCAACTACGGGCAGCGGATGTAACAAGGTGACAACGCCTGCACACAACACGGAAGTAAACACCCGCTCATCAAACAGCGACAGTGCGGGAAAATCTTTTACATACGGCACTCATAATCCGAGAGCATTGCTCGGCTGGGCGACTTACAGCAACGGGTCAGGGTGCTGGATAGATTCGTCGGCAGACCCCTATTTTTACTCTGAAAAGAACGTGGGTCTTACGGTTCGTTACGTTTGTGACGGTGCAGTCATCAACGAAACCTACGTAGACGTATATCCCGGAGAGTCTGTCACGGTAGATACGCCCGCCATTACGGGATACTCGGCAGATAAGTCGAAAGTAACCATGACTCCTTACTCGAATTCCACTCAAACGGTTACCTACAGCAGAATAATGCACAACGTAGAGGTGGTCTGCAAGGATCAAAACGGCACTACCATCCATACGGAAACACAAAAGGCAGGCGAGGGACTGAACTATACAATAAAGGCACCCATTATAACCGGATATACTCCCACAGAGAGTGAGATGTCGGGGACTATGGGAGTGGAAGACATTTCGGTCGAATTCATCTATACAGTAAACGAGTATACGGTGGATTTGGAGTTTATCTATACAAACGGTGACACAGCTGCCGCCGACATTTCCCTTACCAGAAAATACGGCGAGGAAATCATAATTGAGTCTCCGCAAATATTGGGATATAAGATCATAAATTCATCCTTGACAAATCTGATAATATCCGACGGATCCATCGTCATCCCCTCTTCCTGTGCAGAGAATATATCGGAATCGATCGTTTACTCCGAAGAAGATGTGCAGTGGTACACCGTTGCCGTAATGCTCGGAACTACCCCCTTGCAAAATGTTTCCGTAACCTTTGACGGTACAACGAAGGTCACCGACAAAAACGGAAGAGCGGTATTTTCCTATGAATACGGCACAGAGCGCGTTTCTCTCGTCATTCACAAGGACGGATTTACGAGCGGTGTATACGAATTGCCCGTCGACTATGCCTTGAAAACGGACATAGGTATCGACTATTTTAACGTCAAGGTCAGTACAGCCAACAATCCGAACTACTCCGTGGAGGGCGTTTCCTGCTTCGGAAACGGCATTGACAAGGACTACGGAATAATAAACGTCAAGTACGGAGAGCTTGTTCCCATTGTGGCGAAGGGCAACGTTCCCGAAACCGACAAGATAATAAAAATGGAATTGGTCCAGGAGGTCGAAAGCACAAAAATTGAGTCTGACGATATTACCGTCGAGGATTTCGGAGACGGTACAAGTGTCAGAAAGATCCTTAAATCGGTCGAAATAAGTGACAGCGATGCTTTTGAGTACTCGGACGGCAATCCGACAGGGGTATGTGTTTTCAAGGTGATGGGCACACAGTTTGCCTACGAGCCCCTTAAGCAGTACCCGATATACGTATATATGTACACCGAAAACGGTGACGAGCCTATAGTTCAGCAGCTTATGATCCGTACGATCAGCCTGAGCACAAAAATCAAATTCGACGGTCTTTTTGACGGTGCTTCCATCAGTCTGTCGGATACGGGACTCAGCTTTTTGGACGGAACGAGCATTTCCTTTGAGCTTGACGACAAATACAAGGTCGGAAGCAAGTTTTCTGTGGAGATACAAAACAACGAGATATACGTCGCATACGATATGTCCGACGAGTTTTCTCACGCATTCAAAACCTACAGTAAGCAGACCTGGAATACATATAACAAGGTAAACAGTGCCGCAAAGCGCGCCGATGATTTTATGAATTATATGGCGAAAAAGGTGGACGAGAAGTTTGCGAAGGGCAGCTGGAAGGATCCCGTAAACAAGGCAGCCTTCAGCATTGACGCATCCGCCGCCGCGGGTATGTGCTTTACCGTATACGAGGACGGAAAGATCGCCGCAAATTCGTATTTTAAGATCGGTTTGGCGGCGAAGGCATCATGGACAAGTGATTTTGTTGTCGTATTTATCCCCGTAACGGTGCAGGTATCAATAGGAGTCGAGGGCGAGATAACCATAACAGGTCTCGGATATGACTTTGCAAAGCAAAAGGTGGTCGTTCCGAGCACGGAAATGTCCTTGGCGGCAAGTCTTGAATTGAAGGCGGGAATAGGCAACCAATATGCATCCATCGGTGCTTTCGGCAGATTCTCCATCGGAACAAAGCTCGTGATCGGAGAAACAACGTATTTCGAGGCATTGAAGCTTAACGGAAGCGGTGGCTTTTACGCCAAGCTTGACCTCGGTCTGTTGTCTCTGTACGGCGAAAAATCGTGGACCTTCCTGGATAAAGAGATCAAGTTTGTGGCGCAAGAGGAGATACAGACCTACGATACGTCACAGTTCGACAGCTCGGGAGTGCTTGGGGAGTTTAACGGTCTTCCCGTTTACGAGGTGTCGGAATACACTATGACCGATACCGAGGAGGAGACGGTTCCTTCCTGGAAGACAGAAGGTGTATTTGAACTGGAGTCGCCTGCTCCCAAATCGGAATATGACAAGTATACAGCAATAGATACCGCAAACGGAAGGATCATACAAGTTGGCGAGCATCTGGTTTCCTTCTATTTTGTTGATGCAACAGAGCGGGATACGGCGAATGCCAAGGCGTTGATGTACAGAGTGCACGACGGAATCGGATGGCTGGAAGAAAAGCTTGTGGACGACAACGGGACGGGGGACACGGGCTTCGACGTCATTATGTATAACGGCGTTCTCTACGTTGCGTACAATGAGGCAAACCGCACGTTCGTTGCAACGGATTACGAGAACGAAACGGCTTTAATAAACGATATGACGTTTTCGCAGGATATAAGAGTTGCAAGATATGATCCCACCGTTATGGAGTTTGTGACTGTTACTACGATCACCGATGACCAATACTATGATACAATGCCCACCTTCGGTATTGTAAACGGTAACCTCTATCTTGCGTGGAATAAGAATACCGAGCACAATAATACCACTGCTTTTTGTATGAATACAGAGAACTACGTTTACTATAGCCGCTATGACAACGGCTCATGGACCGAGCCTTCTGTCGCTGTAAGCAAGTGTTATCCCATCGTTGATATGAAGATTGCGGAGCTCTCGGGTGAAGCTTATATATCAATGATCGTCGACGAGGACGTCAATCTCTATACTACGGATGACAAGAGTCTGTATATTTCCGATCTTTCGGGTGATTTAACTCAAATAAACAGCTACGGAAATGCGATCTACGGTCTGCAGTCGGCTGACGTCGACGGTAATCCCGTACTTTTGTGGCAAAGCGGAGGCAGTATTCTGGCACTCTCCGACATAGATTCAAAGCCATATACCTTCTCGGCTGATGATCATATCATCGGTCAGGATTATTTGTATATTGACATCAATGACGAAGTATCTGCCTTGATGTGGGCTGTGAAAAACGTCGGAGCGGAAAAAAGAAAAGGCGATATATATTCTTTGATCTATATATCATATAAGTGCGGAGACAACGATTGGACTTCTCCCGCTGTTTTGACAAATGTTCCGTACCACCTGATGTCATTCAGCGCGATAAGTAAATCCGACGCTATCCGTTTGATCTTTACAGATACTTATATGGTCAATCTTGAGAATAATACGGTGCAGGAGCTTAAGTCATACAGTAAGGTGTGTTACCGTCATTTGGCATTGCCCGATGTTTTGAGTGTAGGCGAATCGTCACTTACCGTTGACGAAGAGAATAATAAAATCAAAATCAGCGTTACTGTTACCAATAACGGTGCGCATAAGATCGATAATATCAGCATTACACTGACCGATATTGTAAAAACTCCCGTTACCTCTTCCGGTGGGGGCGGTATTGGCGGTGACGTGATCAGCTCGCTCGGTCTGACCCGTCTTTTCGCTTCTGTACAACAGCAAAACTTTGTGCAAACGCGAAACGAATATCCTGTCGGTGAGTTTGCCGTAAATCTTACTCCCGGTCAGTCGACTACGGTTGTTGCCGAAATGGATATTCAGAGTGCAATGGTACTCGAAGAGTACGATATCTCCGTCGGTATAGCAAAGGGAAGCTTTTTGGAGGTTGCGCTGAAGCTTGAGCAATCGGAATCGGGCAAGGTTACCGTTGTTGACGGAGTTTTCCCGAAGACGGAGATACTGGGCGGTTACATCATAGACGAGGGTACCGAGTATTTTTCTCTGAAGGTCGAAAACGTCGGAGAAATCGATATCAATTGCAGATTCAATATATACCGCAAGGAGGACTGGGATCAATCCCTGATCTATTCGGTCGACGTGTCGGGACTTAAGCAAAACGGTGTCAATAATTATCTGATACAGCTAAACGAAGATTTTTATAATATTCCGTTTGAAAGCTTTGTATGTGAATTAGTTGCTTTTGAAGAAGATGATCCCTCATCTGACGGAGCGGCAAGTATCGGCGGCAGTATCCAGCTCGGATCTCCCAATACAGGCGGCAGTGAGATAGTTACCGAAAAATATTACCCGGATTTTGCAGTTACGGGTGAGTATATCATAGTCGGTGAGACGGAATATGTTTCGGTCAGAGTTGAGAATATAGGCAAGGGAAGTGCTACCGGCAGCCTGTATTTGTCGCGTATCGAGGATGACGGTACCGAGACAGAGCTTGATTATTTTGAGATCGAAGACCTGATGCAGAACAACGTTAAATACTATCTGATCAAGCTTGACAAAGACTTTTTTGCGGCTACGGTCGAGGATTTCAAATGCAATATTATATGCATGACCGACACTGACTTAACAAACAACAGCTTTACCGTGCTTGCAAGAAAGCTTGAGGGACAAGCAGGGACGGAGCGTGATGACTTTGTCGAAGCGCCTATACTCAGCGAGTATCACCATACCTTTGACAAATACACCTCGGAGGATATAGTCATCGACGTTACCACAAACAGTGATCTTTTGACATTTGTCGGAACGATCGACGAAAATCAGGATACGGTAGAGCATACTGTCATAGAAACGGAAAATAATCAGCACTTCACTTTTGATCGGGAAGATATCTGTCTTTATGAAAACGGACCGCACTACATTTCGTTTATTTATCTGACGCAAGTCGGATACGTTGACGTTATCTATATGATCGACGTTGTCGATTCTACCCCCGTTCCGCTTACGGGCAATGCGGTTATCGTCAGCGAAAGTCAAGAGGGAGCTACCTATACCGAGAGTGTTAAGCGGGGTGCAAGGCTCCGTGTTGATATTACGGACATCAACACAGACCGTTATAATCTTGAATGGGTGGTCGACGGAAACGTTGTATCGACTGATACGTACTATGTGGTCGGTGAGGAATATCTCGGAAAGAATATTCAGGCAAGACTATCAGGTATTGCCCCCTATTACGGAAACGTATATACGCAAAACGTGTATATGGAAAAAGTCGAAAGACAGATCGATCCTCCGGTTGTGGATGAAGGGTCTGCCGGTACTGACGGAAAAGTCGTTCTCCAAAAGGTATTCTACGTCGGTGATGACAGTATGCAGTACGGTTACTCGAAGACGAATGACAGTGCGTCTGTAGTCGAGTGGCAGTATTCGAACTGTCTGTCATTGCCCGAATGCGGTACTTATTATCTTTTTGCCAAGGTCGTAGACAGCGCAGTTTACAAAGAGGCTGTTTCCGAAGGCACAAGATATATCTATACTAAAGAAGGTGTCGACCTTATCGGTGATATAAACTCTGACGGAAATATCGACGGAGAAGACGTAATGGCTCTCGAGAACTATTACGTCGGTGCATCAGAGCTTGATTGTCCGATCGAATGTGCGGATATCGACAAAAACGGAATTATAAACATTCTTGACGTGATCCTTTTGAAGAGATACTGTCAGGAATTGTCCGTTAAACAGTCGGTAGGACAGCCGTACACACCGCAAAAAACTTATTGATCATAGACGCAACAGCCTCCGCTTAAAAACAGCGGAGGCTGTATCTTTGGTTAAGAAAGCCATCGGCTAAGCCGGAGCAAAAGAGGATATTTCCGTTGTCGAGTTCCGCCTCTATCGTTTTGTGCGAGTTTGTGCAATGCTGATAGAATGATTATTTGTTTTTCTCTCCCTACGTCAGATGGAGGTCTAAATTGCATTCGTTTTCAAAGCAAAAGGGAATATATATCTCTCATCACGTCCGTCACACTTCGTGTGCCACCTCTCCCGTAGGGAGAGGCTTTGGTGTGTGCCGGTTTGATGTGGCGGATCGAGAGGCTTTTTTGATTTGCCGAGCGTTTTTTTACTTTCCTCTTTCGGTTGACAAACGAAAGGGCTTGTGATAGAATATTATGATAGTATGATAATGATTTTTTGGAGATGGTTTTAATGAAAAAAAAGACGAATCTATGTATTATGTTCGGCGGTAATTCCACCGAATACGAGGTGTCGCTGAGATCCTCGTATTCCGTGCTCGAAAACGTCGACCGTGCAAAATACGATATTGTTAAAGTGGGCATCACACGCGACGGTCAGATGTATTTGTACGATGGTGATGACGAAAAAATAAAAGGAAATACCTGGAAAGACGATTCCGCAAATCTAAAAAAGGCATTGATGTCGACAAGCTTCGGTGACCATGCGGTTTATGCGATCGACGGAGAGGGCAGAGTGGAAAGAGTTGAAATCGACGTTGTTTTCCCCGTTATGCACGGTGCATATTCCGAGGACGGAAGACTTCAGGGTATGCTCGATATGTGCGGTGTGCCTTACGTCGGTCCCGGCTGTGCTTCGTCGGCGGTCTGTATGGATAAAGCATTTACAAAACTGATCCTCAATAATTATGGTATTCCCGTAGCGGGCTGTGTTTACGTCAACAAAGCCGATCTTAAAAAAGGCTTTAAGGCTATTGCCGAAGACGTGGAGGCTCTCGGTTATCCCGTATTCGTTAAGCCGGCAAACTCGGGCTCGTCCGTCGGTGTTTCAAAGGTCAACAATGAAGATGAACTGAAAAATGCTCTTGAAAAAGCGGTTAAATTTGACGATAAGGTGCTTATCGAGGAGGCGATCGTAGGCAAAGAGGTCGAGGTTGCGGTTCTCGGCAACGAGAAGGCTGTTGCTCTCACCTGCGGCGAGATCATTTCCGACGCCGATTTCTATGACTATGACGATAAATACACAAACGGTACTTCTACATATAACATTCCCGCAGATATAAAAAAGTCTACTTGGCTCAATCTTAAGCGCACGGCAGAGGGCATCTTCCGCTATCTTGACTGCAAGGGACTTTCACGTGTCGACTTCTTCGTTTGCGGAGAGGATGAGCAGATAATCTTCAACGAGATCAACACGCTTCCCGGCTTTACATCTATCAGCCTCTATCCCAAAATGGCTATGGAGAGCGGTTATACCTACAGCGGCATAATCGACGAGCTTGTCAAGCTTGCGTTTGATGCGAAAAAGGGTGAATAAGCTTGAGTAAGGTAGTATGGAAGGGCGGTACGCTTCTTGCACCGGTGCCCCCCGTTATGGTATCGTGCGGCGATATGGAATCGTCGAATATTATAACCATTGCCTGGACGGGTATTATCAACTCGAATCCGCCGAAAACCTATATTTCCGTCAGACCGACGAGACATTCGTTTGATATTATAAAAAACACGAAAGAGTTTGTGATCAATCTTACCCCCTCGGCATTGGTCAAGGAAGCAGATTACTGCGGCATCTATACCGGGGCGAAGGTAGATAAGTTTGAAAAGTGCAAGCTTACAAAGGCTATGGCATCGACCGTCGCCTGTCCTCTGATCGAAGAATGTCCGATGAACCTTGAATGCAAGGTGACAGATATTGTCGAGCTTGGTTCTCACTATATGTTTATTGCCGACATTACCGCAATAAACGTCGACGAAGCCCTGCTTGACGAAAACGGAAAACTACGGCTTGAGAAAGCAAAGCTGGCGGCATTTGCACACGGTCAGTATTTCGAGCTTGGCAAAAAGATAGGTGACTTCGGATTCTCGGTTAAAAAGAAAAAGAGCAAAAAGCCTCAAAAAACCAAGTGAATATATTAAAACACCGTTGCATTTTTGATGTGCAACGGTGTTTTTGTGTGTAAAACAGTCTGTCGGATGTTTTTTAATCCCAGTCGTGTTTGTTTTTTAGTGTGTTGTATATTTCGACATAGCTTTGATGGCGTTCTATCGGAATATTTCCGTTTTTTACAGCCTCGATTATTTTGCAGCCGTCCTCGGACGTGTGCGAGCATTTTGTGTATTTGCAGGTGCCGAGATAGTCCTCGAATTCACGGAAAGTAAATACGAGATCGTCTTTTTTGTAAAAATCAAATCTTGTGAAGTCGATCAGGCTGAATCCGGGGGTGTCAGCTACGTAACCGCTAAGCTCCTTATTGTCGGTCAGGTAATCGAGACCGAAAAGCTCGACGTGGCGTGTGGTATGCTTTCCGCGCTCGGTCTTGCGGCTCACGTCGCCCGTTTCGAGTCCGAGCTTTGGGAAAAGTGCATTCATAACAGTCGATTTTCCGACTCCCGATGCACCCGCAAAGGCTGATATCTTTCCGATAGCCTTTTTTGTTACAAAATTAAATAGCTCATCCTTATCGGTGTCTATTCCCGAAACAAAGACGGTAAAGCCGCTCCTTTTATAAATACTTGCGATCCTGTCAGCCTCTATACTGTCTATATCACACTTGCTTATTATGATGACGGGCTCGATCTTGTTGAATTCTGCAATCGAGATCAACTTGTCTGTTATGGGAAGCATGGGTGACGGTTTTGCGGCGGCAATAACCGTGAAAAGTATGTCGAGATTGGCTACAGGTGGGCGGATGAGGCTGTTTTTTCTGTCAGTTATTTCTTCTATCACAACGCCCTTGTCATCCATCTTCAGTATGACGTTGTCGCCTGCATACGGGGTGATCCTCTCATGTCTGAATGCGCCCTTTGCCTTACAGCTTACAATGCTTCCGTCAGATAGCTTAATGTCGTAAAGACCGCCCAGTCCTTTTATTATTATGCCTTTTGTAAGTTCACTCATATATTATGTCAATTAAAAGTATCAAGCTTGATGTTTTTGTAATCGCTCTTGTATTTCGGGGTGAATTGCTTGTACTCTTCCTCCACCATCTTGTAGTAAAGTGCGGTATAATACTGTGTGCGAAGCTCGCTGAAATGCTCGTCTACGTATTCTTTTTCAATGGGAAGCCTTTTTACTATGTGATAGCCGACGTTTGACTGAACGATCTCGCTTATTTCGCCTACCTCAAGAGCAAAGGAGGTGTCTTCAAACGCATTTGCAAACTCGCCGTGTGTGAAGTAATATCCGTCCTTGTTGTTTGTGAGTGCGGTATCAGCAGAATGCTTTTCTTTCAATGTCTCAAAATCCTCTCCCGCCTTCAACTGTGCAAGGACCTGCTCTGCCTTTTCGTACTGTACCTGTTTGTCAGCTTCATCCTTGTAGGTGAAGAGAATATGGGTAGCTCTTACAAAATCGCTGTTTATTGCTTCGAGGACCATATCGTCGCTTACCTCTAAAACGCCGTTTTCTTCGGTGGTTATATAGTAATATACGTTGTTTTCAAGCAGCTGTATTTCAAGGAGGAAGCGGTAAAGATCTTCGGTCATATATGATGCCTTAAGTGATTCCTTGTATTCGGAATTTGACATTCCCGCCTTGCTTTCCTTGATATAATTGTCGATATATTCCTTGTCGTCCTCGGTAAGCGTTATGTTATATCTGTCAGCGAGAACAAACATGCCGTACGTTTCATACAGTGAGTCAAGCACGTCGTTTTTGATCTTCTCGACGTCGTTGCCCTCCTCTAACCAGTAGGATTCGTCACCGTTGTCATAAAATTTCTTTGTGTTCAAAAACAAATATCTGTAAAAATCGCGGGTAACGTTATACCCGCCGAGGGTCAAAACGACCTCGTCATCGTCTGTCCAAACGGGCGGATCTCCGTCTCCTCTGCCCGAGCACCCTGCGAGAGCAGTGCATACGGTTATTAATGCAAGGAGAAGTCCGATGAGTCTTGTTTTTGTTTTCATATTTCCTCCGATTTGTTTGTTTTTTTCAGTAAAGCAACACGCGGGTTACCGGAATAGTCTTTTGTTACTGTGCAGTCAAAACCGTTTTTTTCTGCAGTAATTCTTATTTTTTCTTCTTGATCGTAGCCGATCTCAAAAATAAAAAGTCCGTTTTCTCTTAAATTTTTGCCGTATTCCGAAACGATATGATCGTAAAAGACCATTCCGTCATCTCCGCCGTCGAGTGCCGACGTCGGCTCTTTTTTTACGTATTCATCGAGCTTTTCAAGGTCTTTTGTGGGGATGTACGGCGGATTTGAAACGATTACGTCGAAAATTTCGTTTTCGAGGCAATCGTCAAGTACGTCATCGACCGAAAAATCAAGTCTGTTTTCAACTCCGTTTATTACGGCGTTTTTTCTTGCATGCTCTATAGCGCTGCTTGAAATATCGATTCCTTTGCCGCTTGCAAGGGGCTTTCTTTTCAAAACTGAGATTGCAATACAGCCCGAACCTGTGCATAGGTCGGCAAGTCTGCCGTTTTCGGGGAGGTGTTTCAGTACCGTCTCGACGACCCTTTCGGTGTCGCAACGTGGGATCAGGCAACTTTCGTCTATGAAATAACGGTCTCCGAAAAATTCCCACTCGCCTATAATGTATGCCGCGGGTCTGCCGTTTTCGTATTCCTTTATCGCGTTTTCAAGCTCTTTTCCCTTGAAATACAAGCCTAAAATATCTATATCGTTCATTGATCTTTTTGCTCGTTTTCGGTGGGCGATGTTTGATCTTCTGCCGTGTTTTCGTTAATGGGGGGGAACTGTTCTTCTGAGGAGTCTTCTTCAGTTTTATAAGCCGCTTTTACCTCTTCGGGATCGGGCTTCTTATATATTTCGGGTTTGTATATTTCCTCTGCCTCAGGGAAGTCTGTGGGGAGTGCGCATTTGAGGGATGCTATGGCAACCTCGATCTGTGTTTCGTCGGGCTCACGTGTGGTAAGTCTCTGCATCCAAAGACCGGGGGCACTGATTATCTTTGTGAAAACATTGTCGTGTCTGCCGGCAAAACGAATAAACTCATATCCGATACCGATCGTCAGAGGGAGAGTCAGTATTTTTGAAGCAAACTTGAGGATTATGTTGGATTTCATAAAATCGAAAGAGTACACTACCGACGAAACCAAAATGCTGAGGAGAAGGATCACGAAAATAAAGCTTGTGCCGCATCTGGGGTGGAAGCGTTTGTATTTCTTTACGTTTTCAGGGGTAAGCTCCTCGCCCGCTTCGTAGCAAAAAATTGTCTTGTGCTCGGCACCGTGATATTCAAATACTCTTCTTATATCCTTCATAAGGGAGACGAGCCAGATATATCCTACAAATATGGCGATCTTGATTCCGCCCTCGACAAGGGTGGCATACCATTTTGTCTCATGTCCCGCCTTGTCAAAAAGGCTGGATGAAACGAAAAGCGGAAGGAAGAAGAAAAGTCCGACACCGAGTCCTATGCCGAGGATCATTGCGATCACCATTACAAAATCGAGAAGGCTTTTTCCGAATTTCTTTTTCAGCCATATTTCAAACTTGGTCTCTTCTTCTTCGAGACCGAAGGCATCTGCGGAAATGGTGAGCGTCTTCATTGAGAGGACAAGGGATTCGATCATGTTGACGATGCCGCGGATTATCGGCCAGCCGAAGGGCTTGAACCTTTCTCTGATGCTCTTACATTTGTCTTTTGTTACACGGATATTACCCTCGGGCATACGAACAGCCAAAGCATATTCGTCTTTATTTTTCATCATTACGCCTTCGATCACTGCCTGTCCGCCGACAGTACCGAGGCGGCAATTTTTTTCTGCCATTTTTCTGTAACCTTTCAAAAAAAAATAAAAATTGGGGGAGAAATTATTTTTCGGTTTGGTATAATCGAGCTGATGTTTGCGCGATGGCATACCTCTCCATTATATCTATTATAATAATTATAGCACATACTTTAAAAAAAGTATATAATATTTTGTAAACAAACTTTAATAGATGTACAAGTATGATTGACAAAGGCGATAATATTTGATAAAATAGTAATGTATGTAAAATTGTAATTATTGCGCATTCAGATATACAGACCGAAAGGAATTTGAAAAAATGGCAACAAAAGCAAAAAAGACTGAAACCGTGGGACAGATCCAAGATAAAGAAGCAAAGAAAAAGGCTTTGCAGACTGCGCTTTCGCAGATTACAAAGGACCACGGCGTCGGCTCGATCATGAGGCTCGGCGAAAATACTAATATGAACGTTACCGCTGTTTCCACAGGCTCGCTCTCTCTCGACCTCGCGTTGGGGGTCGGCGGTGTTCCCAAGGGCAGAATTATTGAAATATACGGTCCCGAGGCTTCGGGTAAGACTACCCTCGCTCTTCATATCGTTTCCGAGGTGCAGAAGACGGGCGGTACTGCGGCATATATTGACGTGGAAAATGCACTTGATCCCCAGTATGCGGGCAACATCGGTGTAGATGTCGACGAGCTTCTCGTTTCACAGCCCGAAAGCGGTGAGGCGGCCCTCGGTATTCTCGATGCTCTCGTTCGCTCGGGCGCTGTCGACGTGGTAGTTGTCGACTCGGTAGCAGCACTCGTTACACAGCAGGAGATCGACGGAGACATCGGCGACGCTCAGGTGGCAGGTCAGGCAAGACTTATGTCTCAGGCTCTCCGTAAGCTTTCAGGTTCTATTGCAAAGTCGAACTGCGTAGTTATATTTATAAACCAGCTCCGTATGAAGATCGGTGTTATGTACGGTAACCCCGAGGTCACGTCGGGCGGTACGGCACTTAAATACTATGCATCTGTCAGAATCGACATCAGAAGAACAGAGACCCTTAAGAACGGTACCGAATCCTACGGTAACAGAGTTAAGTGTAAGATCGTTAAGAATAAAGTAGCGCCTCCCTTCAAGACCGCAGAGTTTGATATTCTCTACGGTAAGGGCATTTCAAAGTCCAGCGAGCTTATTGAGGTTGGTATTGAAATGGGCATAATCGAGAAGAGCGGTGCTTGGTTCTACATTGACGGCAACAAGCTTGCCCAAGGAAGAGACAATGCACGTCAGGCACTCGAGGATAATCCCGAGCTATTCAAGATGATCGAGGAAAGGATCCTCGAAAGATTTAAGAGCGGAGAAACGGGAAGCGGCGATGCGATCGATCTTGATGAAGATTTTGACGTTTCCGTTGCCGATCTCGAAAATTTATAATCTATGAAAAAAATCGAAAACTCGGAAAATATCGTTCCGTCATCGCGCGATGAGGCTGTAAAGCAGGTCATGTCGGCGGCTTCCAATATTCTTGTTTTTGCCGACAATACCGAAAAAAGCCTGCGCGAAAAGCTGGAACGTAAGGGGTTTGACGAGACGGCGATCAATATGGCAGTCGCAAAGCTTAAAGCGGCGGGACTGATTAACGATGCCAGACTCATGCGATCAGTCTCCGAATATCTTGCAGATAAAAAGCTGTACGGAAGAGGCAGGATCAAGCTTGAGTTGCAGAAAAAGGGCTTTGACAGGGCTCTTATAGGCGATGAATTTGACTCTTGCGTTTCTGACGTTGATTTTAAAGAAAACTGTCTGAAGCTTGTGAAAAAGAAAAGGCTTTCGGACAAAATAAAAGACAGTAAGACCGCAAGGTCTGTTACCGCGGCACTCGCACGCTACGGTTACGGCTATGCGGAAATCAAATATGCATATACGAGGTTGCTTGAAGAAAATGAAGAAGACTAAGGTTGGATTTATCTCTCTCGGCTGTCCCAAAAATCTTATAGATACCGAAATAATGCTCAACGAGCTTTATACGGCGGGCTATGAGATCACTCCCGAAGAGACAGAGGCGGATATTATCATAATCAATACCTGTGCTTTCACCGAAAGCGCAAAGCAGGAATCGATCGATTCTATTCTCGATGCAGCGTGGCTTAAAACCAATGCCAAATGCAAGGGACTTATAGTTACGGGCTGTCTTTCCGAGAGATATCGCTCTGAATTGAAAAAAGAATTGCCTGAATGTGATGCCGTCATCGGTGTTGCATCCATTCACGATATAGTCAGCGCGGTAAAGAGCGTTGAGAAAAACAAGTATTTCGAGAGATTCGGTGACATAGACAACTACGAGCTCGGCGGCGACAGACTTGTTACTACTCCCGATTATATGGCATATCTTAAGATAGCTGAAGGCTGTGACAACAAGTGTGCTTACTGCGCCATTCCCGGTATCAGAGGCAAGTTCAGAAGCAGACCTATGGAGGATATAGTCAAGGAAGCGAAAAACCTTGAGGATCTCGGTGTGCTTGAATTGACGCTTGTTGCCCAGGACACGACACGCTACGGACTCGATCTCTACGGTGACTATAAGCTTGCAGAGCTTATCCGCAAGATAACAGAGGCGACGAAGATTCCGTGGATCAGGCTTCTCTACTGCTATCCCGACAAGATCACAGACGAGCTTGTTGAGGAGATCAAGAATAACGACAGAGTCGTTAAATACATAGATATGCCTATCCAGCATATTTCCGAAAGTGTGCTTAAGAGAATGAACCGTCACGGCGGTCCCGACATCATCAAGAGTGCTGTCGAAAGACTGAGAAAAGCTGTTCCCGATATTACACTCAGAACAACAGTCATTACCGGCTTTCCCGGCGAGACTGAAGAGGATTTCACAGAGCTTTGCGAATATCTGAAGGAAACTAAATTCGAGCGACTCGGTGCGTTTACATACTCACGTGAAGAGGGAACACCCGCATACGATTTTGAAGATCAGATAGATGAGCAGATAAAGCAGGACAGATGCGATATCATAATGGATATGCAGTATGATATCAATGCGGCAAACAACGAGGCGAAGGTCGGTAAAGTAGTTAAGGTGCTTTGCGAAGGATACGATCCTGTATCGGGTGCGCACTTCGGCAGAACGGCGGCTGATGCCCCCGAAATTGACGGCAAGGTCTATTTTACTTGTCCCAAAAGGTTACCTGAGGGTAAGATCTATAATGTTAGAATTACCGAAGTTCTTGACTACGATTTGATAGGAGAAACAAAATAATGAAAATGAATCTTCCAAATAAATTGACCATAATGAGAATGATCATGATTCCGTTCTTTATGTTCATAATTATGTTTCCGATTTTCGGCGACGTCTGGTCAAGACTCGTGGCGGCGGCTCTTTTCGGAATCACCGCTCTGACCGATATGCTTGACGGTAAGATTGCAAGGAAATATAATCTCATTACCGACTTCGGTAAATTCCTCGATCCTGTTGCCGACAAGCTTATGACCATCGGCGGATATATCGCGATACTTACAACACTTGCAGGTGACAGAACATATTTCGTTATCTTTGCCTGGGCAACGTTTGTTGTGATCCTTCGTGAATTGGCAGTCACCTCCCTCCGCATGATCGTTGCAAAGGGGGCATCGGTCGTTATTGCAGCGGCATATCTTGGCAAGGTGAAGACGGTTTCCCAGATCATCTGCATTCTTATAATGATCCTTGAACCCGTGTTCTTCTGCGGTACATTCATAGCTACATATCACGTTCTCAGCTACGTGTCTATGGCGTTTATGGTATTTATGACCATTTGGTCGGGCATCGATTACTTGAGAGCCTACTGGCCTCTTATCAATCCCGAAAAATAAAAACGTATATAAAAACGTAAGTAACTGCGAGACTTCTCATAATGAGGTCTCGCAGTTTTTAGTATGATAAATTTTACTGAAATCACTTGACATTACCGCCAATAACAGGTATACTGACACAAGATTGATATTGGTCATCGGAGGACAGTACACCGTAGTGTAGGGGATAGTAAGCAATTTGCTTGCAGGCCGCCTGTCAGATAAGATGTCGAGTGAGCTCGGTTTATTACTTGAAAAGTAGTAGATCGAGTATTTTTATTTTAAAGGAGTGTTATTTATGAATTTTTCTCTCGAAAAAATCAATTGTGAAGATGTTTTGCAATTCAAACAGGATATGCAAGAAGCATTTCAAAAAGGATTTGAAGACGTGTATGGTAAAACAGACGGTATCATATTGCCCGAAAAAGATATAGACCGTTCGTTAAATGAAAATGGGGCTATTGCTTATAAAGCGGTTGTTGACGGTAATATGGTGGGGGGAGCAGTAGTTGTGATAGATAAAACTACACAGCATAATCATTTGCATTTGCTTTATGTGAAATACGGCACACAAACCAAAGGAATCGGTTTTTTAATTTGGACTCAAATTGAAAAATTACATCCCGAAACGAAGGTATGGGAAACTTGCACACCGTATTTTGAAAAACGAAACATTCATTTTTATGTTAATAAATGCGGTTTTCACATTGTTGAATATCAATGTGAGTACAATCATCGGTTAGAATCGGATGAAGAATTTATTGGTGACGGCGGTGACGGTATGTTTGTTTTTAAAAAGCAAATGTAATTGGGAAATACAGATTTATTAAATCCAAAACACCGACAGATGAAAAAAATCTGTCGGTGTTTTTTGTGTTCTTATGAAAAGTATTATCTTGCTGATTTTGTTGATGGGGGAATTTACCAATCCATTTCGTTTAAAGCGAGCAGGGTGCGTGCATAAATTCTCATTGCTCTCTGCAGACGGTCAAGCGATACTACCTCGTCGATTCCGTGTGCGCCGCCTCTGCCTTTGTCCCAGCTTTCCGGTCTGAAGTTAGACGATGAGCCGAATACGTATGCATTAGGTAATTCGTGGGCATAAGTGCCGCCGCCGACGGTGTATGGCCCCTTGTTGCTGCCCGTAATTTCGTTTGCTATTGAATTGAGCTTTTTTACAAGCGGTGTATCGGGATTAATAAGATATGGCTTGTGTATTATATTGACGTTTGAAATGGCAAAGCCGTACAGTGAGGCGACCTTGTCAATCCTTTCGCATATCTGCTCGGTCGTAATTTCAATTGGGAATCGTATGTTGACGTAGACCTCGGGGATAGAGTCTGAGTTTTCGATTCTGTACGTCGCAAGTGTGAGAGGCGTCATCGTTTTGGTCTCTGCGTTTATGCCGAACATACTGCCCGTCGTATCTGCAGACGCTTTTTCAAGAAACTCAAAAATTCTTGTCTCATACGTGGGAAGCTGATGCTTTTCGAGAACTGTTCTTGATAATTCCGTGATCATATTTCCGTTAGGGTCGGGGTGGGCGGTGTGAACGGGGGGAGAAAAGGTCTCCACGGTATTACTGTCAGCAAAAACTGCCGTTGCCTTGCCCGGAGCTTCGCTTGTTCCTGCGGTAAGGGTTATACCGCAGAGGGGCTTGTTTGCGCGTAGTTTTATCGTCATATTGCCCTTGCCGCCGTAGCCTATGGGGAAGGCTCCGTCGGGAACAAGGGAGAGTTTTGGCGGTGTTGCAACGTTTATAAAGCCTTCAGCACCCGGTATATCTTTGCATCCGATCACGTCAAACATGCCCGTTTCTTCGTTACTGCCGATATAGAGTGCGGGGTTGTATTTCAGATCGATACCCATTTTTTTGAAAATTTTGAGAAGAATAAAGATTGCGGCAAGCTGACCCTTGTTGTCTGCGGCCCCTCTTCCGACGATACGACCATCGTATTCGACGGCATTATATGGCTCAAAGCTCCAGCCCTCGCCCGCGGGCACAACGTCACCGTGCACCCAGATGCCAAGGTCGGGGGTGCCGTCCTTCATAGCAATGCTTACAACACCGACTTTGTAGTCTTTTGTGAAAAAGCCTTCTGTTTTTCCGTCGGATATGGCTGTGTCAAGGACTTTTTTTACACCAAGACCGAAGGGGGCATCGGGAAAAGGTGTTTCCTGCTCGCTTTTTATGTTTACGTATTTGACAGTAAGCTCTGCAAGCTCTTTTCTTGCAGCTTCGATTTCGCGGTCGATTTTTGCTATAATCGCTTCGTTCATAATGATACCCCAAATATATAATTGTTATCTGTTTTCAATATAAGTTTAACACATTATTCGGTATTTTACAATCTTTATCGGGCAATATTTTTTTGTTTTAAAAAAATAATGCTATTTACAAAACTTTTTTGTATGGTATAATTAAAATACAATAAAAAGCAAAGGAATCGGATGCTATGAAAGAGAAGCTTTTGAATGCGATAGAGGAACGCAAAAATGAATTGTATGAGCTTGTTGGTGCGCTTATAAAGATCAACTCGGAAAGTATTGGCACAACGGGAAATGAAGCCGAGGTTGCAAGATTCGTTAAAAAATATTTAGAGGATATCGGTGTCGAATCGGAGCTCTATTCTCCTATGAGTATCGAAGGCTTTGAAAAGCATCCCGATTATCTTGTCGGTCATAATCTTGAAAACAGGTTTGACGTAACGGGAGTATTGCGCGGCAAAAACAGCCAAAAGAGCGTTATGCTTATGTCGCATTCGGATACCGTGCCGATCGGCGACGAAAGCCTCTGGTCTTTTCCTCCGTTGTCGGGGGAAATACGCGACGGCAAGATTTGGGGAAGGGGCGCTTGTGACGATAAATACGGTATTGCCGTAGGTCTTTTTCTTATGAAGCTTATAAAAGAGCTCGGGATCAAGCTTGACTGTGACTATTATTTTACTGCATATTCCGACGAGGAATACGGCGGCGGAAACGGCTCGCTCGCGGCTTGTCTTAAATACAAATGCGACGACTACGTGAATATGGATTGTAAAAACTTCGAACTGTGGGTTGCCGGTGTCGGCGGCGGAGACGTATTGCTTGAGTTTGCCGCAGACAGTCCAAAAGGTTCGTGCGGAGATGCTGTCGAAGCCTTGTATATCTTGAAAAAAGAACTCGATCTGTTTGTAAAAGCGAGAAAAGAGGAGTTGCTTGGTGAAGAATTATACAAGAATACATATATTCCCGATACATCAATGATATTGCTTGAGGCTAAAGCGGGGGATGACGGTAACGATCTTGATAAAGGGCATATTCTTATAGAATATTTTACCAACAAAACAGAGCAAGAAATTGATCTTGAGTTTGAAAAAATGTGTTCCGATGCAAACACGAAGCTGAAGGAGATCGGTTTTAAGATCACAAAGAGAGAAATGACTACAAGATTTTTCCACTTTGTAAAGAGTGACTACCAAAACAGCTATGTTGTAAAAACTCTTACAAAATCGGCAAAGGAGACCTCGGGAAGAACACTTGTTCCAAGCGGTGCCGTGCTCAGCGACCTTTCGCTCATTGTGAAAAACGGCAGTCCCAATGCCGTCGCCTTCGGTGTCGGTCGAGCATTCGACGTGTACGGCGGCGCACACCAGAGAGACGAAAATATAAGCTGTGACAACCTGCTTGAATTTACTAAAATTATGGGAAGCTTTTTGATGAACTATTGATATAAATTTTTTATCCCGACAGGTCACTTTGGTCTGTCGGGGTATCTTTTTATATCGTATTGGGTAAACAATCATATAGATACCGGAAAAAACAAATGATTTTTGTTGAATATTTGATATGGTTTATTTTGTTAATCTATTGATTTTTTTGCATAAAAGTGATACAATATGTTGGTTTTGTTTTGTGAACTGAAATGATACGGAGGATGCACGAATGGAGATTTTATACGAAAATCTAAAAGCATTTACATGGCAGCATTGCGTAATGATTCTCATTGGTTGCGTTTTGATCTATCTTGCCATAAAAAAAGAAATGGAACCTACGTTGCTCTTGCCCATGGGTCTCGGTACGATCCTTGTCAACATCCCGGGGTCTGAGGCGTTACACGGACCTATTGAGGAGCTTTACTACGCAGGTATTGCAAACGAGCTTTTCCCGCTGTTGCTGTTTATCGGTATCGGCGCGATGATAGATTTTGGACCATTGCTTACAAACCCCAAGCTTATGCTCTTCGGTGCGGCGGCACAGTTCGGTATTTTCTTTACACTTGCAATGGCGAGTGTGTTCTTCCCCGAAATAAAGGACGCGGCTTCTATTTCCATCATCGGTGCCGCAGACGGTCCTACTTCGATCGCGGTCGCAAACACGCTGAAGTCATCCTATATCGGTCCGATCACGGTCGCGGCTTATTCGTATATGGCGCTTGTACCCATTATTCAGCCCCCTGTAATCAGACTTCTTACAACCAAAAAGGAACGTCTTATCCGTATGCCCTATGAGAAAAAATCGGTTTCCAAGGCTACAAGAATTATGTTCCCCATTATAATCACGATCGTCGCATCTGCGGTTATCCCTCAGGCAACGGCTCTTATCGGTTTCCTTATGTTCGGTAACCTGATCAGAGAGTGCGGCGTGCTTGACAGCCTTTCGGAAACGGCACAGAAGGTTCTTGCAAACCTCATTACTATTTTCCTCGGTATCTCGGTCGCATTCAATATGACGGCTTCTCAGTTCCTTAAGCTTGATACACTGCTTATCATGGGACTCGGTCTTATCGCATTTATCGTCGATACAGCAGGCGGTGTGCTTTTCGCAAAGCTCCTCAACCTCTTCTCCAAGAAGAAGGTCAACCCCATGATCGGTGCGGCAGGTATTTCCGCATTCCCCATGTCGGGCAGAATCGTTCACAAAATGGCTCTCAAAGAAGATCCGCAGAACTTCTTGCTCATGCATTCGATCGGTGTAAACGTTTCGGGCCAGATCGCCTCGGTCATTGCCGGCGGTATCATCCTCGGATTCTTTGCATCTTAAAAAGGGAGGGGATTATTAATGAATTATTTACAGTATTTATTAGCCGCTATGGCAACTGCTCCTTCGAAAGAAGTCGAAACGTCTCTTGAAGTCGGAAAGGATCTTGTAGAAGAACTCGGTGAAGCGACAGAGACTGCCGCTGAACTGGGCTTTGAGCCAAGCCGATTCGTTGATATGCTATCATATATGGGAATCGGAATGTTTATCATTTTCGTTCTTATCGGTGTTATTATCCTTGTAACCGTTTTGACAAATAAGATCTTCTCCGGAAATCAAGGCTAAATAGAAAAATGACAATAGCACGGCTTTTGCCGTGCTATTGTTGCGTTATTAAGCAATATTTGTCCAAACTTACGCAATTATTTTCTTGATATATCTATTGCGTTTTGATATAATATGTACTAAGCAATATTGATTTTGTTTTTTGACGGTGATATACTTTGTTTGCTGATATTTATGCTCGGAGGTATGCTATGTTGGTCGATAAAATGAAAAGGCTTGAAGAGGTTTGTTGGAGAAACACGAGGCAGTTGCCCTTTGATGAGGGAATAAGAAACTGTGTTCTCTCTATGGATGACGTGCTTGATGCGTCGGCTCGTCTTGAAAGATTTGCTCCGTATTTTTGCCTTGCTTTTCCAGAAACGTCGGACAATTGCGGCATCATCGAGAGTCCGCTTCGTGAAATTGCTTCTATGAAGTCGGCTTTGTCGCGGGACGGAGAAACAGAAATATGCGGAAGACTTCTGATAAAGCTGGACAGCCATTTGCCTATTTCGGGGTCGATCAAGGCGCGAGGCGGTATATACGAGGTGCTTAAGACCGCCGAGGATATCGCACTGCAATCGGGAATGCTGAAGATTACCGATGACTATGGCATTCTTATGAGTGAAAAATTCCGCAAATTGTTTTCCGAGTATTCGATCGCTGTCGGCTCGACGGGAAATTTAGGCCTATCTATAGGTATGATGAGCGCAAAGCTTGGTTTTAAGGTTACTGTCCACATGTCTTCCGATGCAAAACAATGGAAAAAGGATATGCTCCGCAGTAAGGGAGTTACTGTGGTTGAATACGAATCCGATTATTCCGAAGCGGTAAAGCAGGGAAGAAAAATGGCTGAAAATGATCCTAAGTGCCATTTTGTTGACGACGAAAACTCGAAAACTCTTTTTATGGGCTATTCTGTTGCCGCATTGAGGGTGAAAAAGCAGCTGCTTGAAATGGGAATAAAGGTCGATAAGGAGCATCCGCTTAATGTATACCTGCCGTGCGGTGTGGGAGGCGGCCCCGGCGGCGTCGCTTTCGGCTTAAAGCAGGTGTACGGCGATGATGTAAACTGCTTTTTTGCAGAGCCTACACATTCGCCTTGTATGATACTCGGTATGTCGACCGGTAAGCACAGCGATATATCCGTTCAGGATATAGGAATAGACAACAAAACCGCTGCCGACGGTCTGGCGGTTGGCAGAGCCTCGGGCTTTGTGGGCAAGGCTATGGAGCCTTTTATGAGCGGCTGCTATACGTTGAGCGACGAGAGGATGTATAAAATGCTGTCGATGCTTGCCGATTCGGAGGGAATCTATCTTGAGCCGAGTGCGCTTGCGGGTATGTACGGTCCCGTTCTTGTCGAAAAGGATGCAGAGCTTAAATGCTTCGGAGGTAACAGTAATACGACCCACATAGTATGGGCAACGGGCGGCAGTATGGTTCCCAAAGAAGAGATGGAGAAATATTATTCGATTGGGAAAAATTTAGCTATTAAATAACAAATGACTGAATATAAATCAGAAACGCCTTATGACCGACTATTTACGGTCATAAGGCGTTTTGGGTGTTTCTTGCTTTGGAAAGGTCGATAGGGGATGCGTACGGGTGATGCCTATTGCTTTTTTCCCCTGTTTGATCCTACAAAAAAATATTGATTATTGCGGGTGTTCGACAGGATGATAAAACTTAACTTTATCATACGCGTAATCCATTTGCAGTACGGCGGCTATATCGTCTGCATTTTCAATATAGCGCCCTTCTTCAAGAGTTTTCCATTTTTTTGTTTTTAAGTCATATTCTTTAACGGAAATCCATAATCCGTTTTGAGATTCATTTCGACAACAAGCGCGCTTAAATTCGTTGTGGTCGAAAACAAGAAAATCTGTTCCTATGTCTATATCGGCAAATTTCTTTTTTGTTACGTAATTAATTAAAGCCGGATATTTAATTATAATTGGAATAATTATAATCAGAGAAAAAACCAAAGTGGATATGCCGGAAACGATAAGTACCGAGAGAGGAAGAATAGCTACCGACCAATCATCAAGGGTATACTCGGAAAACTCCTTATCACCCAATAAATCGTCTGTGGCATAAAAAACAATGGTCATGATCGCAAAGCTGATCAACAAGCATATTAAACAAATCCTCGATTTTTTATTGTTGAAGTCAAACATTTTTTCACCGCCTCAATTTTATTATACTATAGACCTCACTATATTTCAACTTATTTTTATATATTTTTCCTCGAGAACAAAAATAGATAAAGGTACCGCCGAGAACGACAGTTTTGCTTTTTCTCGGCGGTATGTTTTTTTGTTATTTTCCGATAAACATCTGAGTCCAATAATGTCCGTTTGAAGCGTAGCCTACACCGATATGAGTATAGGACGAATTCAAAATATTTGCTCTGTGTCCCGAGGAGTTCATCCAAGCATCAACGACTTTTTTCGGTGTCGTTTGACCCATTGCGATATTCTCGCCCGCACTTCGGTATGTTATCCCAAAGTTTTTTATCATCTGAAACGGGGTGCCGTAGATCGGACTTGTGTGAGAAAAATATTTATTGTCTCTCATATCCTCTGACTTTATCCGTGCTACTCGGCTGAGTTGCCAATCGTATGTAAGCTCTTTCAGTCCGTTTTGCTTTCTTATCTCGTTTACAAGTCTTACGACTTCCTTTTCAAAATTCACTACAGCAGTGTCAGTCGTCGGAATATTCAAGACCTGTCCGGGATATATAAGATCCGGATTTTTGATTTGCGGGTTTGCAGTCTTGATCTCGCTGAGACCAACCTCATATTTTACTGCGATTTTCCACATACTGTCGCCCTTGACCACCGTGTAAGTCTCGGCGGCAGATGCCGTCAATGTGAAAATTGAAAATATCATAAAAGCGCATAATGCAAATGATAACAGTTTCTTCATTCTCATTCCATACCTCCTGTATTTAAAACTGCGGTTAATGACAGATCCGTCTTTAACGTCTAAAGTGTAGCATATTAAAGTGCTTTTTTCAAATGCAATATGTGGAGACAGAGGGCAATTCACCTTTTTGGGGTATTTTTTAGTCGTTTTTTATATTAAAATTTACAGAAAACCGATATATACCCAAAAATTACATATTGGACCGCATAAAAAAGTGTTTAAGTGTTATTTTTATGAACTGTCTTGACAAGTGCAGACTATTGTGATAGTATAGACTATAGTAATAGTCTGCGGAGGTTGGTTATGCAAGAAAAACTGTTTGATAGCGAAGCGAAGGTAATGGAGATAATATGGGAAAGAAGTCCGATATCTGCTAAGGATATAAGCTTGATTGCCGCAGAAACGATAGGGTGGAACAAGAACACTACCTATACAGTAATCAAAAAGCTGGAAGCAAAGGGCTTTATTCGGCGTGAGGATCCCGGGTTTATATGTACGCCTCTTATATCGCAAAACCAAATGCAAAAGGTAGAGGCGGCTTCTCTCGTAAAAAAGGTGTTTGGCGGATCTCGCAGGGCGCTTTTTTCAGCATTGCTTGAGGACGAGCCGTTGACTGAAGAAGAAATCGATGAGCTGCGTAAGCTGATCGATAATAGGTGAAATATGCTCGGGAAAGTCTTTTACTGGGTATTTAATATGAGCATAACTGCTGCCTTGACCAGAGTGCTGATTATGCTTGTCAGGCTGATAAAGAAGGTTCCGAGGAGAATTACTACGTTTCTGTGGGTCGTTCCGTTTTTTAGAATGACAATTCCGATAGGGTTGGACAGTCCGTATAGTCTTATGTCGTTGATATCCAAAATCACCACAAAAACTGTAGTAGTATTTCAACCGAACGATGACATATCCTTTTCGATGATCAATAGTGTTATGGGGGCGAACTCATATTTCCCAATAACATATAAGACTAATACTTTGGAGGACGTATTTAGTGTTGCCGCTGTTATTTGGGGCATTGTTTTTCTTGCCATAATATTGATGATGGCGGTTATATATATTACTACAATATATGAACTCAGAGATTCGACGTGTTTAAGGGATAATATTTACTTTTCGGAAAAAGTAACCTCTCCCGCGGTATACGGTATTGTTAAGCCAAAGATCATATTGCCCTTGTCGTATAAGGATAGGGATATTGAGCTTGTCATCCTGCATGAGAAGGCGCACATAAGAGGGCTTGATAATTTGTGGAGGATGTTAGCATTTTTGATTGTTGCGATTCATTGGTTTAACCCGTTTTCGTGGATCTTCTTAAAAGCCTTTCTCGCCGATCTCGAATTATCTTGTGATGAGCGTGTTCTTGTAAAAATAGGTGCTGACCGGTCAAAGGAGTATGCATCAGCATTATTGGAGTGTCGACGGGGAACAACGGTATTTGCATCTGCCTTTGGCGGTGCAAAAATCCGAACTCGAATCGAAAATATACTGTCGTTCAGAAAACTGACTTGGATCTCCCTCGCGGTGTTTTCGGTGCTTGGCGGTGTTATCTTCTACGTGCTGCTGACAAATGCAGGGTGAAAGGAGAAAAAGTATGAAAAATAAAACGTTTAACAGGTATTATCTGTTTTCTTGTCTCTGTGTTTTGGGTTTATCGTATTATCCTTTATCAATGGGGGTTCGCGTTGTAACCGATATGATCGCAAATGGATCGGTGGCGAAGGAGAATTATCCCAAATACATTATTCCGTACACGCCGATCAGTGTTGCAATTATTGTCGGTGTGCTCTTGATGCCTTTATTTATCCGATTTTTTAAAAAATATGCATTTGTCGGCGGAGCTTTTTTTGCAACAGGCATATTCTTTGCGGTGGAATGGCTTTTCGAGCAGAAAGTAGTAGTGTCGACTGCTGAAACTGTCACAAAGCTTGAGGACTGGCAGATGTATATGTGTTACATACCGCCGGAGGGCTGGGGAGAAACCGTAACCACATATAAGACACAGACGGCTGTCGATATCTTGATGGGGGACTATAGCCCTGCATTTAAGCTCCATTTTTATATTATTTCCATTGTGTTGATCATTACCATTTTGAACTGTTTGTACGGCTTTGGTCAGATGATCAAGAGTGGTGATATGAAACGCTTTAAGTCCTTGATCATGCAATCCGTTTGCTCGCTGGTATTCCTTGGTCTTTGTATCCTTGCGTGCTTTACTGCGTTTTGGAGAGATGGCAGTATAAGGGTATCTCCTCTGTCTGCATCATTAATGACCGTTTTCTTTGTTTTGCTCGGTGTAACCGTAGGTGTGTTCTTGGGATCGTTCCTTTTGGAAAAGCGGAAGAGCGTGTCAGTATTGATCCCGGCTATTTCTTCATCTGTAATGACGTTTCTTATGTATATTGCGGAAATGTTTCTCCTTAACGGACACTTATATAGCTTTGGCTCGGGTTTTCTTTTTGATGGGCTCCCCGTCATCGTCTTTGCCCCGATAGATTTGCTTGTAATTCTGTCGTCGGGTGGTATAACCGCATTGCTTTTAGCTCACTTAACGGTGGGGAATGATAATTAATTTTTTTCCCGTTATGCTAAAAAATGTGGTATAATAATTACACGAACCTTAAACAGTTAAGATAAGTTTGATCTAAAGTGTTTGAAAGAAAAAAGTGTAAATGAGAATAATAATTTTAAGCAGAAAACAAATAAGACAACGCCAAAAAAGAAAAAGCACCTATACGGTGCTTTTTCTTTTTTTGGTGGAGTTGATGATTCACCTTAGGTTTTCACGGAAAAGAAAAAATGAATAGCCTTGGCATTATGGGTACGACATCCGTAACGTCAAGAAAATCCATAGGGAAATTTTAATAGAAATAGATACTGTTTTATGTGATTTTAATACAAGTCAATATTTTGCTTGTATTGAAACCGGCAGGGATACACTCCGCACTGCCTTGCTGTTTCAATGCGAGTGTTTTTTGAGAAATCTTTTTTATATTTATGGGGGAGAAATGCAAAGAATACTGTATTATAATGAAAATGTGATTATTTTAGTTGCAGATTTGGTATAATATGATTTGTGAAAAAGTTTACGAAAAGGTTTACGATGTGGTTGACAAAATGAAACAGTTCGGTTATAATAATAGTATAAATAATGTATCATGGAGGAAAATGTAATGGATAAGAATAAGGTTTTAGACTTGCTTACTCAAGACAAGTATTATACAATAGATGATTTGCGTTATAATCAAAAGGTTGGAATTATGTTTTCCAAGGGGCAGTTATCTGAATTTTTATCAATAAAAGACGAGTTGGCTGATGAGAAGAATGAAAATGTTGATGTTCTTCCTTTAAAAACGTTTAACTCGAAATATTGCTTTTTTGTTTACTCAAAATATTTAGATGCATTATTTGAAGAATATTTGAGGATTCAAGGTTCGGATTATCAAACTACACATAAATTGCTTTTTGCAAGAAATCTTGATGATATAATGACTTCAAGGTTGTTTTCAGAAATTGAGGGCTCTTTAAACATCGAGAATATCCCTACTACAAATAAACGAATTAAGGAAATATACCAGAAGAAAGAACTTGTTGACAACAATGACATTATAGTTCGTAATATGTTGGATGCAATAATGTTTATTACGGAAGAAAAACCAGCATTTACAAAAGCTAATTTGCTTAAGTTGTATAATATTTTGAGTAAGGATAGTTTGCCCGAAGACAAGCAATTGAAAGACGGGGCATATTATCGTCACGACAAGGTGTATATTGGTGCTTATGAAGGCGCCCCTGTTGAAGCCATAGATCAGTGTATGGATTCATTATTTGCTTTTGCGTCTAATGAGGATAATGTAAAACAATATAACATATTGCTACCGCAAATTTGTCACTATTATTTGCTTTACGTTCATCCGTATTTTGACTTTAACGGACGTACTGCAAGGATGGTTTCATTTTGGTTAAACTACGTAAACAATATGTTTATTGCGCCGTTTTTTGTGAGTGAAGCTATTAATGACAGCAAGAGTAACTATTATCGTGCTATTGAAAATACGCGAAATACTAACAATGACTTAACGTATTTCTTGGGATATATTCTTGAGACTTCAATCAAGTATAGCTTCATTTACAAGAATCTCGAAGAGATCAAAAACGAACTTTCGAAAACCGGTGATAGCCTTACAAATACCGAGTGGAACTACGTTAAGAAAATACTTGTGCATAACTCGGAAAATTATTTTAAGCACAAAGAGTTCTTGACATATATTAATGCTACTATGACCAAACCGGGAGCGTTGAAAATTCTCAATAATCTTACCAACTACGGAATCTTGGAAAAGGCCAAAAACAAAAAAGGCGAGATTATTTATAGGTTGAATCAAAATTTGGTGGTTTATAAATACAATAATTGAAATCAAAGGCTCAGGAGGTCATAAAACAATGAGAGCGTTACAATATGACTGTATATGTACTTTTGATAAAGCAAAATAATAATTATTATACTGAAATGGTTAAAGGAGTTGACAATATGTGGAATGTAATATCAAACATAGCATCTGTTGTTACTTGTGTTGCATTTATTCTGTATTTAATAGGTCATTTTTGGGTTGCAATAAAGAATGTAAAAACAAAGTATGAAAGGTTTCAAATTTTGCCGTTTGATTCAAATGCTCATATATATGATAAAGATTGTTATTTGGAAATTGATGAGATTGGGTGTGAGTTTTCTTTAAAATCAGAGTATGGCATTGAGAAAATAAATGTATACAAGTATGATTGTAGTAGGTTGGCATTTGATGAAGAAAAAGAACGAACTAAAACTTTGGTGAAAAGTTATAGTAATCTAAAAACCGACGAACTGTTTATAAAATGTGATTTAGGAGAGGTAGTTCCGACTACACAAATTGAAATAATAAGATCT
>JAFSAM010000033.1 GCA_017441005.1 Clostridia bacterium | reverse complement strand
TTCTCGGGTTAGTCCTGCAACATTAAAAAAGAACCTGGCGCTTATTAACGCCAGGCCTAAAAAAGTTCTGCATTTTCAAAAACCTATAGATTTATTTGAACTTTCTCTTAAAAAGTGTTGCACTTAGATTGACAATTCATCGTTGTAGTGTGTGTAATTTATTTAAGACTCAATTTATTAAGAGTTTGACATTGTAATCTGTCACAAACATAACGCATGTACATAATACGAAGATAAAACCCAACGCTGTCGCTGAATACCCATTTTGTTTTTGGGCAATAGCAATATAACTAATATTTCGAGCGGCAGACATTAAATTTTCTTCATCCATTTCATAAATACCAGATGTAATATACGATGCTTTTTTCAGATTGTGCTTTATGATTGATTGTATTGTCTCTCTATCAAATTTTCTATAGTCGTGAAATTTAGTTTCCAAACCAACAGTATGCTTATATTGTTTGATATCAGAAACACTACATTTTCGTTCTTTATAATCATCATCAGGTAGTGGTTTTTTGTTGAGATGACGATAAGACTCAATCATAGGATAATTGATATACAACTGACCATTTTCGACCGAATCGTTAAAAAATGCACATAAGCTTTCTAATTTAGTAGCGTCAAATCTAGGGTCTTGTCTTTCATAATCAAACACCAAAAAAATATCAGTAATTTTTTTACCTATGATTTCAGGAAATTTTGATTCGCAAAAAACTCGAAAATCAATGTCATCCGAATCGTGCCATTTTTCACCGAACTCTTTTGTCAAATCTTCATTAAGAACCCATAAATTTGTGTTATAAACCAAAATGTTTTCAGGTCGTAATTTAATCTCGGGAAAGCATTGTATAATCTTCTTAAAAAGATTCACCTCGTCATCTGCGCCCTCAACAATCAAGAGAATGTTACGTCCTTCGTTATACATTGAACTCACCATTCTTATATAACTTCTCGAGGTTATGACCTTGTCTCAATTCTCTATTTGTTGCTTCGCATATTGGAGTTAATATACCGTTGCTTAAAATCATAAAGCAATCCGGACGCATAATAGAATTACTCAATAAGTCAGTATTATGAGAAGTTAAAACAACCTGACAATCAAATTCCTTTTCCAACAATTCAACCATTTTCTCTGATAATTCGTAGTGATAGAATGCGTCGAATTCATCCATAAACACAAATGTTGGTTTGCTTCTAATTAAATATTGAATATAGAATCTAGTTAGTGCCAATGTGCCGCTAGATAAATTGCTAGCAAAATGCAAAGGTTTTGCATAATCAAAATATAGTTCTTTTTTACCATCAGGTTGATCAAGCATAACTAATTTGCATTTTACACCATAAGTGTTTAAAAATTTTTCAAATTTGTTTAGTTCTTCTGGTTCTTCAAAATACTCATCAAAAGGAAAATGAAATCTCATATTAGCATTTAACGAGCTTGTGAATCTCATGCCTTTTATAAATTGAGTCAGTTTATAAATAATTGATCCATCTTTTTGAATAGTATTATAAATTATATATCTCAAAGCAGTTGGTCTTGTAGATTCGGCATCATCATTGTTTGACTCGAAAAATTCTTCCCAATTCAACTCAGTAGCATTAATTACACCAAGATTTGAAAAATCGCGTTCATCTTTTTCTGTATCGTAATAGAAAACAAGTTTCTCATTAATAGACAGTCTTTCAAATATAGTATTATTTACATCTTTTTTCTTATACTCATAATTCACAACATCGTTCCCGAATTGAAACGAATAAAAGAATTCAACCAAATCAGATTCGTGTGCATCTGCATTTTTATATAAGCGTTGTTCATTACGATAAAAATAAGGATTTCTGCTCATTTGAATATCATTGATCATATCAAAAATTGCAGAGCCAAGATTACTTTTACCCTCGGCATTCTTTCCGTAGATTATCATTTTGTTAATCAAATCGTTTTTTACACAATACTCGTTATACCTATAGTCATGCACATTAGTAAAATCAACGCTTAAGGTTTCTCTAAAATTTTTATAATTTTTAACCTCAAATTTTCTTAACATAATAGCACCTCACTATACAACCTTATGTCTACGTTATTATTATAGCACAAAAGACGGAAAAATACAACCCCTTTCCGTAATTTTTTTACGGCAGTTGAAAATAGCATATTTTTTCAAAATCAAAAATAGATCTTATGCTTAAATAAGGGTAAAATGATTACCAACTTCCAAAAATCTACATTTTCAACTTAATATATCCTCATGATCACAAAATTTTCGTCTGTGGAATTGTAATTCTGTGCTGCTTGGAAGCCGTAGGGGTTCTCGGCGGTGAGGTCGTTGGTGATATCTACGTCGTACCAGGTGCCGTCGATCAGGACGCGGTTCCAGGTGTGTTGGGCGGTACGGTCGGTTCGGGCATAGCCGTCGATGACATAGCACGGGATGTCTTGGCTTCGGCAGATGGCGGCGAAGAGGCAGGCGATATCGTAGCAGACGCCCGTTTTGGTCTGCAGGGTTTTGCTGATATCGGAATACTGATAAAGGCAGTCGTAGTTATGATCATAAGTAAGGTTCTCGGTCACCCAAGTATATGCCGAAAGCACCTTCTCCTCATCGGTCTTCCCGGTGGCGATCTCGTTGAAGAGATTTTCGTCCTCAGAGCTCCACAGGACTCCGGCACCGTTTACCAGAGGGTCGCGGATCGCTGACGAAAATGTGATGGTCGTTACGGTGAGTATGGCAGCGGTGATCAGAAGCAATGCTGCATTTATGATTTTCGTCACAGGTTTATCCTTACGGTTGGGGCCTGCGATAAAATTCTTGGCGAAGATAGCCACGGACGAAAATGCAGTGTAGAACCCGAGGGGTCTGCGAAAGTAGAT
Source organism: Clostridia bacterium (assembly GCA_017441005.1). Taxonomy (GTDB): domain Bacteria; phylum Bacillota; class Clostridia; order Oscillospirales; family CAG-272; genus RGIG1995. The sequence goes on along the minus strand of JAFSAM010000033.1, from coordinate 11,069 downwards.
GGCGTAGGCGATTCCGAAAAGTAGAATGAGCACATTTAGAATATAAGTGACGGTGCGCCACAGCTTTGCCTTGGGGCTGAATAGAAACAGAACACTGCAAAGATATGAAAGTGCGAGAAAGCACGCAGGCAAAACGCTGACGGAAAGTGCATGCCGAATGGCGTAAGTAACGTATAAATTCAGGGCGGTTCCAACAATGAAGCCAACTATATTTTTCTTCATAAAAGTCCTCCAAAAAAGAACAAGCCCTTACCATTGGAGTGGTAAAGGCTTGAATTTTTTTGAAAACATCGCCCTATTTTGCCTAAATTCACTCCGGTAGACTTACGGACAATGACGAGACTATACGTAAGCTGATATCGTTTGGCGTAAATTTGGCGTAAGTTAGCGTTTTTTGAGATCTGCAGTTTCTCAAAAACCCGCATAAAATAAGGCTTTTGGGGACTTTTTTCAGTCGATTGGCTTCATTGTGGGGAACAACAAAACGTCTCTGATGGATGCGCTGTCGGTAAGGAGCATTACGAGTCTGTCGATACCGAAGCCGAGACCGCCTGTGGGGGGCATACCGTATTCGAGAGCGGTTACATAGTCATAATCGACCTCTGCACCTGTATCGGGCTCTGCTGCTCTCTTTGCGGCTACCTGCTTCTCGAATCTTTCCTTCTGGTCGATGGGGTCATTAAGCTCGCTGAACGCATTGCCGAATTCTGTTGCATTTATGAAATACTCGAAACGCTCGGTAAATGCGGGGTTGGTGGGCTTTCTCTTTGCCAGAGGGCTGTTTTCAACGGGATAATCATAAATAAACGTAGGCTGGATGAGCTTCTCCTCTACATAAGCATCGAAGAATTCGATGAGCACTGTTCCCTTCGTTGCGTTATCCTCAACGTGAACGTGCATCTTCTTTGCGCACTCTCTTGCCTCCTCGTCTGTCTTCCAATCATTGTAATCAACGCCTGCATACTTCTTTACTGCCTCGACCATTGTGAGTCTTTCCCACTTGCCCATATCGATCTTATTGCCCTGATAATCAATTACAAGGCTTCCGCAGATCTTTTCTGCAAGCAGCTTATAAAGCTCCTCTACGAGGTCCATCATACCGTAATAATCGGTGAATGCCTGATAAAGCTCGATAGACGTAAACTCGGGGTTATGCTTTGTATCCATACCCTCGTTACGGAAGATTCTTCCTACCTCATAAACCTTATGCATACCGCCTACTATAAGTCTCTTGAGGTAAAGCTCTGTCTCGATTCTGAGGTACATATCCATATCGAGTGTATTGTGGTGTGTCTTGAAGGGTCTTGCGGATGCGCCTATTTCCAGGGGAACGAGGATAGGTGTATCTACCTCGAGGAAGCCCTTGGAATCAAGATAATTTCTTATCTCCTTCAAAATCATCGATCTCTTATAAAAAGTATCGCGCACCTCGGGATTTACGATCAAGTCAACGTATCTCTGACGATATCTGAGGTCTGTATCCTTCAAACCGTGGAATTTTTCGGGAAGGGGAAGCAACGACTTTGCCAAAAGGGTAATCTTCTGTGCGTGAACAGACATCTCTCCCGTCTTTGTCTTGAAAACAAAGCCCTCAACACCGATTATATCTCCGATATCCCATTTCTTGAACTCTGCATAAACGGACTCGCCCTCGGGAAGTCCTGCGTCAACATCATCTCTGCGGATATAAGACTGGATATTTCCCTCGCTGTCCTGGAGGTTTACAAAGCTTGCCTTACCCATAATTCTTCTGCTTACGATTCTTCCTGCGATCGTAACGGTCTTGCCCTCATAAGCCTCGAAGTCTGCCTTTATATCGTTAGAATAAGCACTTACGTCATACTTTGTGAGTGTGAAAGGGTCCTTGCCTGCCTCCTTAAGTGAAGCGAGCTTTTCTCTTCTTATTCTTACGACCTCGTTATATTCCTGTTCGGTCTGTTCTGCATTTGCATTTACGTTTACATTGTCACTCATCTTTATTCACCCGTAATTTCTAAAACTCTATTGTGTACGTCCTGTGTTATATGTTACTTCTTCATGATCTCGAGAATCTTGAACTTGCGCTCACCTGCGGGAGTCGCAACAACAACGGTCTCGTCAACGGAAGCGCCGATGATGGCACTGCCTATGGGAGAACGGTCACTGATCTTGCCGTTCATAGCATCTGCCTCTGTCGAGCCTACGATCGTGTATTCGATCTCCTTATTTCTTGCGATATCGAGCAATCTTACGCTCGCACCGACGTTTACCGAATTGGTATGAACGTCGCTGTCGCTGATTACCTTAACGTTTTTGAGCATCTCTTCGAGTTCAACGATTCTGGACTCTACCTTACCCTGTTCGTCCTTAGCCTCGGTATATTCGCTGTTTTCGGAAAGGTCACCGAAAGAAAGAGCGAGCTTTATTGCCTCGGTTACTTCCTTACGCTTTGTATTTTTAAGATAAGAAAGTTCGTCTTGAAGTTTCTTTAAGCCTTCGTCTGTTACAATGATCTGATTTTCCATAGTAAAAATCTCCTCTTTAATCTTATTGCTTAATATAGCTTAATATCTGCATCAAAAACCGTCAGTCCGCTATCGCTTCAACGGCGGTTCTCAATTGAATGTCATTTTCGTAAGGAAGCTTATACAAGCTTACGTTTGCATACTCCTCCTCGAGAGCAATCTCGATATTGGGCACAACTCCGATTCCGTCATAGCTGTCGGAGAACGGAGGATAATACCTGTCCGTGGTCATACATACTGCCGAGCCGTCGGACAGTCCGAACACGCTTTGCATCGTACCCTTTCCGTAAGTAGTATCGCCTACTATTATTGCCTTATTATAATCCTTTAACGCCGAAGTAAACAGCTCCGCGGCACTTGCTGTACTGCCGTTTACAACGACCGCCATCGGATAATTGAATTCGTTTTCGTCCGACGAAATTACCGATTCCTCGCCGAACCTGTTTGCCGTCCTGATTATTGGTCCTTCAGGGAGAAGCATATCGAGTATCTCGGTAATCGAATCGAGAGTTCCTCCGGGATTGTATCTTACATCAAATACAAATCTGTCGGCGCCCATCTTCAGAAGCTCGTCTATAGCCTCCTTGAATTGCTTGGGGGTTCCCTTGTCAAACTCCTCTATTCTGATTATACCCACGTTTTCACCGTGAAGTCGGTAAGTAACCGTTTCCTCAACGATAAATCCGCGAGTGATCGCAAAATCGATATACTCGACGTTTTCGCCGTCTATTCTCATAACCGAGAATTTTGCAACCGTTCCCGCCTTGCCGAGCATCACGTCAACTGCGGTATTATAACCAACCTCGGCAACCTTTTGGTCCTCGACGATATATATCAGGTCTCCTGCTCTGACACCGCTTTCGAGTGCGGGCGAGCCGCTCATTACACCGACGACCTCGATCGCCTCATATTCATTGTTGTAAATAACGTTTACACCGATGCCCTGCAGGTCTGCATTGCTGTTTGAGGTAAACGCCTCAAACTCCTCCTTGGTCATATAGTACGTATATTTATCTTTCAACGCATCTATGTATGCCTTCGGGAGAAGATCGTTCAATTCCTCGAGCGGAATATCTCTTAAAAAATATCCTTCGGTCAGCTCGGTTATATAATCAAGCTTGTTTTCCCAATCCTCTGTCTTATTATCCTCATTCATTTCCGCAATTTCCTTGCGGTAAATATTAGTCACGGCAATAAACGTCACCTGAAACGTTATCACGATCAAAAACGCGCATATTGCCAGCATCATTGGGATACTGATTCTTTTTTTTGACATATAAGCTCCGATCTGTCTAATCAGCAGTAATACTTCAATGCGGGATGCGATAAAATTCCGCCCTCGAGAGGATTGAGAAGCTTACCGTTCAAGCTTATTTCAAGATGCAGGTGGGGGCCTGACGAATTACCCGTGCTGCCGGACTTGGATATCATAGTACCTCTATCTACCCACTGACCCTGCTTAACCAAAAGCTGGCTGTTGTGGGCATAAAGTGTGGTATAACCCGAGCCGTGGTTTATCAAAACGTAATAGCCGTAACTGTCGTTCCATCCGGATATCTCGACCTTGCCCGATGCCGCCGCATAAACGGGAGTGCCGGTCACACAGGATATATCGATGCCTCTGTGGTAGTCGGTAACCGTCGTACCCCAGATATTGTATGTACGCCAACCGTACTTTGAGGTGATCTTGTTCTCCGATTTCGGCAAAGGCCAGCTGAAGGCTCCGCCCTCATATACGCCGCTATGCTTCTTTGCGAGCTCCTCAAGGTAAGCGTCAAGCTCCTTGGTCGCCTTTTCCTCTGCCTTTTTCGCCTCGGCAAGCATCTTTTCGCGCTCTTGCTGATTCTTCTTTGTATCGTCGTACAATTTCTGCACTTCTGCCAACTTTTCTTCAAGAGTCTTTTCGGATTCCTGCAAGCTTGCAAGCACCGCCTGCTGGTCCGCCTTGATCTTTTCGAGAGCATCCTTGGATTCGGTAAGGTCCGCCTTCTGGTCGTTCAGCTCCTTCATCATACGCTTATCGTAATTAAGCATATTCGTCATTCTTTCGATGCTGGTCAAAAATCCCGAAAGGCTCTTCGAGCTGAACAGCATTGTCAGATAACCCATACTGCCTTCCTCGTAAGAGGTACGGAGACGCGCCTTGAAGTTTTGCATTCTCGTATCGTATTCCGTCTGCTTATTGGCGATCTCGTTTTCCTTTTCGATCAAAGCATTGTTATATTCAATGATAAGATCGTTTGAAAGCTGTATCTCCTCACTGATCGCGGCGATCTGCTTGTCAAGATATTCCTTCTGCTTCTGATAGCTTGCAGCACTTGCCTTAGCCTCTTTTATCTGCTGCTCGTAAGCCTTCTGATCCTTTTTCAGCTGTGCTATTCTTTCCTCATAGCTCTGCACCTTTGAGTCGGTGGGCTTCGAAGACGCCTGCGCCTTGTAAGCAATGCTCATCGGGGATGCGACTATCGAAAAGATGCATACGATAAACACCAACGCCGCCGTAAGCTTTACTATTATACTCTTTCTTTTTTTCATATAAAACTCCTTTTAACGGATAAAGGGGTGGAAACTTATGCCTTGAGGTTTTTGCGCAAGGAAATGGACGTGCCGATCACACCGGTCAATACGCCGATTCCGAGGAAACCTCCGAGCAAATACATCTGTATATCCTTCATGGGAATTAAGGTAAACATTCCGTAATCGTTTGCGACAATATCCTTCACGAAATCATAAACATAATACTGTACGCCGAAAGCAATGCCCGAAGCAAAGAGACCTATCAAAATACCCTCAAGCACAAACGGGATCATTATGAACCAGTTTGTTGCTCCGACATAACGCATTACGCTTATCTCCTGCTTTCTTCCCTCTACGGCAAGCTTGATCGTATTGATGATTACAAATATACTTACAACAAACAGTATGATCAAAAACCATACGCACACCCAAATGATACCGCTCTTGATCGTTTCTATGGTGCTTGCGACATCAGAACGGCAGTTCACTTTGTAAATACCCTCTGTGTGCTCGAGGTCATACTTTAAGGTTTCGACGTTTGAGTTATCCTCATAAGTGATCACAAACGATGCAGGATAAACGTCTTCCGCCTCGATACCCTCGAAAAAGTCGGGATATTCGGCTTCATATTTTGCCTTTTCTTCAAGAAAAGCCTCTTCCTTAGAAACGTATTTCAAGGTCTTGACGTTGTCGTAGGATTCGACCCTTTCTTTAAGCTCAAAAATCTGCGTATCATCGAGCTCCATATCGATAAACGTGACGATCTCGTTCAGGTCACCGAGGGAATTGAGGTTTGTATTGATGTTTGCAACAAGCAATGCAAAGCTGCCCGTTACCACGAGACAGGACATCAGAACGGTTATTGACGCCAGGGTCATAATGCCGTTTCTCCACAAGCTCTTGAAGCTCTGGCTGATGAAATACATAATGCTGTATCTTCTCATTCAAACATACCCCCTACTCTGTCCTCGATCATCTTGCCCTCTTCAAGTCTGATCACTCTTTCCTGGAAGTGGTCGACGAGGTTTTTCTCGTGGGTTATTACAACAACAGTCTTATTCTTCAATCTGTTTATTCTGCGCAAGAGGTTCATCATCTCGAAGCTGAGCTCTGGGTCAAGGTTACCCGTAGGCTCGTCCGCTATGATTATGCTGGGATTGTTGACCAGCGCTCTTGCAAGCGCGACTCTCTGCTGTTCGCCGCCCGAAAGCTCTCTCGGATAGCACTTCATCTTGTTTTGAAGTCCAACTATGTTGAGAATGGCAGGCACTCTCTTTCTGATCTGCGAATTAGGCTCTCCGATCGCTCTCATCGCGAAGGAGACATTTTCAAAAACCGTCTTATTCTGGAAAAGTCTGAAATCCTGGAACACTACGCCGAGCTGTCGTCTGTAATACGGTACCTTATGCTCCTTCATACGTGCGAGGTCAAACTCGTCCACCTTGATCGTACCCGACGTAACCTTTTCTTCTCTCAGAAGAAGCTTCATCAAGGTAGATTTTCCGGCGCCCGATGCTCCGACGATAAACACAAATTCACCGTCGTTTATCTTAAGGTCGACCCCGTCCAGCGCAACTGTGCCGTTCAGGTAGACCTTTCTGACGTTTTCAAATTCTATCATATTATTTCCCCTTGTTTTTTTAAATGTTTTGTACTTTTTTTGCACAAAACACTACATGTTTTCTTGCATAACGATGCAAAAAACAATCCCCTTTAAACACACCAAAAGCTTGTATATATTTCTCTTCTGAACTCGAAATAATACAAGCGTCGGCGGTGTCTGTTTATTCTTTAGAACTTCGTGGGCTTAGAGGTCAGATACTTCTGGACCATCAAAGCTACCTTAAACGTAATTGCGTGTTCAAACTCGCGGAGATCGAGTCCCGTAAGCTTGCGGATCTTTTCGAGACGGTATACCAAGGTGTTTCTGTGAACGAAGAGCTTTCTTGCTGTCTCGGATACGTTCAGGTTGTTTTCAAAGAACGACTGAATGGTCATGAGGGTCTCGTGGTCAAGCGACTCAAGCGAACCCTTCTTAAATACTTCCTGCATAAACATTTCGCAAAGTGTGGTGGGAAGCTGATAAATAAGTCTTCCTATTCCGAGGTTTTCGTAGCTTACGATGTTCTTTTCCGTATCGAACACCTTGCCTACCTCGATTGCGATCTGCGCTTCCTTATAGGAGTTTGCAAGATCCTTGATGTTGGATACGGCAGTACCGATACCGACGGATACCTTTGCAAAGAACTCTGTGCTCAGCGTATCTACGATCTGACGTGCGACCTTTTCCATCTCGCGCATATCACAGCTGTTCGTCTTAAGCTCGCTGATGAGAACAACGTCCTGCTCACCGATGCTTATAACGTAATCCTTGTTCTTATCGGGAAACATATTCTGGATTATGTCAAAAGGCATAATGTCGCTCTTGCTGTGGAACTTGATCAAAAATACGATACGGTAAATATCATTGGAAAAATGAAGTTCCTTCGACTTCATATAAATATCACTGGGAAGGATGTTGTCAAGAATGATATTCTTGAGGAAAGAACCCTTGTCATACTTTTCGTCATAAAGATTCTTGATGTTTGAAAGGGAGATCGACAAGATCATAGACGTGCTTTCAGCCTTCTTGTCTTCACCCTCGACAAATACGATGTATTCAAATTTTGAGCCGTTGCCCAAGGGTCTGTATGTATAGCCGTCCTTGGCTACTGCGCCTGCAGTATATGCAAGCTCGTCCTTTACGTTGTTTTTTGACTCGCCTATCTTACCGAGCTCACTGCAAGAAATAATTACTCCGTTTTCGTCAATGACACCGATCACTCTGTCAACGGCATCCTTCATCTGATGAATTATTCCCTGAAACAATCTGTTCGACATATTTTGTTCCTCTCTTCTTAAAACGTATTACTTCTTTTAATATTGCTGTAAATTATTTTTGCGAAAGTTCTTTTTCGTACGATAGACAGGCAAGTACGTATCCCGACGCCGTCTCCGTACGCAGTATTCTTTTGCCGAGTCCGACGGTCTTGATGCCGTTCATGCGGCATTCGTCAGCCTCTTTTTCGGAAAAACCGCCCTCCGGCCCGATTATAAAACCGAACCTTTTGCAATCATCCGCCTCTGAAAGCAGTCCTTTAAGTGACAGACCGTCCTCGTCCTCGTAACACATAAAGCCGATTCCGTCCTGCGTTATCTCGGAAATGACGCTTTTCAGATTGGGGAGCCACCTTACATACGGTACGCATCCGCGCCCACTCTGCTTAGCCGCCTCCTCGGCGATCTTCTGCCACCTTGCGCACTTTTTCTCAAAGCCCTTTTCATCGTACCTTGCAATGCATCTGTCGCTCATAAAAGCAACTATGCCGCAAGCGCCGAGCTCTACCGCCTTCTGAACTATCGTATCCATCTTGTCGGACTTAGGGCAAGCCTGATATACAACAGCATCGTATAACGGCTCTGACACGTTACGTGTCACGTCCTCTATCCTCGCTGTCACGCTGTCAGAAGAAAAAGTCTCAAGGACACATAAATACTCTTTCTTTTGAGTATCGCACACCACGATCTTTTCGCCCGCCGCCATGCGTAGCGATCTCGAAATATGCTGTGCTGCCTCGTTTTTAAGAACTATTGTACTTCCTTCGATGGATTCACTATCCACAAAGAATCTCGGATATGACATTTTTTACCCTCCCTTTGTGTGATTTTCACCCATTTCGGAACAATATTCTTATGCATTATACAACAATATGGTCAATTTGTCAAACACTTTTTAAAAATATTTACAAATACCAACGTCCTTTTTTGTGCAATTTACATCTACTTTATGGGATTTTGCATAAATTTGTCATATTCTTTTGAACACAAACGAACACCAATCGTTCTCTTTCAGTTCGTCAATAAGCACAAATCCCTTCTCGCTTACCGCCTTGATCACCCTCTCTGCCTGTGGTTCGATGATGCCCGAAACAGCACAAAGACCGCCTTTTTTTACATAATCGCCCATACATTCGGACAATCTTATCACAATATCAGCTACGATGTTCGCGCATACGAAATCGTATTTTTCTTTTGTCTTGTCTGCGTTCTGCATAAGGTCGGATACGGCACAGTAGATCTTGTCCTCGACTCCGTTTGCAACGAAATTCTCTTTTGCAACACGCACGGCTACGGGGTCAATATCGTATGCATCGATCTTTTCGGCACCTATCTTTGCGGCATAGATCGCAAGGATTCCGCTTCCCGTACCCATATCCATTACGGTCATATCGCTCTTCATGTGCTTTTCCATCATAGCAAGGCAAAGCCTTGTGGTCTCGTGAGTGCCCGTTCCGAACGCCATTCCCGGATCCATTTTGATGGTCACCTCGTCGTTTTGAGCCTTATACTCCTCCCACATCGGAACGATCACGATGTTTTTGCCGCACTTGACGGGCTTATAGTACTGCTTCCAGGCATCCGCCCAATCATCCTCGTCAACACCGATCACCTCGGTAACAACGTCAAGACCGAGCAACGAAAAACGGTCCCTCAGAAAAGTAACCGCCTCCGCATAATTTTTTTCTTCGCTTATAAATACACTGACGGCAACCCTTTCCTTGTCGGCGTTTACGATGCTCTCGTCAAGCAGCTCGCCGTACATTGCGTTGAGACCCTCGGTAACGTCGCTGTAGTCCTCGATCATAAGTCCCTGATCGACCATTGTCATTACGGCGCATATATCGTCCTTATCTTTTATGTTTCCGCTTACTTTTATCTGTGTCCATTTCATGTTATCGCACCTCATTTGTTTCGTATCTTTTATTATATCATATTTTTGCCGTTATGGCAACAGCCTGTTATTAAGTTTGTGTAAACAATACCCAAAACAAAAAACGGCAACCGCTTGCCGTTTCATTTTAACCGTGCCGTCGTACCTTGCGCGCTCCGCTCTATTGGGAGAGGCTTTGTATGTGCCGCTTCGCTACCCAAAGAAGGGGAGTTTCGTGCTGCCGTTTTGTAAGCCTGTCCCCTATTCAGCGACGGTTTTGTCAAAACTTAACACGTTTATTTAATAACCCGATTGCAACCTATACTCTCCGTAATCCGCTTCGTAGTAATACCACCCTTCTTTTGACAGAAGTTCATAATTGACAAGAAACTCCACTACCGGCTTTAGGTTTTTATTAACCGGAACTGCAATTCCGCGCGCCCGCTCTCCAAATCGCCATTTTTCAAAAAAAACGGTGTTTTCGCTTTTTCCTACAGAAACGTATTTTCTGCCGTCCAGCAAGTTTTCTAAAGCTTTAATTACAGTTTTATCCTCAATTTTTTGCTCTTCCATATCGGCAAACATAATACCTTTTTCGAGATGGTCTCTGTCAATGGTGATATTTAAATATTCCGAATTACTGAGATAGTCAAAAATTACGAATAAATCTTCTTTATCTTGTTGTAAAAATTTTTCCGTTTTTTCTTTATTCGGCTGAACAAACGAAGATGTCGAATACCAGTTGTAAACCCAGACAGCAACCGCCACTGCCACGGTCGCTAAAACCATCCACTTTATACACTTTTTTAATTTACTCATATTACTGTGACCTCTTTTAAAAACTATACTGTAAATATCCTAAAGTAATGTAATACCAGTCTCCAACTTCATTGTTTATCCCTGCTACATTATTCATTGACCCTCCTATACTCGCAGCAAATACAGACCCATCTTTTAAATTCACTGGATTATTTCCGCAATACGCGTACATATTATTGCCGAGGATGCCCTGACCTGTGGACATAAAGCTATCCGGATTTATCCATCTGCAGATCTCGGGGTTATAGTAGCAGGTGTGGCAGTAATAGTAGCCGCTCTCGCCGTTATGTTTTACGCCCATTATCATATCGGGGCGTACTATGTCCGCCGTATAAAGCTTGTCTGTTATACGAGACTCTCACCCCGTCTCGCTGTGCGAGCCACCCTTCCCCCAGGAAAGGGCTTACAATGTACCTACTTTATCCGATGTTTTTCGACAGCGGTGTGGGGGCAGAATGTACACTGCATTCAGCCCCACC
>JAFSAM010000032.1 GCA_017441005.1 Clostridia bacterium | reverse complement strand
GAGGGGTGTCTCGGTGTAGCCGAGACGGGGTGGGGCTTAAAGATAAGTAACTATACATCAAGCCCCCTTCCGTCAGCCTATGGCTGACACCTCCCCCAAAGGGGAGGCTTAAATTGTGCCGCTTCGCTACCCACCGGAGAAGGCTTTTGGCTGTGCTTTATCCCTCTCCGTCACACTTCGTGTGCCACCTCTCCCGGGGGGGAGAGGCTTACGTGGGGGTCGATTCGTTACGCGAAGTGAGAGGCTTTGGGGACGTGGATGCATAAAACAAAAAACGGTGAGCAAAAACTCACCGTTTAAATGCTTTTTTGTTATTAGCCAAGAAGACCTTCGAGGTCGCCGAGCTGATCTTCGAGATCGCCTAATTCGCCCATGAGCTCCTCGAACTCTGCGTAGCACTCGCTGCAAAGATTTGCAGTCTCACCCATAAATTCAGCCTTCTTGGGAGATCCTGACTTTTCTTTGCCGCACTCATCACAAGTGAATTTTCCGCCGCATGCAACGAGAGAAAGAGCAAGAACGAGAACAAATACCAAAGCAATAATTCTCTTCATAGTTTTTTCCTCCAATTATAAAAAATTTACACTTCCGCGTTTACCCTATAGTAACACATTATTATTAATTTGTCAATACCTTTGTCATTATTTGCTTTTATATATTTTTTTGAAAAAAATCGGCATAAGATCGATTCTTATGCCGATTTTTAATTTTAGCCTAATTTCTGTTTGATGGTCGCAAGTCTTTCGAGTGCTTCGTAAAGGGTTTCGTCCTTCTTTGCATAATGGAGTCTTACGATATCTCTTACGTCTTCCATAAAGAACGACGTGCCGGGCACTGCCGCAACACCTACCTTCGCCGCCATTTCTTCACAGAACTCGACGTCGGTCTGTCCCTTCTTCATAAACTGTCCGATGTTTGCAAGTACGAAATACGTTCCCTGCGGGTCACTATACTCAATTCCCAGTCTGTCAAGTCCCTCTGTAAAGATCTTTTTCATGTGGGCATAGTGTGCGCCGAACTCCTCGTAATAGCTGTCGGGCAATTCAAGACCTACTACAGCCGCCTCCATAAGGGGCGAGGGGGCACCTACGGTATTAAAGTCGTGGTACTGCTTGATCCTATCCATAATGTGCTGGGGAGCGATCGCATAACCGAGTCTCCAGCCCGTTATCGAATAAGTCTTGGACAAGCTGCTGCAGGAGATCGTTCTCTCCCACATTCCGGGAAGGCTGTTCATATAAGTGTGCTTATGGCCTGCATATACGATGTGCTCGTATACCTCGTCCATAATAACGTAAGTATCATACTTGATTGCAAGATCTGCGATCTGCTTCAGTTCTGCCTCTGTAAACACCTTACCGCTGGGGTTTGAGGGGTTACAAATGAGGATCGCCTTTGCGCCCTGCTTGAATGCATCCTCGAGCACGTTTGCATCATAATTGAAAGCGGGAGGAATAAGGGGTACGAACACGGGCTCGCAGTCAACCAAAAGTGTCTGCGCACGGTAGTTCTCAAAATAAGGCGAGAACATTATGATCTTGTCACCGGGATTTGTGATCGCAAAAAGGGTGTCTACCATAGCCTCGGTAGAACCGATGGTTACAACGACCTCCGTCTCGGGATCGATCTTTCTGCCCATAAATCTGCCGCACTTTTCTGCCAATGCTCTTCTGAAATTGGGTGCTCCCATCGTGATGGGGTACTGGTGAGGGCCGATCTGGCTTATTTCCTCAAGTCTGTCTGTCAAAACCTTGGGCGGATCAAAATCCGGAAAGCCCTGCGCAAGGTTGATCGCGTTATTTGCGATTGCGATTCTCGTCATACGGCGTATTACGGAATCGGTGAAATGCTTTGTCTTTCTGCTGAGTTCCTGCATCTTATTATACCTCGAAATCTTAATCAGTTAAGTCCAAGCATTTTTCCCGGCACTGTCTTCAGTCCGAGCTCTTCAAGGACGTTGTTTGTATTTGCCTCATCGGACAAACGGAATACCATATAAGCATCGCTCGTACCTCTGTCTATGAGCGAATACATATATTCGATATCAATATTTGCATCCGCCAATATCTGCAACACCTCTGCTGTGCCTCCCGGTCTGTCGGGGACGGCTACTACGTCGACCTCATTGACGCTTACAATACAGTTTTCGTTTGCAAGGGCAGTTCTCGCCTTTTCTACGTCGCTTACAAGCATACGCAATATACCGAAATCGGCTGTATCGGCTACGGAAAGTGCTCTGATATCAATGCCGTTTTGATATAAAGTACGGGTAACGGAAGCGATCTTGCCCGATTTATTCTGAATAAATACAGATAATTGTCTTACCATTTTCTTCGTCTCCTTTTCTACCTCTATTTTAGTCCAAAAGCTTTCTCTTGTCAATTACTCTGACAGCCTTACCTTCCGATCTCGGAATGGAGTTGGGCTCCATCAATACTACCTTTGCATTAATGCCCAAAATAACCTTAAGTCCCTCGGAAAGCTCCTTCGCCATCTTGTCAAGTCCCTTGACAGTATCTCTGAAGTTTTCGGGCGAAAGCTCTACTCTTACCTCTATGCTGTCAAAGTTGTTTGCTCTGTCAACAACGATCTGATAGTTTGCTGTATAGCCCTTTTCGATGAGTACTGTTTCGATCTGTGAGGGGAATACGTTTACGCCTCTTATGATGAGCATATCGTCTGTTCTTCCTCTGGGCTTTGTCATCTTAACAAGAGTTCTTCCGCAAGAGCACTTCTCTCTTGTAATAACACCGATATCTCTTGTTCTGTATCTTAGTATCGGGAAAGCTTCTTTTGTTATACAGGAGAATACCAATTCTCCCTGTGTTCCTTCAGGAAGCACCTCGCCTGTATCGGGGTCAATTACCTCTACGATAAAGTGGTCCTCGTTTATATGCATACCTGTCTGCTCTTCGCATTCAAAGCCTACACCGGGGCCGATGATCTCGGTGAGTCCGTAGATATCGAACGCCTTGATTCCAAGCATATCCTCGATCTGGTGGCGCATCTCGTTTGTCCAAGGCTCTGCACCGAAAACGCCCGCCTTAAGCTTGATATCGTCCTTCGTTACGCCGAGTGACTGCATTGTCTCAGCTATATGCAATGCATACGAGGGGGTACAGCACAAAATGGTAGAGCCGAAGTCCTTGAGAATGGTTACCTGTCTCTGGGTATTACCGCTCGATACGGGAATTGCGGTTGCGCCGAGCTTCAAAGCACCGCCGTCGGCACCGAGGCCGCCGGTAAACAAGCCGTAGCCGTAAGAAACGTGTACCATATCTTCATCGGTACAGCCTGCCGCGGTAAGTGCTCTTGCGCAACAGTCTGCCCAGATATCCATATCCTTTTCGGTATAACCTACTACTATCTGCTTACCTGTGGTACCGCTTGATGCGTGAAGTCTTACAACATCCTTCATCGGAACTGCAAACATTCCGTAAGGATAAGTATCACGGAGGTCCTGCTTATAGTTAAAAGGAAGCTTATAAAGATCGTCTACGGTCTTTATATCCTCGGGAGTAACACCCTTCTCCTCCATCTTCTTGCGGTAGTGGGGTACATTTTCATACACTCTCTTTACTGTGTTGATCAAACGCTCTGTCTGGAGCGCCTTCATCTCCTCACGGGAAGCCGTCTCAATTTCCGGCTGATACATTCTATTCATTAAAATTCCTTCTTTCTGTGCATCTCTGCTACTATGCATTTGCGCCATATTCAAATGCTTTTTTGTTCATTTCCAAAAACTTGGGAGGAACGCTTGCTTCTATTGCATTCATCCACTCTTCCTCGGTGAAGTCAAAATACTTGGAAAGTCTGCCCATAAGTACAAGGTTGACCGCCTTCGACGAGCCCGCTTTCTCTGCAAGTTCAAGTGCATTGATTGCATCTACGTCAAATCCGTTCGCCTTCATCTTATTTACAAGATCGGACGGATATTCTGCCGCCCCCGTTACTACGGGCATAGGATTCATCTGCTGTGTATTGGTAATTATCTTACCGTCTTTTTTGAGGAACTTTGTCCATCTTGCCGCCTCGAGAAGCTCGAAGGATACTATAAAATCAGCCTCGCCCTCGTCGATGACCGGCGAATATACCTGATCTCCAAATCTAACATAAGTCACGACAGAGCCGCCTCTCTGGCTCATTCCGTGTACCTCGGATACCTTTACGTCATAGCCCTTTGTAAGCAACAGTCTGCCCAAAAGCTTACTTGCAAGGAGCGATCCCTGACCGCCTACACCGACGATCATTACATTTTTTGTGTTGTTCATTTTGTTCCCTCCTGCATAGCCCCGAATTTACAAAGCTGTGTGCATACTCCGCATCCCGTGCAAAGCGTTGCATCGATGACTGCCTTGCCGTTTACAATGCTGATCGCGGGACAGCCTATCTTCATACACATCTTGCAGCTCTTGCACTTGTCTGCATCCACCTTTATGGGTGAAGAATGCTTAACGTACTTAAGAAGTGCGCATGGGCGTCTCGATATAATTACCGAAGGCTCGTTCTTTGCAAGCTCTTCCTTGATCACATTCTCGCACATTGCTATATCATAAGGATCTACCACTCTTACCGAGTTGATGCCGATCGCCTTACAAAGTGCCTCAAGATCCACTTTTGCTGCGGGGTCGCCCTTCAGGTTATAGCCTGTCGTGGGGTTATGCTGATGTCCCGTCATACCGGTGATCGAGTTATCGAGAATTATTACCGTACTGTTTGAATTGTTATATGAAATGTTTACAAGTCCCGTCATACCTGAATGCATAAACGTCGAGTCGCCGATCACGGCAACGGTCTTACCGTCTGTCTTTCCGTCGTGCGCCTTATTGAAGCCGTGTACACCCGAAATGGATGCGCCCATACAAATTACGCTGTCAACAGCATTCAGAGGAGCGACCGCTCCGAGGGTATAGCATCCGATGTCGCCGATCACATTGAGCTTCAGCTTGGAAAGAACGTAGTAAAGTCCTCTGTGGGGACAGCCCGCACACATTACGGGAGGTCTGTTCGGGATTATTGCATCGACAGCCTCGCCGCCGTTGTATTCGATTCCGAGTCCCTTTGCGACCTTATTCTGGGAAAGCTCATCTATGTCTGAGAACAAGTTTTTGCCCTCTGTCTCAATGCCGATCGCATTGCAGAAGCCCTCGATAAAGCCGTCAAGCTCTTCTACCACGATGACCTTTTCTACCGAAGAAGCAAATTCCTTAATGAGCTTTTCGGAAAGCGGCCATACCATACCGAGCTTCAGTATGCTTACGTCATCTCCGCATACTTCCTTAACGTACTGATAGCAAGTACCTGCCGTGATTATACCCAGCTTTATATCCTTGCCCTTTTCTATGCGGTTTAAATCTGATCCTGCCGCAAAGTCGGCAAGCTTCTTTGTTCTTTCCTCAACTACGGGATGTCTCTTCTTTGCAAAGCCGGGCATCATTATGTATTTCGAAGGGTTCTTTACGTATTCGACCTGTTCCTTTTCGACTCTGTCCGACGTCTCAACTATGCTCTGCGAATGGGCAACTCTCGTGCACATCTTGAGCAATACGGGTGCATCAAACGTCTCGGATATTTCATAAGCCTTTTTGGCAAATTCAAGTGCCTCCGCCGAATTTGAGGGCTCGAGCATAGGCAGCTTTGCCGCCCTTGCATAATGTCTCGAATCCTGCTCGTTCTGTGAGCTGTGCATTCCGGGGTCATCGGCAACACCGATCACCATTCCCGCGTTTACACCTGTATATGATATTGTAAACAGAGGGTCTGCCGCAACGTTAAGTCCAACGTGCTTCATTCCGCAAAAGCTTCTTTTGCCCGCAAACGCCGCGCCAAACGCCGCCTCCATAGCAACCTTTTCGTTAGGTGCCCACTCTGCATATATTTCGTTATATTTCGCCGCGCATTCGGTTATCTCGGTACTCGGTGTACCGGGATAGCTCGATACAAACGAGCATCCGGCCTCGTATAAGCCCCTTGCGACAGCTTCATTTCCTAACATCAGCTGTTTCATCTGTCTTACCTCTTTCTAACACTTCTAAGAGTTATGATTTTAAAATAATAGCGATATTATATCACAAAATGAATAATTATTCAATATATATTGATTTGTATTTTTTTAACTTTTTTCTAAATATTTCAACCCATGTGGTCCTTTACGGAAACCGTTACGCTTTTTGAATAACAGCTGAATACCTCGTCTACCTTTTCCTTATCCATCTTCTTGGTAAACATACTTACAATCGGCACTATTATCAAGCCTGCAATCATACAGAATGCGCCGGCATTAATGGGAGATTTCAACACGACGGGGAATATATCCTTATACAGCATATTGGCAAGCATTACCACCGTCGAGAAGATGATGTTTACCCAAACGGATGCCTTTGTTACTCCCTTCCAGTACAAGCCGTAAAGGAAAGGAGCGAGGAACGCACCCGCCAACGCGCCCCACGATACGCCCATAAGCTGTGCTATAAACGTGATGTTGCTGTTATGCTGTACTATTGCTATAAATGCAGATATTACGATGAACACAAGAATGAGGACTCGCATTGTAAATACCTGCTTCTTTTCGCTCATATTCTTGCTGATCTTTTCTTTTATAAAGTCAAGTGTCAAAGTCGAGCTTGATGCCAAAACAAGCGACGAAAGCGTGGACATCGATGCCGAAAGCACCAGTATTATGACTATACCGATCAGAGGCTCTGAAAGTCCTTTAAGCATATTGGGAATGATGGAGTCGAATATTATGCTTCCGTCTGCCGCTCTGTCGGGGGTAAAAAGTCTGCCGAAGCCGCCGAGGAAGTAGCATCCGCCCGCCACTATAAGCGCAAAAATTGTGGATATGATAGTTCCCTTTGTTATCGCCTTTTCGTTTTTGATGGCATAGAATTTCTGTACCATCTGGGGGAGTCCCCATGTTCCGAGCGAGGTAAGAAGAACTACCCCGAGCAGATTTACGGGATCGGGTCCAAAGAATGAGGTAAATGCACCTTGCTTGATTCCCTCTGACTCAGATGATATTTGACTCAATGAATCCATCGCCGCCGACAGGCCGCCATGTGTGTTCAATACTGCGGCAATTACCGCTATTATTCCGACGATCATTACGATTCCCTGAATGAAATCGTTTATTGCGGTCGCCATATAGCCACCCGCTATAACGTAAATTGCAGTAAGGACCGACATTCCTATTACGCAGTATTCATAGCGAATGTCAAACGCCATTCCGAACAAACGGCTGAGTCCGTTGTAAAGCGATGCTGTATACGGAATCAGGAATATGAATATTACAGCCGACGACAACAGCTTCAATTTGCTGCTGTCATAACGTTTGCTGAAAAACTGCGGCATTGTCGCACTGTCAAGGTGCTGTGTCATAATTCTTGTTCTTCTTCCGAGCACCGTCCATGCAAGCAACGAGCCTAAGATCGCGTTACCGATTCCCGCCCAGGTTGCCGCAATTCCGTACTTCCATCCGAACTGACCTGCATAGCCTACGAATACTACGGCTGAAAAATACGATGTGCCGTATGCAAATGCAGTAAGCCAGGGGCCGACACTTCTGCCGCCCAATACAAACCCGTTTACATCTGTGGAGTTTTTGCGGCAGTACAGTCCGATAAACAGCATTATTCCGAAAAATACTACCAGCATTGCAATTTTAATCATTAGGGATCACTCTTTTCTTTTCACTTTTAAAAAATTCATGTTACTTTGTGGTCTGTGCTTCAACAAGCCTTCCGCCGCCATAGATCTGACGGAGTACAGGCTTTTCGATCTTGCCCGTGGGGTTTCTCGGTACTTTTGCAAATATAATTCTCCTCGGGCGCTTGTATCTCGGGAGTGCGTGACAGAATTCGTTTATCTCCTCTTCCGTCGCTTCCATTCCCTCTTTTATCTCGATCACTGCCGCCGCGATCTCGCCGAGCCGTTCGTCGGGAAGTCCGATCACCGCTACGTCCTTGATCTTTGTATTTGTATTCAAAAAGTCTTCTATTTCAACGGGATACAGGTTTTCACCGCCCGAAATGATTACGTCCTTCTTACGGTCGACAAGGTAGATGAAGCCGTCCTCGTCCATACGCGCAACGTCGCCCGTATAAAGCCAACCGTCCTTCAACACCTCGTTTGTCGCCTGCTCGTTCTTGTAATAGCAAAGCATTACGCCGTCGCCCTTGACGATCAGCTCACCGACGCTGCCCTGCGGAAGCTCGTTGCCATTCTCGTCCACGATCTTTGCCTGCCAGTTGTAGCCCGGCTTACCGATCGCGCCAACCTTGTGGATGTTTTCGACACCAAGGTGTACGCATCCGGGACCGATCGACTCGGACAAGCCGTAGTTCGTATCGTAATCGTGATTCGGGAATATTACTTTCCATCGCTTGATAAGGCTGGGGGGAACGGGCTGTGCGCCTATGTGCATCAGTCTCCACTGATCGAGCATATAATCGTCAAGCTTGATCTTTCCCGCCTCGATCGCATTGAGAAGGTCCTGCGCCCACGGCACGAGCAACCATACGATCGTACACTTTTCCTCTGTTACCGCACGCAAGATCCATTCGGGCTTAACTCCTCTCAGCAATACTGCTCGGCTTCCCGAAAGCAGACTTCCGAACCAGTGCATCTTCGCTCCCGTGTGATACAGGGGAGGTATGCAGAGAAATACATCGTCACGAGTCTGTCCGTGATGGTTCTGCTCGGTCTCGCACGAGCTTACCAACGCTCTGTGGTTATGCAAAATCGCTTTTGGTCTGCCCGTCGTTCCCGACGAAAAGTATATTGCCGCATTGTCCTTATCGCTGAGCAAAATGGGGGGTGCCTTGGTTGACGTATAAGTAACCAATTCAAGATAACTCTCGGCAAAATCGGGAACATCTCTGCCTACAAAAAACTTGAATTTTAATTTTTCGAGCGCCTTCGGAACAGTCTCAAGTCTCTCGGTAAACTCGGGACCGAAAACAAGAACGTCTACGTCGGCAAGATCGAGACAGTATTCGATTTCATCTCCCGAATAACGGAAGTTCATCGGCACAGCTAACGCTCCCGACTTCAATATACCGAAATATATCGGCAGCCACTCGAGGCAGTTCATCAAAAGTATTGCAACCTTCTGTCCCTTCTTTATGCCTCGACTCAACAAAAGATTGGCAAAACGGTTTGCCTTCTCGTCAAACTGTCTCCAGTTTATCTCTCTTCTGTAGGGGAGATCGGGTCTTGTGTTTTCTATAAGACTAAAGTCCCTCCACGTAACGGCATTGTCCCTTTCCTCCGAGGGATTGATCTCAACAAGTGCCGTCTCGTCACCGTAAAGGCGCGCATTTCTTTCCAAAAAATCAGCTATTACCATTGTTTTCTCCTTTATGTTAAGGTTATTATTTGCTAGATTAAAAACAAAAAGTCCTCTGCGAAAAAATATCGCAGAGGACGAGTATTACCCGTGGTACCACCTCAATTGGTTCTCATTAAGTCCGAGAAAAATGCTTTCTTTAGACCCTTTCGCTGTAACGGGCGTCCCCGTTCTGCCCTACTCGACTTTCGGACAGACTGCTCGGAAATGTATTCAAATACACCTTTTCTTATGTCTCGCACCAACCGACAATTCTCTGGAAGAAATACGACGTATTCTACTTCTTTTCGTCAACGCATTCTATTATGTTCTGTATTTTATCACTTTTCTATGCTAAAGTCAAGAAGTATTTGAAAAAAAGTTAAATTTTTTTGACTTTATGCATCGGGAGCAATTCGCGAGGGGGATACTATGCGTCCGTAGCCGTTCATATAACGGATCGGCCCCGCGATTCCGTCAAAGTATCTTCTCTCTTCCTCAAGCTCCTCGAGTCTCTCGAGCTTACCGTTCAGATAATCGTTCACCTCTTCGATCGCGCTCGTTATTCTCATAACAAGAGTACCGTAACGAAGGTCCATTATATCCCAGCCGAATGCCTTGTATATCTTAAACCAGCAATCCTTGTGATGCTCTCTGAGTGAAAGCACTCTTTCCTTCAGATCGGGCAGGTATTCGTCGGCAAACCTCTTAAGCTCTGCTTTGTCGCCGTCCTTATATGCCTTGACGAGCCTGATTCCCATTTCGGCTTTTACTGCCAAAACGTGTGCCGCTCTTCTGCTGTACTCAAAAATATAGTCAAATCTGCCGTTTCTGCCTACAGCTTCCTTCAGCTTTTCTTCTACCATTTCATAATGTGCGTTCATTTCAACGCCCTCGATGTTCTTGTCGCCGAGACCCGTCAATATATCCTGCCACATTATCCACTTTGAAGGATTGTAATTCGAGTGGTCGGGAAGGCTCAACGTGTCGGGAGTCTTGTCGAGAAGCTCTAAATTCTCAAAGTCCTCTACTCTGCCGCCCGTACAGAAATTAAATCTCTTCTTAAATTTTTCGTAGTCAAACTCGTCTGCATATCCGTGCTCGGCAAAAAGCTGGAAACCGATCAAGGTCGTAGGAATAAGGCTTTCGGTTCCGTTGTCGCCCCAGGTCGTCACGATTATATCTTTTATGCCCTTCTTTTTGCAGGCATTTAGTCCGTATTCTGTAGTCTTCAAAGTCTTTTCCCAAGCAAGACTATAGCCGATCCAAGTCCAGATACCGCCCATAAACAGCACCTTATCGTGGAGATCAAAGTGGCTGTCGATCACTCTTTCGTACTCTGCCTGAGACATAGAATAATAGTCCCAATACATTACGGTCGCAGATTTTGGTACAAGCTCCTTTACGTAATCGGGTACGGGAGTCGCCTGTCTGTATCTTCTTGTTCCGTATACGCAGTAGAACATATCGGACGCGATAAACGGCTCGAGACCGTATTTATCGAGTATCTGCATTACACGCGCCAAATGCTCCTTCATTATATCCGAAGGATCGCGATATCCGTTTTTGTCAAGATACTGTCCGCGTCCGAGCTTCAACGCCTCGTCCATAAGGATATTGATCCTCTTGGTCTTGAAAGGAGCTGCCGCAGCTTTGATAAGATCCTCTATAAACTCATAAGTTTTTTCCTCACCTACAAGCAAGCATTCCTCGTAGTCGGTTATGCTTCTGAAGCACTTCCAGCGAAGCGTATCGGGAAGGTGTGCAAGTGTCTGAACGCAAGGAATCATTTCCAGACCGAGCATATCTGCATATTCATCGAGCTCGCGAAGCTCCTCCTGCGAATATCTTGCTCTCATATACCCAAAATATGGTTGCTCCTTTACCTCGAAGCTGTCCTCGCAGTAAAGCATGATCATATTCATACCCATGATCGCCATAAGTCGGATAAACTCTTTTACCGTTTCCTTATTCAAAGCGGCATTTCCCTGTGAAATGTCGATCTGCGGACCGTTCATTCTGAACTGGGGCTTTTCAACGATCGAAAAGCTTTCCTCGCCGTCTCTTATATGCTCTATAGCTATACCGAGCGCTCTGAAAAACTGGCATTTTTCGCTATATGCGATAAAGCCCTTCTTGTCATTCAAACACACCTCAAGACAGGTCTCATCCCGCCTTTCGGCAGTAAACTCATATCCGCCGTCGGCAAGATTTATTTTAAGCTCGTTTGCAAGTTCTCTGACACCTGCAAGAACATCTGATACGTCTCCCAACAATTTTATATTCATATAAGCTTCCTCCAATGTGAATATATTACATATTACAATTATATCATACACGCTGAAATAATCAATGTTTTTTCACAAAAACGAATTTAATTAAATTGACTTTTTTACCTCTTTATTCCATTTTTCTTGTGATTATATTTATCTGTGTTCCGGTTAATAATATATTATATAAAATGAAAGGATCTAAACAAAATGATTGAACATGATACAATAAAACTATTACGTGAATGCGATTCGGGGGTAAAAATGGGTGTATCCTCCATCGATGACGTGCTTGACAACGTAAAAAACGACACATTCAAAAACACTCTCATTGAGTCTAAAAACGACCACGAGCAGCTCGAAAGTAAAATCAAACTTCATCTTACCCGTTTCGGCGACGAAGGAAAAGAACCCAATCCTATTGCTAAAAGTATGTCCTGGATCAAGACAAATGCAAAGCTTGCCATCGACGGCTCGGACAGCACGGTTGCCGATCTTATGACGGACGGTTGCAATATGGGAGTAAAATCGCTCAGCAGATATTTGAATCAGTATCAAGCGGCAGACGAGTTTTCAAAAAATATCGCAAAAGATCTTATTAATATTGAAAACAATCTCGCAACCAATATCAGACAGTATCTTTAAAAAATGCCGCTCGAAATGAGCGGTATTTTTTGCGTTGCTTTTTTAAAAACAATTATGGTCAAAACAATAATCATAACAGCAAAAACGCTCCCGAGAGAGGTTTCTCTCGGGAGCGCCTTCGTTTTGCTTTACTGTGGTGGCATCGGTTTCACCCGACGTTCCCACATTAGCGTGTAAGTTGTCTCGCCATTCTTTCAAATGGGGGACAAACCTACACTACTGTAAGTGGGAGATTAGTCCCACTCACCGGGAGCGATAGGGGTAGAAATACCTACCATCACGATCTGTGACTCAAAAGTTGTTACTTCTGCCACAGGTTTTACGAATACTTCCTTCTTCATGTTTACCATCCTCCTTTCGTTGATTAAAGCAAACACGTTTTTGTGTGTCTTTCCTTTATTTATGCTACCCATGCAGCTACTGCGTCACCGTAGGTGAGCATTGCTTTGATGGTATCCATCAATGCGCCTGTTGTACCTGCTGCTACCTGGTCATATACGTAAGATGCAATTGAGTATGTTACGCTATGGCTGATTGCAACGTCGCCCTTCATAATGGTTACCTTT
>JAFSAM010000031.1 GCA_017441005.1 Clostridia bacterium | reverse complement strand
TTTGGCGGCTCTACCATCGAGGAGGGTCTGTATTACTACAACCGTATAGTCAAGCCCTGGGAGCCTCGGGCGATCGTGCTGCGATTCTTCCCTAACGACGTGAGACAGGGCTACTCCCCCGCTGAAATCGTATATCTTTTGGCACAGTTCTGCAACTGGGCACGTACAGATTTTCCCGGTGTTAAGCTTTATCTTTGCGATGCTATGCCCCATAAGCTCTATATAAAAAATGTTATGTGGCAAACACTTGCAAAACAGTACAACAAGCTTTTGAAGGATTACTGTGACGCAAACGAGGACTGCACCTATGTCAGCCAAGTCTCCTGGCATGGGTTCTATACAGATCCCGCCGATGCGGGAGATTACAAAAAGATCAGACAGGATATATGGGTAGAGGACGAAGTGCATTTAACGCAGGAGGGCTACGATATATATCGTGATTTGTTCCTAAATGCATTGGATGATATACTGTAAAAATCGTATTCCGAACTAAAAAACCGCAAAAAAAGGACACAGCAAAGTGTCCTTTTTGTCTTTAACAAGAAACAAAAATCAATCACCGTAGATCATTAAATGCATCTTCAATTCTTCCTTCTGCGATGCTGTGAGGCTTGAATCGTTTTCTATTTTTTCGATACCGCCGTAGCTATACATACCAAGGCAGTTTTTGTTGATATAGTCCGCTTTTTCGGAATAGGACATGCTTCCCGATGTGCTTCCGTTACCATACGATGAGCTACCCGAATATCTGCTTGATGAATATCCGCTTGAGGAATAACCGCTCGATGAGTACGAGCTTGTCGAGGGCTTATACTCCTTCTTTTCCTTGAGGATCATCACAAGGCAAAGAAGATACGGAACGAGCACCATAGCACCGTAAACGTATGCATGAGCCATAGTCGTCTCTTCACCCATGCCCGAGCCTATAAAAGCACATACAAAAAGATTTAATATTGCCAAAAGCCAAAGATACCGCTTTCTGATTATACTCCAAATGATCGATAAAACTATCGGTCCGCACATCAAAGAAATCGCTGTGATTACAACTTCTTTTGTATTTTCGGAAACAAAGAAAAGCCCTGTTTTTACAGAATCAATAAGCATATAGATCAAGTATCCGAACAACGCCGAGGTGATTAGTGTGGCAATCACCTTAAACAACGGTTTTTTTGTCATAACAACCTCCTGCATACAGTATTTTTTTCATTTTATCATAAACTAAAGCAAAATGCAAGTTTTTATGTTTTTTATTATAACTTATTCCCTTTTTCGATCCAAGTAGACTAAACCGATGGTTTCAAAGCGGCGTTTTGCGTTGAGCAAAGTCGCCGCAGCGAAGCCGACTGAGATGGATAAAGCACAGCCGTATACCTCTCCTCCGAGGAGCAAATCGGCATATAGCCAAAAACCTTCTCCGGTGGGTAGCAAAGCGGCGGCGAGGGAGTGAATGACAGTCCTGTGGACTGGGAAAAGGGTTCCCCGAAACGCACGAAGTAAGTTTTGGGGGTTCCTGTGGTAGGGGTTCCCCGAACCGAGCTTGTCGAGGTTTGGGGGTTCCCGTATAAGCCGAGCCTGCCCTCCGCCTCAGCGAGAAGGTGGCTCGGCAGTGCAGAAATAATATTTTTTATCTTTACTTTGCTGTCGAGACGGAGGGAGAGAAAAAGCAAAACGATAAAGCGTATCTCTCATCCCGTCACGGCAAAGCCGTGCCACCCTTCCCCCAGGAAAGGGCTTTTGGTTAGAACTCTTCCGTTTCATCCCCCCTCTCGCTGCGGCGAAAATTTGTCTCGCGTTCTGTAGCTTCCCCGAAGCGGATGTGTCAAATTGTAAAACATTGACAACCTGTGAATATGGTGATATAATAAAGAAAATACTTATTACAGAGGTTTTATTATGAAACGCATTATAGCAATTTTTGTGTTACTTTTTGCATCATTGCTTTTAGTAACCGGCTGTGGGCAAGAAGAGTTAGAACCCACTCCGGGCTTGGAATTTTATTTGTTATCCGATGGTACATATGCCGTTTACATAGGAACTGCCGATACCTCTAAAGTTATTGTTATTCCTTCTGAGTATTGCGGAGAAAAAGTTACCGCAATTGCAGATCGAGGCTTTATCTATACCGATATAACCAGCGTTGTAATTCCCGATAGTGTAACGACGATTGGTGATAGTGCCTTTGAGGGATGCACAAGCTTGACTAACATTACTATCCCCGACAGTGTAACCGAGATTGATCAATTTGCCTTTAATAAGTGTACAAGCTTGACTAGCATTACCATCCCCGACAGTGTAACTACAATTGGCTGGTATGCCTTTTATAATTGCACAAGCTTAACTAACATTACTATCCTCGGCAGTGTTACCGAGATTGGTAAATGTGTCTTTAATAATTGTACAAGCTTAAAAAACATTAAATATGCGGGTACTGTTGAACAGTGGGAAGCAGTTTATAAAAATGAGGCTGGGAATAAATATGCTCCCGATACGGTAGTAGTATGTACTGATGGCGAGGTAAGCATAAAATAACAAACACACATCCCCTTGCATTACTGATATGTAAGGGGTATGTTTTTTTACACAAAATAACCTACACACACCAAAAATCCCCGACGCTGTTAGTGCGTCGGGGTGTTTTATATTAAAATTTTATTACAGTAAAACGTCTTTATTTGTGCCGTAGAATATATCGTCTCTGTTGCTGATAAGATTGAAAAACTCTTCGAGCTTTTCCCATCTTTCCGAATAATAGTCGATCTCGTATGAGTGTCCCCAAACGTAAAAAATTTGCGGTTTGTCTGTTTCAAGCTCTAAAAAATTTTTGCCCATTTCCATTAAGCGGTCATAATTCATCACGTGATAAACGTTTGGCTTAAACATAAAAAGATCGGACTGCAAATCAAACGAATCTGTATCTACCGTTGTACGGGCATACTTGATTCCGGTATTGTTTTTGATCAGGTCAGCTACCCTTTCGTCATAGTTCTTTCCGCCGCCGGGATATGCAAACCCAACCACCTCATAGCCCATAAGCTCAGACAAATTAAGTCTGTCCTGCTCGACCTGTCTTATGATTTCCCCGTCGTCCTCGATACCGGGAAGAAGCGGATGATTCAAAGTATGTGCGGCGACCTCGTGCCCCTCATAGACCCTCTTTACGTCCTCGGGAAAAAGCTTATAGTATGACACAAGCTTATTTACTCTCGTTATAATCCCGCGAGTTCCGATCCTTTCGGAGTTGAGGTTAAATGTTCCCTTCAGTCCGTATTTATTCATAAGCTCGACGAGCTGAACATCCTGCGTTACGCCGTCATCATAGCTAAAAGTAATTGCCTTCAGTTTTCCTGTTTTTTCAAAAAATCCCATTATTTTTCTCCGTTCTCATCCTCGTTGTACGTCCTCTCGGATACTATAAAGCGAGGACGTTGCTTGGTTTCGAGATAGATCTTTCCGACGTATTCGCCGATGATACCGAGACTCATAAGCTGAACGCCGCCAAGGAAGCACAGTATACTTGTGAGCGATGCCCAGCCGGCAACCGATTTCCCGATTATCGCGATTACGACCGACCATATAATTCCGACAAAGCTCAAAAACGCGACGATCGTTCCGAATGCCGTAATAAGCCTGATCGGCTTGACAGACAGACTTGTTATGCCGTCAAAAGCAAGTGCGAGCATCTTCCTTAACGGATAGTGGCTCTTCCCTGCCAATCGCTCGTTTCTTTCGTAATAGACCGAAGTACTCTTAAAGCCTACGAGAGGAATCATTCCGCGAAGGAAGATATTTACCTCTTTGAAGTTTGCAAATTCTTTGAGCGCTCTTGACGAAATAAGTCTGTAATCAGCGTGGTTATAGACCGTCTCCACGCCCATCGCCGCCATAAGCTTATAGAAGCCCTGCGCCGTGGTACGCTTGAAAAAAGAATCCTTTTTTCTGCTGCTTCTTACGCCGTAGACTATATCGCATCCGTTCAGATACTCATCGACCATCTGATCCATGGCATTGATATCGTCCTGACCGTCACAGTCGATGCTGATAGTTATGTCGCACTTGTCCTTTGCCTCCATAAGCCCTGCCAGAAGTGCATTTTGGTGACCGCGGTTTCTGCTGAGACATATACCCCTGTAGTGCTCGTCCTGCTTTGATAAATTCTGTATTATCTCCCAGGTCTTGTCCTTGCTTCCGTCATTTACAAAAAGAACGCGGCTATTCTCCGAAATCTTACCCTTTTCGGTCAATGATCTGATTTTTTCGAGAAACATAGGTGCCGTAATGGGCAAGACCTCTTCCTCGTTATAGCAAGGTATTACAATATAAAGAACAGGATTCATTTTTCTTTCCTCTTACGTGTTTTGTGATTTTAAGCTGATATGTAAAAGTCTCTCCCTAAATTATATATCTTTATTCGTATGTTGTCAATACACAGTAAAAAGCCGAAAAGATCTCTTTTCGGCTTTTTACTCCTTGTATTCATAGAATTTTTTATTATACGACCAAATAGCTTTTTGCTTTTTTTCGTTTATGACAACAATATAACATTCATCGTCTCTGTCAGTCAATTTGTAGTTTTCGACATCGGTTTTTACCCAGCCGTAATCATAAAAGCGAAGAAGTCCGTAAATATCGTTTATCGTGTTTCCGTTTCTTCGCGAAGGCTTTAAATATCTTGGGGCATCGCCCATATCGTTGTTTAAAACCTTGTCGGTCACAACAGAAAAGTTACCTTTTGACAGTCTGACGTAATTAAGCACATAAAAACCCAAAACAGACAGCGCTGTAGCCGTAATAATTGATGTCAAAATAAGAAACGGCCAGCCACCGTAATATGAATCCAAGATGTTCAAAGCCAACAGCCAAATAAGAAGCAATAACGGTAATGAAATCGATAATCCAATAATTGCAATTTTATTCTTTTTGTTAAGCTCTTTTGCTATACTGCCTTTCGTTAAGACTTTTTTGCGGTTGTCTTCATCGTATCTGTATTTATAGCTCATATTCATACCTACATTCTGTCAAAATAGTTCAAGAAATCCATTTGATAATATATCTTGCTGTTAAAAACACAACTGCCGCTTCCGACTGTCTGCTTTGAATTGCCCTCGACGACCGTCATATCATAACACTTGGGTGAAATGATCACAATGTTCTCAAAATTATCCTTTGAAAAAGAGAGATCGATCTTCTTTTTAAATTTTAAAAAAGTGTCCGAAACTACCTTACCCTTGCTTCCCGAATAATTCACTCCGCCGTAAGCCGACATCTTTATATTGCCCCCTACAAACGCAAGCCGCTTAAAAATACGGGCGACCCTTTCATTTTCGATATGCACAAACCACTTGGAAACAAACCCTTGAAAAAATTTCAGACGTATTACCCTTTCTCTTCTCGATATGACGATATCCTCGCCGCCGTAAACCGTGAAAAAAGCCTTTATCGGACTGTTTATCTCCTTGTAATCATATCCCTTATCTTTACACATTTTCTTCAGCCTTCTGCAAAACATTTTTCTGCTTATTACCGAAGAAATACCGATCAATACACCTCTGAGCAAGAAGAAAAAGCCAAAAGACATCAATACGATATACAAAGCATCGAGCCCCGAAAAAGAAAGCGTTTTTTCTGCCGCCTTTCCCACAAAATGCCCGGGAATTATAAAAAATAACGATACTATCAACGTAAACATAGATATTCCTCTTTTACAGCTTTTCTTTGTTTGATACTCTATTACTTATTGATCGTCTGTATAAAAGCACTGTGATCAAATACAGTAACGGAATGATCACTGCGCTTAGCAAGTACCCGCAAAGCGATACGAGCACTCCGTCGGTCATTGGAAACATTGACCTCCAGCTGAGCGGCATTGCATAAACCATAGTTAAAATAAATACCCGAGTATTGCCAAGAAGCTTTATATATATTACGTTGATCACGAAGCATACTGCCACAATGAGCCAAAACACATAAAGACATGACTTCTCGTGCCGAACAATGAGCCTGATGTCATTTTTCATTGAAGTATATTTTTCTTTTTCATAGTCAGACAAAAAAACATCCTCGCCACGCCCGTTTCGTATATACCTCACGTAAAGAAGAGCACCTAAGAACCAAGCACTGAAATATACACCGGCAATCAAATTTCTTATTGTTTGGTCATCATTGCTTCCCAAAACTGCCCGCAGGATCAGGTTGAAAAGAATGATGCCTACCCAGGATAAAATTGATGCTGTAGTTATATGTATAAATGCCTTTTTCATTTTTTCTCTCCCCTGCTCCGATATAATGCAAAACACCTCTCCGCTTTTGTGGCGGAGAGGTGTCGTCTTTCTATACTTTATCCGCCAATCGAATTGATCAGCTCGGAATTCCCGTAAACAACGATTTTTCCATAACGAACACATTTTCCGTTTTCGATGGTCTTTACGTATTGAGTTCTGTTTTCTTCAAAGTCAATAGCATCCTTTTCACCGACAAACTCATATACATATACCCACTCTAAATTCGGAGGTGCTGTATTCTGATCAACGATATGTATTATTCTGTTGATATCATTTTCGAGTGTCAATCTGTTTTGGATCTCGTCGATCACGTCACGGCTGTAATCCTGTGTGTAATAGCTCGTCGAATCGAACACCTCGAGTATGCTTTCAACGGTCACCGAAGCCTTGTCAGCCTTTGAGCAACCGACTAAAAGCAACAATACCGTCAGTAATAATATACATATTCTTTTCATAACTACCCTCCTCTACGGATCAAAGTTCTGCACGTAATACGTTATTCGTTAGCCGCGATCGGCTGTGATGCTTAGCCTTCGGGGATTGTCTCAGCATTTTCAGTTAAGGTAGCAGGCTCGTCGATCTTCTTGCCGAGCATATCGGGGAGCTGCATACCGGCAAGAGCAAACACCTCTTCAAGTGGAGGAACAGACTTCATCATCCCGGACAGAAATCCCGCCGTAGCATTCTTTCCGTCACCGTTCGCACCGCTGTCCCAAACTGTAACCTTGTCGATCTTGATGTTCTTGATCGCGTCGACCTGAACACGCATAAGGTCTTCGAGCTTATCTGCGATAAGCAGTCTCAAAGCCGCGTCCGCATCGCCGTTTGCCGACTTTACGATCTCCGCAAAACCTGCCGCCTGTTTTCTGAGTATCTCCTCGGCACCGCGAGCCTGAGCTTCCATCTTTGCATAGATAGCATCAGCTTCACCCTTTGCCTTACGTCTGATCATTTCAGCCTCAGCCTCTGCTTCAAGCTCGAGCTGACGCTTCTTAGCCTCTGTCTTTACGATAATATCTGCTTCGAGAGTTGCCTTTTCAAGAGAACGACGAGCTTCTTCCGCCGCCTGCTCTGCCGAATAGGATTCCTCCAAGGCTCTTGCCGCCTGGATCTTTTCAGCCGCCGTAGCAATTCTAAGTGCCTCTGCCTGCTTTTCCTTCAAAGCCGCATCGGACATCGCGATCTTCATTTTCGCTTCGTTTTCACCCTCGATCGCTACAGACGTTGCACTTGCGACCTCAATACGCTGGTCCTTGTTTGCGTTAGCCTCACCGATCGAACCGTCTCTCTCTCTTTCGGCAACGCTCTTTTTCGCATCGTTGATAGCCTTAGCAGCAGCCTCTTTACCGAGAGCCGAAATATATCCAGACTCATCGCTGATATCGGTTACGTTTACGTTGATGAGGCGAAGACCGATCTTTTTAAGCTCTGTTTCAACGTTACTGCTTACAGCCGCGAGGAACTTATCTCTGTCCGTGTTGATCTCCTCGATATCCATCGTAGCGATAATCAAACGGAGCTGACCGAAGATAATATCCTTTGCAAGCTCCTGGATCTCGGAGAGCTGAAGTCCGAGCAAACGCTCAGCCGCATTCTGCATAACTCCGGGTTCGGTCGAGATGCCGACCGTAAATCTCGAGGGACCGTCAATACGGATATTCTGCTTGGAAAGTGCATTTTTCAAGTCTACCTGAATCGAAATAGGTGTCAGATCCAAGAACGAATATGACTGAAATACGGGTACTACGAATTCAGCACCGCCGTGGATACACTTTGCACTTCTGTTTGTACCGTCTTTGTTTTTGCCGATAGATCCGTAGACGACCATGATCTTATCCGAGGGACATTTCTTATACCTTGAACACGCCCAAACAATGAATGACACAACTATCAGTACGATAGCGGATACGAGAAAAATTGCTCCTTCTCCCATTAGAAAATCCTCCTAAATATTATTTTATTAATTATTATTTTCTTTTTACGACCAAAGTGGTCTGACCGCTCAATCCCACGACCACAATTTCCGCCCCCGTGGGAATGGAATTCTCTTCATCGGTCACAGCGTCTCTTTCAACGTATGAGCCCTGCAAGAGTACGTTAACCTTTCCTTCGCCGCTTCTTGAAGAGGGGATCGTAAGATAGACCCTGCCCGACGTTCCGAGTGCATTTTTGTTGTCGATGTTGCCATCGTTTCTGAGCTTCATTACAGCCCTCATAAGAAGTGCCAGTATGTACATCATTACAAAGCCCGCGATCGCCGCGATAGGAATTACCGTCCAAAGCGCCATTCCCGCCTTATCAAGCATAAATCCTGTCCAGCCGAACACAACAAGAAACGCTATTATACCTCTGACAGTAAATACTCTCAACGCATCGAGTCCGGTAGGATCTATATCTCCTTCGACCTCACCGCTTCCGAATACGCCGTCACTTTCGATCTCGACGTCTGCATCAATATCTATATCTCCGTCAACGTCCACGTCAGAATCCGAGCCTATGCCGATCAGCATAAGTATGGTCTGGATAAGCAGAATACCCGTCGAAGGCAAAGCGATCAACACAAAGATCTGCGAAGCCAAGCTCAATGAATTCCACCAAACAAACATAAATAATTCCTCCAATGTTTTTTAATCTAATTTTGAAAGCATCTCTTCTGCCGCCTTGCGGCTGATGGATGCGTAGTGTGCAAACGTCATTACCTGCAAGATTTTTATAAGCCGTTGCCTTGCACCGGGTATCGGCTCCTCATAGCTTTCCGCAATTTTCTCGACAGCCTCCTTTATTTTGGTGCTGTCAGTTATAATACCGCCACTGCTTTCTGCAATAAGATCTACGTATTTATGATATAATTCGCTGTCGTTTATAAGGTTGTCGCTTTCGTCGTCGAGTGCACCGTTTATGTATGACAGCATAACGCATATTTTATCGAGCTGCAACGATTCCTTCAGCATATTTAAGGTCACAATTCTTGCAAACTGATCCCGGCTGTACTGCCGTTTTACGGGGGACGAAACAAATCCCCTCTTCACCCAGTTTTGTATCATATAAGGTTCAAGCCCCGTCATTACGGATACCTGCGAAAGTGTTATTCCGCCCGCCGCAAATATACCGTCAAACAACGTTCTTGACACCCCTTTATTCAATTCCGATATTTCTATCGTAGTTCCGGGTAATACTTTGATCAAACACATCGCCTCCCTCTTCCCTTGATTACGGTTATATTATACCACACGGTCACGTGATTGTAAAGAGGGTTTATGTGATTTTTTATATTTCATCGAATTGCATCAAAACGACAAATACGAAAATATGTCAAACGGCTATTTTTTGTGCACAATCACCAACAAGAGCGGATGGTCGAGTTTTCATATCTATACGGAGCTTTATTTTTTTGAATATGTTATTGCAAAAAAACTCAATAGATGGTATAATCTTAACATCAAGTATATGAAAACGATTACATATAAAAAACTTATTCGGAGTGATAAAACTATGACACAACAACAGTTTTTAAAGAATTTGTCTGTACCAACCGGCAAAGTTGACGTGATCCTTGATACGGATACTTTTAACGAGGCAGATGACCAGGTCGCATTGGCATACCTGCTCAAATGCGAGGATAAAGCAAACGTGATCGGCATTTGTGCCGCTCCCTATTCCGGTCCCGGTAAGGTTGATACACCTGCCGAGGGTGTTGTAAACAGCTACAACGAGATATTCAATATACTTAAGCTTGCGAAGCGAGAGGATATGTGCGACAGAGTGTATATGGGCTCGAAGTTCTATCTTTCCGACGAAAAGACTCCCGTCGAATCGCCTGCCGCCGATTTTATCGCAGAAAAAGCAAAGAACTATTCACCCGAAAATCCGCTCTACATAATTGCAATAGGAGCGATAACAAACGTCGCCTCGGCAATTTTGAAGAATCCCGATATAAAAGAAAACTGCGTTGTCGTATGGCTGGGTGGTCACGCACAGCACTTCCCCGACACCGCCGAATATAATTTGCGTCAGGACGTTGCAGGTGCGCGTATACTTTTCGGATGCGGTGTACCCCTCATCCAGCTTCCCTGCTTCGGTGTTGTAAGCGAGTTTTCCGCCTCCGAGTGGGAGCTCCGCCACTGGCTCGGCGGCAAAAACGAGCTTTGCGACTATCTGATCTACAAGCTTGTAAAAAAAGGCGAGACCATAGCAAAGGGGATGCCCTGGGCAAAGCCGCTTTGGGACGTTACGGCAATCGCCTGGTTGCTTAACGACAACAACCGCTATATGTCATACGAGCTGGTGCACGCCCCCATTCCACAATATGATTTCCATTATTCCTATGACAACACACGTCATTTTATGACCTACGTTTACAGAATCAACAGAAACGTTCTTATGGACGATCTGTTCAGAAAGCTGGTGGATTTTAAATGAAGTTTTACAGTATAGGCTCACTTAATATCGACTACGTTTACAGCGTTGACCATTTCGTTGCTCCCGGAGAGACCATGTCCTCCGAAAAAATGGAAATTTTTCCCGGAGGCAAGGGTCTTAATCAGTCAATAGCTTTGAGCAAAGCGGGTGCTGACGTTGTCCACGGTGCTGTTCTCGGAAATGACGGCGCATTTCTGGCAAAGGTTATGGAAAAGGCGGGTGTTGACGTAAGCAAAATAAAAAAGATCGATGCCCCCTCGGGTCACGCGATCATTCAAGTAAACAAGGCGGGACAAAACTGCATACTCCTTTTTGCGGGCACAAATCACGCACTCGACAAAAAGTACGTTGAAGACTTTTTGGCGAATGCCAAAGAAGGCGACACCGTGCTTTTGCAAAACGAGACCAACTGCCTTGACGTAATTTTCGAGATCGCTCACGCAAAGAGGCTGCAGATCGCGTTCAATCCCTCCCCCTTCAATGACGTCATAAAAACACTTCCTCTTCAGTATGTAAATTGGTGGTTCTGCAACGAGATCGAGGGAGAAGCACTTTTCGGAAGCGACGATCCCGAAACAATAGCCGATAATTTTATAAAAAAATATCCCGAGAGCAACCTCATTCTTACCCTCGGAAAAAACGGCAGTATCTTCAAAAACAAGGACTTTCAGTTGTATCAGCCCATTATTGACGCTCCAAGAGTCGATACAACGGCGGCGGGCGATACCTTTACGGGCTATTTTTTAAATTCCGTTGCGAGCGGCAAGGATTTTGCAACAGCACTTAAAACTGCGACAAAAGCATCATCGATCGCCATTTCGCGCAAAGGAGCTTCGGTCTCCATCCCCACAGCCGACGAAGTGATCATATAAAAAAGATAGCGGAAAAACCGCTATCTTTTTTTAGTCTAAAGCAAAACCTCTTTGTTAGTGCCAAAGAATATATCTTTTCTGCCCGATATAAATTTAAAATACTCCTCTAATTTTGCCCAGTATTTATTATCGAAATCAAGCTCAAAGGAGTGGCCGTAGATATATAGTATCTGCGGTTCGTCGCCATTGTAATTTATAAGCCTTTCCGTAAGCACGTCAAGTCTGTCCCCTTGCATAACATGAGAAACGTTCGGCAAAAATTTGTACAGATCATGCTGAAGCTGCATCGAATCTGTTTTTTTGTTTGTGCGGGCATATTTGACACCGGTATGTTCTTTAATTATTCCCGCTACCCTATCGTCATGATTCACTCCACCACAGGGATATGCAAATCCGACAACCTCATATCCGACAAGCTCTGATAATGTGAGACGGTCTTTTTCTACAGCCTCAATTACACCCTCGTCGGTCATTTCGGTAAGCCTTTTATGAAGGAGCGTATGCGAAGCGATCTCATGCCCCTCATAAACCTTTTTGACATCGTAGGCAGTAAGTCTGTAAAATGAAAGAGTATTTCCCTCGCGGTCAAGTGTGCTGGGCATACCCATTTTTTCAGAATTTATGTTGAAAGTACACTTGATCCCGTATTTGTTCATAAGCTCAACCAGCCGGATATCCTGCGTTATTCCGTCGTCATAACTAAATGTTATGGCTTTTTTATATTTTTCTGTCCATTTCATAGTATCACCTCAGCCATATCGGATTGCCTATCGCAACAGGCGCACCGTCGGACTCTCGTATTATTACCGCACGGTAAAATCTTCTTTTCTTTACCTCTAAAGCTGTTTTGTATGGCAGAGCTATTACCTCACTGTGCGCTAACCCTACGTCTGTTATAACGTCAAGCCTGTAAGTCTCGTCCTTGTCAAATCGGAAAGTATGTACGTCCTCGATCTTTATATAGAGCTTCATTCCCTCGTTAAATTTTGCAGTTGAGCCGACAGGGCTTGAATCGATGCACATTTTTATTCCGAAGAAGCCCGCATTAAGATCGCCCTTTCGCAGGTATTCGACGTAGGCGCTGCCCTCCTTGCGGTCCGAATAAACCGTATTCAAAGCAACCAGCATAGTCTGCCTGTGGCTGTCATTTGTGCCCGTATTGATCACCTTATAGCCCCTTTCGAGCATATCCATCCACAGCTTGTAATTGTCGCGTGTGGCATCGTTGGCAAGGCTTGGCGGATCGCAGGTATACATAGTTTCGATAATACTGCCCTCGCCGAAGTAAAAATCATCGGGATCATTGCTCTTCATTACCTGCTTCGGATGTGCGTGAACAACGACTCCGTCTTCGGCTCTGACCGCTTTCACCATTTCGAGGAAACGCTCTCTGTCCACTCTTTTGTATTCAAAAGTGCCCTCAATTCCGCCCGTAAACTCAAATACGTCCGGAAAAGCCTCAAGCACCTTGGCCACGCTCTCTCGTCTCGGAACGATTATGATATAGTGAAAGGAAAGATGTGGATCGTTCCACCTTCCCGCAGGCTCTGTGCCGTAGATAAGATACTCGGGATCAAAGCTGTCGAGATACATGTGTCTGATCTGCCTGTGGTCCATTATACCGATAAAATCGATCTTATATTCCTTCATTCCCTTAAGCCAGTTCTCGACTTTCATCTTTCCGTCGCTCGTGCCGCCCGAGTCGCTGTGCGCGTGAAAATCGCCGTAGTATGCTTTTCTGTTTGCATACAGCCCGTCAAGGGGCGCAAAATCTGCGTTATCGATAACTGAGTGGACGTCATTTTCAAAGCTCAGTCCGGGAATAATATGCATCTTCATATAATTGCCTCTTTTTCTTTTAAAAGTATAAAAACACCAACAGAAATTATACCACCATATTTTTATTTTTTCAATAATAATTGCTGTAAAAGTATATTTTCACCTTTATTTATCATACTAAAAACAAAAACACGAAACGGGTATAAGTATGAAAAATGAAGTGATAAGATTTACAGATCCGCCGAGAATAATATCCACCTGCTCGGTAGTCGGAAAAATGGAAAAGGAGGGACCATTGGGTCACTGCTTTGAAATATTCGACAAAAAGGACAAATACGGACAGGACAGCTGGGAAAAAAGCGAAAACGAAATGCAAAGACTTGCCCTCAGACACGCAATACAAAAGGCAGATCTTTTCGATGATCAGATCGATGCTCTTTTTGCAGGAGACCTGAACAACCAATGTATAGGCTCGAATTACGGGTTGCTCGATTTTGACATTCCCT
Source organism: Clostridia bacterium (assembly GCA_017441005.1). GTDB lineage: Bacteria > Bacillota > Clostridia > Oscillospirales > CAG-272 > RGIG1995. The sequence continues at coordinate 1,212 of JAFSAM010000031.1, read as the reverse complement.
TTTTCGGACTGTACGGTGCTTGCTCTACTGCCGCTGAGGGACTTATGCTGTCTGCTATGACAGTAGGGTACGGCATTTATAAAAAAACTGCAGCAGTCACCTCGTCACACAACTGCACAGCGGAACGACAGTTCAGATATCCCGTGGAATACGGCGGACAGCATACTCCCACGTCACAATGGACGGTTACGGGCTCCGGTGCTTTCATCGTTGCCGATTCGGGGGATCATCCCTGTATTTGCGACGTATTGCCGGGAAAAACGATCGATCGAGGCATAACCGACATAAACAATATGGGCGCGGCAATGGCACCCGCCGCCATTGATACACTGACCAGATATTTCACACAGACAAACACACATCCGCTCGACTATGATCTGATTTTGACAGGCGACCTTGGATACGAGGGACACCGTATAGTTAAAGAGCTTATGTATGAAAGAAACTACGATCTCTCAAAAAACTATAACGATTGCGGACTTTTGATCTATGACCGGGAAAAGCAGGACGTGCACGCAGGCGGTTCCGGTTGCGGCTGCTCCGCCGTCGTATTTGCATCTTATATATATGATCTTTTGTGTAAAAAACAGTTAAAGGACGTGCTCTTTCTGGGAACGGGTGCATTAATGAGCCCGATAAGCGTTCAGCAAGGACAGTCGATTCCGGGCATCGCACATCTGATCCACGTAAAGGGGTGAAACAATGGATTATCTGAAAGCATTTATCGTGGGCGGACTGCTTTGTGTCATTGCCCAGATACTGATAGACAAAACAAAGCTAAATCCAGCAAGGATATTGGTTGCATACGTTGTTTTGGGCGTATTTCTTACCGCGGTCGGCATATATAAGCCGTTGGTCGATTTTGCGGGATGCGGGGCGACGACACCTTTGACGGGCTTCGGCTACTCTCTTGCAAACGGAGTAAAAGATGCCATAAAAGAACAAGGAGCGATCGGCATACTGACCGGCGGTCTTACGGGTACTGCGGGCGGAATAACCGCCGCTTTGACACTCGGCTTCATCGTTTCACTGATTTTTAAGGGACATCCGAAATAAATATATCGAGCTGAGAATAAAAATCCACCCGTAAAACGGGTGGTTTTTCACATGCGGGCAAAGCCCTCTGTTCCTCGCCGTGCGTAAACGCACTTACACGTTCTGCCAACTGCGTAAGATTGTTACCTGCTACCCGTAAACGGGCCGACTTCGTTT
>JAFSAM010000030.1 GCA_017441005.1 Clostridia bacterium | reverse complement strand
CACATTTCAAGAAGCAGCAAGAACCATTGTTGAGTATATTGAGCTTTATTACAATTCCGAACGACTGCATTCAGGTATCAATTATGCCATTCCAAACCATTTTTTCACTCTTTTATCTGTCCACTAATCTTGACAAGTTTCGAACAAAAAGAAACGACAATCTTCTGTCGAAAATTGTCGTTTCTTTTTGGCGGAGAATGAGAGATTCAGTCTTGATGGCTTCGCCATCATCGCACTGTTGCCGTTACAGCATCACGTTTCGCAAAAAAAGTTTTTGCTTACGTTCTGCGAACGGCTGCCACTCGTGCGGCATTGCTTGATCCGCCCCCGGCGGCGCAAAGCCGCACTCCCTCTCTTGCCGGTGCCCGGCGCTCGTGTTCAAATCTCTCTCCGCGAATAAAAAATACGACGGTGATGGTTTTACCATACCGTCGTATTTGGCGGAGAATGAGAGATTTGAACTCTCGCGCCGGTTACCCGACCTACACCCTTAGCAGGGGCGCCTCTTCACCAACTTGAGTAATTCTCCTCGGTGAAGTGATTTCTCACTTATTTAGCTTTTGGTATTATATCACATTCTATTAGTTTTTGCAATAGGTTGAATATGAACTTTTTGTTAACATTGCTTTTTGTAGTAACTCTGAATCGCATCGGTTCCATCGAATAAACCAATGATGTTTTCTATGTTTATAATATCATGTACATATTTTTTGACTTTTGTATAGCTTTCGGTTTGACATTATTTTCAAAAAGCATTGAAAAAGTTTTTTGTTTGTGTTAGTATACACTTGTAATTCTTTCTGTATTGGAGCTATTATCATGAAAAACAACAGCAAATATTTTAAAAACCACGAATGCGAATACTTCCCTTGCCACAAAACGGATACGGAATACTTTAACTGTATGTTCTGTTGCTGTCCGCTCTACGCTCTCGGCGATCAATGCGGCGGTAATTTCGTCTACCTTGAGCAAGGTATCAAGGATTGCTCCAATTGCACGATTCCCCACAAAGAGGGTGGATACGAGCACGTTTCGTCAAAGCTCCGTCAAGTTTCCGAGATGGCTAAAAACAATCGAAAAAACAAATAAGAATAAATTTTTAAACGGTCTGTTGCCGAAAATGCAACAGACCGTTTCTTTAATTATTAACTTCTTCGAGAGATGCGAGCAGGTAGGTTATTGCAAGTAAGTCTGCCGCGCCTCCCGGGGAAAGATTCTTGGTTATAAATAACTTGTCGAGTTTATCCACCGAAGCAAACGTGTTTCTTGCGGGTACTGAATATATTTCGGCGAGTGTCTCCTTTGCCTTTGCCTTCGCATAAGCAACACCCTCTTCGCCTCCGCGGTTAAAAACACTTGTATCATAAATGCTTGCAATCAAATGGAGGAGGGTTATTACGCCGGCATCGTTTTTTGTTCTGCCCTCTTCGATGCATTTCAGATAAACGGGCAACGCGATGTTTTTTACAGACGGAAAGCCGTCTGCGACCTCGCCTCTTATACCTCTTTCCCCGTTCATCAGATACAGTCTGCCGCCGGCTGTCCTTCCGTCGATCTCGGCAAGATCTTTTTTTGACGACACTGCAGTCAATGCGGCACATTCATCGAAAATGCCGTTCAGCTCCGCTACCGGACAATGCGGCTGCCATAGTCTGCCGACAGCCCCCAAAAGAACACCCATCGAATATATTATTCCCTTATGGGTGTTTACACCGCCCGTCGCTTCGAGCATCGATTTTTCAGCGTTAAGACCCGCCTTTCTCAGCCTTTCAAAGCAAGATTCGGGGGAATCGTTTTTGCTCTTGATCCCGATCCTCACGCATTCGGTAAAATAAGGAAAAAGCGCATCGGCGCTCCTTCTGAACGTGTCGGGCTCCATATCCCTATGACTCCCATTGTTTGCAAGGTCTACAAGTCCGGGTTTCGGGGTGGTCTCCACCTCCTCGACAAGGCTTATTCTTGCGAGCTCGGCAATCATATCGGAATCGTTTTCTTCAAAATGACCGCAAATTATATCAAACGTTTTTTTCTGCAGATCTTCGACCGAATGAAGCCGTCCTGCGGCGCAAGCTCTTCCTAACGCTCCGCACACGATACAGCTTCTTTCGACCGCTCTTTCAAGCTTTTTGCCGTCGACGTCTATTACGTCAATATCAAACAGCCTTCCCAACGAGTTTGATTCTTCAATTTCGGTACATATTTTTTTGACACCTAAAGCGCTGCCTTTTACGGAAAAATACGCTATCGGTCCGCATTTATTATACTCTATTCTTTTTTCGGTGATCTCGCTGTCCTTCAGTCCTTCCGTCAGTCTATCCAAGCCGTAGCGAAAAGCCCTCTCTATCAAAAGAGAGGTCTTTTTCGGTCCTGCAATATTCATAGTGAAGCAAACAAGCGGACAGCCGTTTTTTTCGAGCATCTCTCTCTGTACCCGAACACGTGTTTCGCGTGCATCGAGCACCTCGATCAGAGTTACCTCGGAAAATCTGTCGCTTGTTGTTTTGTTTGAAAGCACGTCTGTCATATCACAATACGGGTCTGTTTTTCTGGTGCTCGTCAAGCTTACTTAAGTTCTGCTCTGCTTTCTCTCCAACACAGCCGATCAGCAGATATCGCTTATTCAATTCGTCATAAATAAAGTGGTTAAGAAGCTTGAAATTCTTGATCATCCCGGTATTTGATACGTGGATACGAGGTCCGGTACAAGGATGCACAATGTTACCTATGGATACGTGGTTATTGTCGATGTAAGTAACCGACAAATTATCTTCTATCATTTTATTGACCTTGCTTTCAAGCTCGGCAATATCAAAATTGGGTTTATGGTCGGGGAATCCAATTACAAATCCGTGCTTTACGTCATCATGCGTACATCTTGCAAGATCTTCGGGCGGCATACATGCCTCGCAGAGGTCCTCTGCCGTATGCGCCATAAGTCTGTACGGCAACGAGGCATACACAGTGTCCTTGATCTCATCAGGCTCGGGTCCGAACAGCATTGGACGTGCTATCAATATCTGCTCACCCGCACCAATCAGCAGGTTTGCATTAAAGCCGAGATAAGGATACACAAGGTCGAAGTGCTCTACTACCACACGTTTGCCGTTGTCAAGTGCCTCCTTTATGGCATCAGCAAGCACACTCATTTGTGTAAATCCGTTTTCAAAACGGATGTCTACGTGATAAGTGTGGGGCGCGAAAAATTTGAAAGCTCCTCCCTGATCGAGCAACGGCAACGGACGAACGTATACGCCGTCATCGTCGTTTGTCAATTCAAGTCCCGGAAACATTCCGCGGATCAATGCACTCTTGCCCGATCCCGCCTCGCCTATTACGCCGATAAGCTTATCAAACGGTGATAAATAAAGCTGTGCCAGCTGCATGCCGAGTGAATACATACGGCCGTAGCCACGGGGGGCAAAATAACTGCTTAATATATGTGCCTTCTGTCTTTCTTGCATTTTGTTTTCCTCCTCTTGCTATATCAGATCGTTGTCTATTAAATAATCGTAAGTAGTTTTGGGTACGATTTTTTTCAGTTCCTCGGTATTGCCCTCGGCTATAAGTCGGCGAACCGCACTTGCGCTTATAGGTATTCCGCCATCCGCCTTGCGCTCTATCTCGCACAGGGTAACGCCCGCCTCGGGAAGCTTTTTCTTCAATGCCTCGTTGTATTTATCGGTCATCGGCGAAAGCGGCTCCGTGCCGACATAACGCCTTGATATAGACAAATGCGGAACAAGATATTTTAAAAAAATTTCTATATCGACGTCACAGTGAACGGTATCGGCAAGGTCTCTGTCCTTCAAAAAATACGTCGGGAAGGTTGCCGCCGATATCATATAAGGTCCCGTTTGCAATACGGTAACGTTTTTCAGGTCCGCCGTTCCCAGCTTTACCATTGCCAGTCGATCCTTTGCGCTAAATCCGTTTCCCTCCTCGGAAAGCACGAAAACATACACTCTGTCACACTCCGATGCCGCTTTTTCTATAAGGTATCGATGCCCTAACGTGAAGGGATTACAGTTCATAACGATCGCCCCCGAAAGCTTACTTTCAACATCCTTCGGAAGCTCGCTTACAAAGCTTTTTATTCCGTCCCTTTTGTTCTCCATTACAAGCACATTTTCGGTCTCGGCTACAGGATAAAAGAACAGCGACTTAAATATAAGCTTGTTCGACGGCTTTGTATACAAAAACAAGTGGGTGTGTCCCTCTTCAAAAGCATCCTTTTTCAGCTCTGTAAGAACCGTGGACAACAGATCCTCGCCCTGTCTTGTCGGAGATACTGCAAGCATCTTCAAAATACCGCCGTCCCTGCCGCCCGAGGCTATCAACTCATCGCCGTCCCACACGAGCACCGTGCGCTCTGTACGGGTATTGTGATCCAGTCCCGCTGCCTTCATAAGCGCTATCCATCTATTCAGCGTTTCTCCCCTTAATTTCGATACCGTCTCTATATTCATAACGTGCTCCCTGATTGCTTTTTGCAACTTGTATAACCCATTATACAACATTTTTTCCCCAATGAAAAGGTATTATTTTAAAAAAATGAGAAAAAGTAGTTGTTAATTTATAAGTTTGGTGTTAGAATGGATATAACTGAAGAAATTTTACACTATGATTTACCAGAAAGGAGCTGTTTTTACAGTGAAGATCATAAGACAAGCATCCGCCGGAACTATGGAATCCAGCGATGTTTACGTAGAGATCGAGCCCGCAGCTAACGGACTTTCCGTCCGTATCGAGTCGGTCGTCGAAAAGCAGTTTGGCGAAAAGATCGAATCCACCGTGCGCGAGGTCCTTGCAGACAACGGCATCGACAACGCAGAGGTCAGAGTATTCGACAGAGGTGCTCTTGAATGCGTATTGCGCGCAAGGGTCGAAACCGCCGTTTTGAGAAGTGGGGGTGAAGCATAATGAGACGCAGTCTTTTGTTCTTGCCCGGCAATAACCCCAATATGCTTATAAATGCAGGATATCTCGGCTCTGATGCGGTCATTTTTGACCTTGAGGATGCCGTTTCTCCCGCCGAAAAGGATGCCGCGCGTATCCTTGTTCGCAACACTATGAAATATATGGAGCTTGACTGCGAAAAGATCGTTCGTATCAACTCCGTGGATACATCCTTCTGGCAGGCAGACCTCGACACTATCCTGCCCCAGTGCCCCGACCTCATACTCCTTCCCAAGGTAGGCTTGGCAAGTGACGTTTTGACAGTAGCTTCATATATGGAGGAGGTCGAGAGAAAGCTCGGACTTGAAGTCGGCAAGGTTGGTATTATGCCCCTTATCGAAACCGCTCTCGGTGTCGAAAATGCTTTCAGCATAGCATCCTCGTCTCCCAGAGTAAAGGCACTCTTCCTCGGTGCCGAGGACCTTACTGCTGACATTCAGTGTAAACGTACAAAAGAAGGCAGAGAGATCGAATATGCACGTACACGCCTCGTTGTTGCGGCTCGTGCGGCAGGGGTAGACGTGTATGACACCCCCTTCACCGACGTTAACGACGACGAAGGTATCGTCGTCGATGCTCAGCTCGCAAAAAGTCTCGGATTTACGGGTAAGGCATCCATATCCCCCCGTCACGTCGAGGTCATAAACGACGTATTCAGTCCCACTCTTGCCGAGATCGAATATGCCTATGACGCGATCGAGGCAATTGAAACCGCTAAAAAACAGGGCAAGGGTGCTATCTCCCTCCGCGGAAAGATGATCGATGCCCCCATCGTCGCAAGAGCGGAACGCACGATCGCTATGGCTAAAGCTCTCGGTATGGAAAGGAGTGAGGACTGTGAGTAAGTTAGTAAAATCAATTAAAGAGGTCGTTGAACTTGTCGGTCTTAAGGACGGTATGACAGTATCGTTCCATCACCACCTCCGTAACGGCGACTTCGTTCTCAATATGGTTATGGAGGAGATTGCAAATCAAGGTCTTCGCGACATCAACGTTAACGCAAGTTCCCTCTTTGACGCGCACACCCCCATTCTCGATCACATCAAAAACGGTGTGGTTACGGGCATTGCCGCAGACTACATAGGTGCAGGGGTAGGCAGAGCCATTTCTGAGGGTATCCTCGAAAAGCCCGTTCAGTTCTATACGCACGGCGGACGTGCAAGCAATATCGCGCTCGGTAAAACGCCCATTGACGTTGCCTTTATCGCCGCGCCCACATCTGACCCCATGGGTAACTGCTCCGGTAAATACGGCAAATCTGCCTGCGGAAGCCTCGGCTACGCCTATGCAGATGCTATGCATGCAAAAAAAGTAGTTATTATTACAGATAATCTTGTTCCCTATCCCTTGACCGATTTCTCCATCTCCGAAGACTACGTCGACTACGTTGTCGAGGTCGATGCGATCGGCGATCCAAAGGGCATAGTTTCGGGTACCACAAAGATCACCCGTGACCCCGTGGGGCTCGTTATGGCGGCTCAAGCGGCTAAAGTCATCGAGGCATCGGGACTTCTTAAAGACGGCTTCTCGTTCCAGACGGGAGCGGGCGGCGCTTCCCTTGCGGCGGCTAAGTTTTTGAAAGACATTATGGTTGAAAAGAATATCCAGGGCAGCTTCGGTCTCGGCGGCATCACCGGATATATGGTAGAAATGCTTCAGGCAGGTTGCTTCCGAACTCTGATGGACGTTCAGTGCTTTGACCTGACAGCCATAGCATCCCTCAGAGACAACCCCAACCATCAGGAAATATCCGCACTCCAGTACGCTTCCCCCTCCTGCAAGAGTGCCGTAGTAGACAGCCTTGACGTCGTTATCCTCGGCGCAACCGAGATCGATACCGATTTCAACGTAAACGTTCACACAGATTCGAACGGCTACATCATGGGCGGCTCGGGCGGTCACAGCGATACTGCCGCAGGCGCAAAGCTCGCTATGATCATCGCTCCCATGTTCCGCGCAAGACTTCCCATCGTTACCGACAGAGTTACCTGCATCTCCACCCCCGGCGAAAACATCGACGTTCTCGTTACTCAGGGCGGAATTGCAGTTAACCCCAAGAGAACCGATCTTTCGGATGCTCTTAAGGCGGCCGGACTCCCCGTCATCGACATCCGCGCCCTTAAAGAAAAGACCGAAAAGATCACCGGTTCTCCCAAAAAGCTTGCCAGAGGCGACAAGGTCGTAGCCGAGGTAGTAAGCCGTGACGGTTTCGTTTGCGACAGGATCTATAACGTTTTAACCAAATGATTGAAACGACTACAATCTTTTCGATGAAAATGTACATTAGACACTAAAAATCTTTAGATTTTTGTGGATTAATCACGAATTCTCATTGACAATTGTAAAATAAAGTTATATTATATAGTTTGGTGTTCAATCTTTTGATTTACACGCAGAAAATTTATATGAGGTATTTTTAATTATGGGCGATAACAAGAAAAAAGTATTGGTCATTGGCGTTATCGGCGCTGACGTTCATGCAGTCGGTAACAAGATCCTCTATCACGCTTTCACTCAGGCGGGATTTGAGGTTGTAAACTTAGGCGTTATGGTTGCTCAGGAAGAGTACATTGCAGCGGCTATCGAGTCTAATGCAGACGCTATCGTCGTTTCCTCCCTCTACGGACAGGGCGAGCTTGACTGCCGCGGTCTCAGAGAAAAGTGTGACGAAGCAGGTCTCAAGGGCATTACCCTCGTTGTCGGCGGTAACATCGTTATCGGTAAACAGAAATTCGAAGACGTCGAAAAGCGCTTCACCGCAATGGGCTTTGACAGAGCATTCCCTCCCGGAACATCCCCCGAAACAACTATCGAGGCTCTCCGCGAGCTTTTACATATGGACGGTAGTGCTGAATGAAAAATATTTTGCTGATCGATTTTGGCAGTACATATACCAAGCTCACCGCAGTAGACGTTGAAGCTGAAGAAATACTGGGTACGTCAGCATCGTTCACTACTATTTTCACAGACATAAACGAAGGGCTGAGAAACGCTCTCGCCATTCTCGAAAAACAGATAGGCAAGGTCGAATACGATGCCTGCTATGCCTGCTCCTCCGCCGCCGGCGGTCTGCGTATGGTCACAAGCGGTCTCGTTCCCGAGCTTACCGGCGAGGCGGCTAAGCTTGCCAGCCTCGGTGCGGGTGCAAAGGTGGTCGGCGTCTATGCCTTCCAGCTCACCGACGAGGATATCGAAGAAATCAAGGCTTCGAAGCCCGACATTCTCCTTCTTGTAGGCGGTACTGACGGCGGTAACACCGAATGCATCACCCACAACGCAAAGATGATGGCTTCTCTCGACCCCGCCCTCCCGATCATTATCGCGGGCAACCGTACGGCTGTTAAGGAATGTCAGTCGTATCTTGAGGGTCATGAGGTTTATGTTTGTCCAAACGTTATGCCGAAATTCGGCGTTCTCAATGCTGAACCCACTCAAAAGAAGATCCGCGAGATCTTCCTTGATAAGATAGTCGAGGCAAAGGGTCTGAAAAAAGCATCCGAGCTTCTTTCGGACATTATGATGCCCACCCCCTCCGCTGTTCTTGCGGCGATGGAATTACTTTCCAAGGGCTGTGAAAACGAGCTCGGTATCGGCGAGCTTGTTGCGGTAGACGTAGGCGGTGCCACAACCGACATCTACTCCATAGCTGACGGTATGCCCGAGCACATGAATACGGTCTACAAGGGTCTTCCCGAGCCCTACGCAAAACGTACGGTCGAGGGAGACATCGGTATGAGATACAGTATTCAGGGTATAGTTGATGCCGCGGGAATCGGAAGGATATCTTCCCTCTCCGGTATTCCGGAAGACAGAGCGCTCGAGCTTATCGCAATGCTCAAGGAAAATACCGATATCGTCCCCGGTGACGACAAGGAGCTCGAAGCACTCGACTTTGCACTCGCATCCTGCGCTATCGACGAGGCGGTCACGCGCCACGCAGGCAGTATCTACGAAACCTTTACAATGATGGGTCAGACCTTCGTTCAGGAGGGTAAAAACCTCACTAAGGTCGGTCAGATCGTTGTTACGGGCGGCAGCCTTATCCACACAAAGCGTACAGTGGAAATTGCTTCCAATGCCCTTGCTACTCCAAATCGCCCTCAGTCTCTTAAACCGAGGCAGGCGGACGTGTGGGTAGACAGAAAGTATATTATGGCAGCCATGGGTCTTCTTTCTACCCATTATCCCGAGGTTGCTCTCAGAATTATGAAAAAGGAGTTAGAGTATCATGGATATTCGAAATAAACGCATTTCAGACGAAGAATTCGCAAAGCTGCGCCAGGAAGTGCTGGCACAGTGGCCCACAGGTAAGGACGTAGACCTCGAAGAGGCTGTCGCTTACCACAAGGCTATGCCCGAATGCAGAAAGTTCGGCAAAAAGCTTCTCGACGCAAAGGCTGCGGGAAGAACTCTTATCCAGCCCAGAGCAGGCGTTCCCGTTGTCGAGGAACACATCAAGCTTATGCAGTACCTCGAAAAGTACGGCGAGGCTGACCTCCTCCCCTCTACGATCGACAGTTATACACGTCAGAACAGATACGAAGAAGCAGAAAACGGCATCAAGGAATCCATCCGTCTCGGCCGTGCAATGCTCAACGGCTTCCCCGCTGTTAACCACGGTGTTGCAAACTGCCGCCGCGTTGTTGAAAGTGTAAACGTTCCTCTTCAGGTTCGTCACGGTACTCCCGACGCAAGACTCCTTACAGAGATCACTCTTGCCGGCGGCTTCACAAGCTATGAGGGCGGCGGTATCTCCTACAACCTCCCCTACTGCAAGAACGTTCCCATGGAACGCACCATCCGTGACTGGCAGTACACAGACAGATTGGTAGGCGAATACGAAAAGATGGGCGTTTCCATCAACCGTGAGCCCTACGGTCCTCTTACCGGTACTCTCGTACCTCCCTGCATCTCTCATGCAGTTGCTATCATCGAAGCTCTCCTTGCCGCTGAGCAGGGTGTTAAAAACATCACCGTAGGTTACGGCCAGTGCGGTAACCTCGTTCAGGACGTCGCCGCTATCAAGACTCTTGAAGAGCTCACAGACGAGTACCTCAAGAAGTACGGCTACAATGACGTTCAGGTTACTACCGTTCTCCACCAGTGGATGGGCGGCTTCCCCGCCGACGAAGCTAAGGCATTCGGCGTTATTTCCTCCGGTAGCGTAATCGCGGCTCTCTCTAAGGCTACAAAGGTTATCGTAAAGACTCCTCACGAGGCTGTCGGTATTCCTACTATGGAAGCAAACGCAGAAGGTCTCCGTTGCACAAAGCAGGTCGTTAATATGCTTTACGAGCAGACGTTCCAGGACAAGAACCTCGAGATCGAGGAAGAGATCATCCGCCTCGAGACACGCGCGATCGTCGACAAGTGCTTCGAGCTCGGTCAGGGCGACATCGCTCTCGGTACCTGCCGTGCAGTTGAAGCGGGCGTAGTTGACGTTCCCTTCGCTCCCTGCCGCATCAATGCAGGTCTCATGCTCCCCTGCCGTGACAACAACGGTGCTATCCGTATCCTCGAGATGGGCAACCTTCCCTTCTCCAAGGAGATCATCGACTTCCACAAAGAAAAGATCGAAGAAAGAGCAAAGGCTGAAAACCGCAAGGCTTCCTTCCAGATGGTAGTAGACGACGTTTACGCAATCGGTAAGGGCCGTCTCGTTGGTCGTCCCAAGTTCTGATCATATTTTTAATACATATAATTTAAGGAGTATACACCCATGAAAATTGTTAACGTTATTTGCTCCCCCGGTCGTACCGGTTTCTATTTCGATGACCAGCGTGCTATCAAGCGCGGTGCAGGTCACGACGGTATGTTCTACGTAGGCTCCCCTGTTACCGAAGGCTTCCAGGCCGTTCGTCAGGCAGGCGAATCCATCTCCGTTATGATCGTTCTCGAAGACGGTCAGGTTGCTTACGGTGACTGTGCCGCTGTTCAGTATTCCGGCGCAGGCGGCCGTGACCCCCTCTTCTTGGCTAAAGACTTTATTCCGATCATCGACAAATACATCAAGCCCGAGCTCGTCGGCAAAGAAGCTGACGATTTCCGCGGCCTTACAAAAATGATGGAAGCTATCCAGGTTGAAGGCAAGCGCCTCCACACCGCAATCCGTTACGGTGTTTCCCAGGCACTTCTCGATGCAGTTGCAAAAGCAACAGGCAGAATGATGTGCGAGGTCGTTGCAGACGAATACAACTGCACCGTAAGCGAAAAGCCCATCGACATCTTTACCCAGTCCGGTGACGATCGCTACGACAATGCAGACAAGATGATCATCAAGGGCGCACAGGTTCTTCCCCACGCTCTCATCAACCACGTTGAAACAAAGCTCGGTACAAAGGGCGAAAAGCTTGCTGAATACACAGCTTGGCTCCGTGACCGTATCCTTGCTAACCGCGTTGATCCCACATATATGCCCGTAATGCACATGGACGTTTACGGCACGATCGGTGCTGTGTTCGGCAACAACAACTACAAGGAAATGGCTGACTACATCGAAAAGCTCGGCGAGATCGCTAAGCCCTTCAAGCTCCGCATCGAAGGTCCTATGGACTGCGACAGCACAAGAGAGGCTCAGATCGAGGCTCTTGCAGGTCTTACAGCTGAACTCGACAAGAGAGGCTGTGACGTTGAGCTCGTTGCAGACGAGTGGTGCAACACTCTCGAAGACATCAAGCTCTTCGCTGACAACAAGGCAGGTCACATGATCCAGATCAAGACTCCCGACCTCGGCGGCGTTAACAACACCATCGAAGCTGTTCTCTACTGCAAGGAAAAGGGTATCGGCGCATATCAGGGCGGTACTTGTAACGAGACCGACCGTTCCGCACAGGTTTGCGTACACTGCGCTATGGCTACACAGCCCACACAGATCCTCGCAAAACCCGGTATGGGCGTTGACGAAGGCTACATGATCGTTTACAACGAGATGAGCCGTATCATGGCTATCCGCGAAGCAAAGAAAGCGTAATTAATATATAGGCATTTTTAAGACCGTCGGGATTACCGACGGTCTTTTTTTTATATGATGAAAAACCACGCTATAGTAGAAGTTCAATAGGTGGTTTTTTATTTTTGTCAAAACGCAAAAATCGCCTTACTTCGTCTATAAAAACTCCTAAAAAACATACGTCATAGTGCACAAAAACGATTGTTTATACACTATATTTCATATTGTTTTTTTGTGCAATCATACAAAGATAAAAAAACTTTCTAAAAAAGTGTGATAAAAATATTTTTGATTCGCTCTTTATATATAGAGGGTAAAACAAAAAAGGCCAAAAAAGATTGATAAATTTCTAACTGAAAAATTGGTTTTTTAAAAAAATATCATATTTCAAAAACAAAAATTTATCGAGACCGGTTATTATTTCTGAATCATTTTTTCTGTGTATTTGAATTTTCGGTTGTCTTAAAAAATTCAAATTTACGGATAATTATACGTTACTAAAAAAAGGGGGAGCTATGCCTATGAGGGTTTTTAAAAATACACATATTCATCTTAAAAAACCCGTAAAATGTGTGCATTATCAACAAACGCCATAATTTTGTTAATATTGTAGTAACAAATTAAAACTATAATAAAGGAGAACAAAAAATGAAAAACAAGAAATTAATTATGCTCACCGCATTTATTCTTGTATTGTGTATGATGTTTTCGATTTTTTCTGCAAACGTTTATGCTTTGACAGACGGGATCGGTAGCATTGCGGAAAAAGATACGGGGTCAGCCGAGGTTAAAGAAGCGGTATCGGAGAAGGACAAGCTGCTTGAACCCATTATCGTTTCTGAGGACGTATCGAAGCGCACCCAATACGAAAAGCATTTTCTCTGCGACGACGGAAGCTATATAGCGGCAACTTATATGACCCCCGTTCACTATTCGGACGGCAACGGCACTTGGTTAGAATTTGACGAAAGTATCTCTGTTTCAAAGGACAGTATGATTTCGGTGGGAAACAAGGTAGAAACCGTTAATAAATCGGACGACTCCGACAAGCATATTTCGCTACATAAAGACGGATATTCGCTCAGTTGGTCTGTCAAGGCAAGCTTTTCAGACTCAAGTCCAGTTCAGTTATCCAAAAATAATATTCAGAGTTCAAAAAAACAAACCGAGACTCTTATTGCTCCGCCGAACCTGCTCGAGACAAAAGAAGCATTAAAAAGCGCAATATCCACGAAAGAGCTTCAAGGTATTTCTCCCACAGAGATTAATGAAGCTTCGGAATTATCCGTCTCTTCGGCAAAAACTTTTGATATTCAGGCAAAAGAAATTAATACAAAAATTAAAGAACACAACAATTCAATAATTCATAACGTATCTTACGATGTATCTACAGTTGAATATAAAAACGCTTTTGGAGAAAACACAACCGCAAGATATACACTGTCCTCGGGAACTGTAAAAGAAGACGTTATACTTGAAGCCCCCTGCCAGTTTACGTCTTATTCAGTAACCGTTTCAAGGGAGGGCTTGGAGGTCAAAACAAATTCTGACGGTCAAATAGAATTATCTGACGAAAACGGAGTGGTAGTATTCGTTATACAAGCCCCAATCATGTACGATTCCGCAAACGTATATTCATCGGACATTTCTGTGGAAACCGAAACATTCAACAACGAACTGGTTATCACTTATACACCCGATCCCTTGTGGCTAAACAGCTCAGAGCGAGTTTACCCCGTGGTGATCGACCCGACATATACATCTCATCCCACGACAATGTTTCAAACGTTTGTAAGCTCAAACAAGCCTGAATTCGTATATAACAACTACCGTTTTATGTTTGTGGGAGATAATGACCCAACATACAGAAATTACGGTGAGGGTGAAGCATGGTTCTGGCTGTCCGAATTGCCTAATTTAGCAAACAAAAGGGTAACATCTGCATATTTTGATTTTACGATCGATTCGGAAACAATAAACAATATGCAGATCAATGCATATATCCCCGCAGGTTTTTATAACGGCTCTATGACCTGGGACGGTCGCCCGGAAATGGCATTTTGCATTGCCCAAAACATAGGAGTGACGACCGTAGGCACTACAAGGCATTACCACGTTCCAATAGGAACGCTCCTTGAGCAGTGGAGCACAAACCCCTCTGCCAGAAACGTAGGTATTTATCTAAAAAAGGCTTCAAACGATAATTTAGGCTCACTTATTCTTTCTGCAAATTCCCCCACAAACCGCCCCGTGCTTGTTTATGAATACGTAACTTCGTCAGAAATGACTGACGACCCCTCAAATATACCTACCGGATTATACGTCATAAAGAACTACGTATTTGATAATAAATATTTATCTGTAGATTATTCAAACAACGTTACTGTTGCCAATACCCCCAATCATATACGCTCACTGTGGTACGTAGAAAATCTTTCAAACAGCACATATACCTTTACACCGATTTTTGATGATGATTGCAGAATGGAGGTACACTGTGCCGATTACACAGATTACAGGCCGTTTACGGTATATGACTACACCTCTGAAAACAACTTAGAGTCTGCTTCAATCAGATTTAAGGTCTTTATGGATTATGATGGTGTTTACAGCATAAGACCCTCTAATGCTACTTCCTATTCCCTTTCGGTATATATCGGAAACAATTGCAATATGTATTTCTACAACTGGTATGCTTCCGAATACCGTGAGTTTGCAAAGACCAGCCTTACCTCATGTCAGCTTGCACTACACAACTCAGCTTCGGGACATCATTGGGAATTTATCCCCTATACGCCAACCATTGAAGTCACAGGTAAGCCTATTACCGATACAGCCGGATATCCCTTTATGACAGCAAGAGATTTCCTAACGATCAACGCAACGACCACCCGCGAAGATTTGATATGGACTTCTACAAGCAGCAACGTTGCCAAAATCGCAGGAAACGGTACTTCTGCTTATATATCAACATCGGGCGGCTCAGGCAGTACTTGGATAATACTGCGCGACGTGAACAACTTTGTTTACAATGCTTTTAGGCTGAACGTGCATGACCCACGCCATTATGCCGAAGGCTCTGCTATGCTGACTCTGTGTAACCGCCGCGGCTACCGCCTCGACGTGGATTTGAGAGCACAGGAAACAGACCATACTTGTGGTTATGCTTGTGCAGTTATGGTTATTAATTACGTACTAAAAGGCAAAACCGATGCCAACGGTAATCCTATTCCAGCTATTACAGAAGATGATTTTATAGGTATTTATTTATTTGACACTAATCAAGGTGGTAATTTATATGACATTTCACTTGCAGTATCAGATTATCTTACCCCATATAACGAAAATAATTACTTAAGTCGTGATGCTTCATCTCTTGAAGATTGCTTACCTTCTCTGCGCAATAGCATAATTTCAGGATATCCCCCTATGATGAACATAATTGCAGACCAATTCCACGCACCTTTTGATTATCTACTTGCCCCTAGTGGACACTATGTTCTTTTAACGGCAATGTACACAGATGAAAGCGGAGACTGGTATTTTACAATAACAGACCCATATAACAAGGGATATTATACTTCTCCCACCGGAACAATTCACGAACAAATTAGTTTAGAAAATTTTGAATATTTTTATTATCATGTAGATGCATCAAAATGTATTGCTTACAATATACCCGGAGGTATTAATCAATGAAAAAATCTTATTTTTTATTCCTTTTAACCATACTGTTATGCTGCGTAACACTAATATCCTGCGGTAATTCGGAGACTGTAGGCGGAGAAACCTCCGCCCTTTCTCCCATTGACACTACTGTCACCATACCGGAAACAGCGGATGATACTACAAGCCCCGAACAAACAACCGTTTCGCCGGAGACTACAAGCACACCTGAAACTACAGTGTTGCAGGAGCCACCCACCACAAAAACTCCGGAAGTTACCGAAACAACTCACACCGAAGAAACTGCCGCCCCGTCGTATAATTTTTTTATTGGTTTTAACAATTCCCAAGAAATAACCGGCACATTTAAAGTCCATTCTGCAAAATGCAGAGGAGACGGAGATTCTAATAAAATCATTAGAAATAAAGAGCAATTAGATAACTTCAACTGGGGAACAAGTGATATGTACGCCACAACCCCCGCTTTCCCTGTATCCTTAAATGACACTCTTAAACAGTTTGACGAGTCTTTTTTTGAAAACAATTATTTGGTAATTGGACAGTATCATAACCTTATATGTTACACAACAGACGAAGTTCTATATGCTTCCAAAGTCGAAAATAGAAACGAGTTATATTTTTATTACAACTTAAAAAAAGTACAAGAAGAACCGGAAAACACACAGAACTACAGCACTTCATGGAATTGGTGGTATGTTTTTGTTGAAATACCAAAAGAGTTATGCAATGAAAATACTACTGCAACTTTAATACCAGCTCATTTGATACACTTCTATTATGATAAAGCCCCAATGGGAAGCGTTTCACTTTATTATCCATTAAAATATATTTCTTATTACGAGCCTTCAATGGAAGATAGAATAAATCAAACCGACATATCTGTTTTTCCGGATTCATTTTTTGAAGCGTTATTTCAAAGTGAAGTTTTTAAAAAATACCTTTTATTAGGTAGATATTCCAGGATACAAACCTTCGGAACAGAAGATGAAGCCTGGGTAAGAGCAATCGATGAGCTTTTAAAACACTGCAAGTAATACTCTGTTTGGTTTTTTACCACAAGGAGAAAAACAATGAAAATAAAAATATTCTTTTTTACCCTACTGTTATGCTGCGTAACACTAATATCCTGCGGTAATTCGGAGACTGGCGGCGGAGAAACCTCCGCCCTT
>JAFSAM010000029.1 GCA_017441005.1 Clostridia bacterium | reverse complement strand
GAGCAAGCCCCTCCACTACCACGAAATCGTTTGTTTCGCTTACAGGGGCATTATTTTTACGTATAATTTCCGATAATATTTGCTTTCTGTTTTGCGTACATATCGTTATAAAATATGCGCCGACAGAGCTGTAGTCATAATTCTTTACCCTCGTAGGTTTTCTTTCGAGATATTTATTTTCCATTTCCATCACCGTTTTTATATTATCACATAATCAAAATATACGCAATAAAAAAGACACATCGCTCGATGGTTATTCCGTTTGATGTGTCTTTTGATTATTTTAAAAATTCAAAGAATGCCGCCGAATTTATCGGAATATCTCTGTATATTCTCTGCGATGATCTTTTCGGCTTCGCCGCGGTTGCATATTTCTTCTACGACGGTTACCTTGTTTTCGAGGAATTTGTATACCTCGAAAAAGTGTTTGATCTCCTGGAACTGATGTACGGGAAGCTCGGGCAGATCGTGGAAGGTATTGAGCGAGGGGTCGCCGAAGGGAATGGCGATTATCTTTTCGTCGACCTCGTTGTTGTCGAGCATTTTCAAAACGCCTATCGGATAGCACTCAACTATGGACATGGGCTGTAACTGCTCCTGACAGAGGACGAGCACGTCAAGAGGGTCGTTATCCTGCGAATAGGTGCGGGGGATAAAGCCGTAGTTTGCGGGATAGTGGGTGGAGGTGAACAATACTCTGTCCAGCCTCAGAAGGCCGCTTTTTTTGTCGAGCTCATATTTCATCTTGCCGCCTTTTGGAATCTCAATTACGCAGAGAAACTTTTCGGGGGTTATTCTGTCTTTTTCGAAGTCGTGCCAAGGGTTCATAAATGCATTCTCCTATAAGTTGTCTTGGGTTTATACTTATGTTTGGGCAGTCAAAATTATTACCGGTGTACCCATATATAATTTACCACCAAAAAGCACACTTGTCAAGAAAAATCCCTCTTGGAATACACCAAAAGGGATTCTATTGTTATTTAATGTGGTTTATCCGTTCCATTCAACGTATCGTGCATCCCAGTACAGAGATGCCTTTAAGCCGAGGTTTAAGGCTGCGGGTGCATATATTGTAAGGTCGACGCTTCTCTGATAGACGGTAGAGAAAGCATAGCTGCTGATACTGACGTTGGATGACAGAATGTATATTTCGGAAAGATTGTTACACTCGGTAAAAGCATTGTTTCCGATCGAAGTAACGTTTTTCGGGATTATTACGGACGTTATTCCGTCGACGTGGTAAAAAGCCTGATAGCCTATGTAGACAAGCGTTTCGGGGAGGGTAATGCTTTTTATGGACGATTCGTAATAGAATGCCCTATCTCCGATGCCGACAACCGTTTTTCCGTCGATCGAGGGCGGAATCGTGTATATTCCCGATATTTCCGTCGATTTGAGTCCCGATATTTCGATGCCTCCGTCAACCTCTTTATACAGCCAATTGCTTTTTGTTTCCGTGACGTTCGTTTCAGTCGGTTCGGGAGCGGGGGGATCGGTTTCTTCAACCTCGGGAACCGATTGGGTAATTTCGGGGGTGGTTATCGGTGTCTCCGATGTAGCTTCGGTAGTCTCGTAAGTGGTGACCGTCGACGACTCCGGTGTTGCATCGGTAGCCTGTGCATCTGTCGAGTCAATGTAGGAATGCTCGGACCTAAGTGGCGACGTTTCTTTTTTGTCGGTCTCTCTTTGCTGTCGGTCTTGCGTGTCTTCGGGTACGGTCAAAGTAGAGTCTTCCGTTTGTGCCTCCGTTTTGCTTTCGGGAGAAGTATCGACGGAAGTGCTGACATCGTCTTCCGAAGGTATCACTACGATGCCGTTTGGGGTCGTATATCCGTCGGGCATATTCGGCTCTGCAGTATTATCGGACAAAAAGAGCATTACGACCAATATTGCTATTATCAAAAGAAGCACCAACATCGATATTATGTATTTGATTGGTCTTTTTTGCTTATGCGGTGGAAAAGTGCTTTTTTCGGACAGTTCACGCATACAGTAAATGCAAAACTCGGCATTCTCCTGTATTTCCGACGCGCAGTACGGACATTTTTTCATAAAATATCATCCTAAAGTATCGAGATCGTGTTCAAAAAGCAGAGTGTTTACTTCGATCACAGACAGTTTTTTGCAGATTCCGTAGATCACTATGCAGTCGAATTCAAGCTTTGCATAAAGCTGTGCGTAGCCGGAGCATTTCAGTAGGTTTTGGGTCTCTTCGAGATCGAGTCCCATTCCAAGACTCAAGCTCAAAAGCTTTTTTCTTTCGGGAACGCGTATTCCCGAAAATATCTGGTAGGCATAGATCTCGTTCAAAAGAGAGCGCTTGATCACCTCGCTTTTGGTGAGCTTGTGCTTTTCCAAGAGTCTGTTCAGATATGCGGAAAGAGTTTCTGTAATAAGCGATTTTGAGTTCTGACTGTAAAATTCGTTGAAATCGAAACAGCTTTGCAGCTCTTTCAGCATTTCGGAAGTGTCTTTTTTCATTTTTTAAGTCCCGTATTAATATTCTTTCTCCAAAAAGTTTAGCACAAATAATGCTTGTTGTCAACTTTTTGGGGTTTTTTTGATATATTGCAAATTATATCGAAAAAAATCGCCTTTTGTTATGCTGACAGCATAACAAAAGCGTGCAAAAAGATAATATAATTCAAGGTAGGGTTAGAGTTCGTCAATTTTATCTGCCAGCGCCTTAACTGTGGATAAAAAAACTTTAACTTTATCTCCGTCCTTCCCGTCAAGCTGGGCGGAGATCCCTTTGAAAATACTGTCATACGTTTTGCACGAGTCGAGCAGCAGACTGTCGACTGTCACGTTAAGCTCGGTTGCGATGCGGAACAGAATGTCTACCGAGGGGATTCTTGTACCCCTCTCGATATGTCCTATGTGAGCGGTCGATACAGAGCAAAGTTCACCCAATTTTTCCTGGCTTATGCCTTTTCTTTTTCGTGCCGTTCGGATTCTTTTTCCCATAGCAACGTAGTCAATTGTTTTATCCATCATTTCACCTCTTTATGATTATTTTACTTCAATAAGCATTAATTATGAACAAACCATAAGAAGTAAATATTGACAATAAGCATTATTTATGCTATATTGTAGATATAAAAACCAAAATGTTTTCAGGAAGGTGGTATCTCTGTGGAAATGATTAACGGAGGGGAAAAAGAACTGCAAGAACAAACAAAAGAAACAACCGATAAGAAAAACGCTTCGCGCAGCAGATTAATGATGATCGTTGTGATGTCGTTGATCTTTGTGGGATCTTTAGTTATTGGCTTGTATATAGGGTTCAATAGCTATGATGATCTATTGGAAATCGTTATGTTTTGTTGTTTTGGTGTTGCTTTGATATCTTTGACGATCGATTTAGTACTTATCGTAAAGCAGGTAACAGTGAAGGCTAAGCCAAACAAGCATGAAGTAACAACAGAAAGGAACAGTAATATGAGAATTTGCAATAACTGCGGACAAGCAGTTGCCGAGCAGGCGAAGTTTTGTACCGGTTGCGGATCTCCCGTAAATGACGTCAGTTCTAAGAAGTTTTGTCAGAATTGCGGAAGTGAAATGGCGATGAATGCGGCTTTTTGTTCTTCTTGCGGCAGTCCGTCTAACGTGTACACGAATAATCCCAATCAGCAAAACGGTTATTATCCACAAAATCCGCAGCAGACGTGTTATTCTGACGCCGACAGATCAAGAATGCTAAACACTTTGTCAGAGCGACTTAACATAAACGGAATTATATGGATCGTTATTGGAATACTGCAGATCGCAGGCGGTGTTTTTTGGGATTGGTTTTTGCTTATTGTAGGTGTTTTGAACATAATTTATGCGGTTCATGATATTCAGTACAGTAAAACTCTTTTGAACAACCCCAAGGGGGTTGTGGCGGAATTTGAGCCTATCGGCGGGGCCATAGTTGTTTTGATTTACAATTTGATTGTCGGCGGTGTTATAGGCGTCGTCGGTTCGATTTACTATTTTGTGGCTATACGTAATTTCGTTATGGAAAATAAAACATTTTTTGCAAGTTTAGATCAATAAAAAGGGAGATTAGTAAAAATGGGAAAAGTTTTTTGTCAAAATTGCGGATCGGTATTATCTGAATCTGCAGCGTTTTGTCCTGCTTGCGGTAGCGCAAACGAGGGCGGCGGGGCAAAAGCATCAAAGCCTTCCTCTCAAAGCAAAATGATTTGGATAATAATCTTGTCTGTGCTGTTTGTTGTTTCTGTTGTGGCGATAGTATTGATATTAAACTCGACAGAACTTCATCAAACAACGCAAATGTACGAGTTTTTAAAAGCTGCGACAGAATTTGAAGAGTTAGTTGGTCGTAACCCCAACCCCTATTTAGCTGAGTATAAACAAGTAAAATCAGAACTGATGTCTTACTATATAAGCGTCGGTGTATGCGGCGTTGTTGCATTAGCATCGCTGGTTGGCAACATTTTGCTGTTTATGAAAATTAAAAAGAGAAAATAAAAAAAGGAGAACATATTATGAAAAAATTGAATTTAGTGTTAATAGTTATAGCAATCTTGCTTAGCTCTATACTTATCTGTGTTGGTTGTTCGAAAAATAACGATCTCGAAAACTATTACGGTGAATTTGAACCGACGGTTAGTGATAATGAGCAAACAGAGGTGCCTGAAACGGAAACACCCGAAACAGAAGCTCTCCGTCCCGAAACAACCGCAGACGGAAAAAAGGCATCAGACTTTGTTCCTACTTCCGATGAGCTTGTTGAAATATTAAAGAATAAATATCCGGTAATGGAGTCCTGGAAGATCGGAAAAACTGTAAACAACTATAAAGGGTCAATGCATCTGTATACCGATGAAGGGGATATGCTTTCGGTTATAAATGCTGCTGATATAAGCCTGACCGGACGTTTTGTTTATAAACAAGAAAAAATAAATTTTGGATTTTCGTACGGTAAAACGGGTGTGACATTTGATATTGACAGCTATAATGATACAGAAAAGATATTCAATTTTATTATGACAGTTGTATTTAAAAATGTACCCGAGGAGCTGTTGCTGACCGAGGAAGAAATGTTGAATAAAGTGGTATTCAAAGAGAAGACCAAGTTGGGACATTATGTGTATCAATACACTTTTTCGGGAATTACGTATGAAGTAAGTAAGTACAATG
This sequence comes from Clostridia bacterium, assembly GCA_017441005.1. GTDB lineage: Bacteria > Bacillota > Clostridia > Oscillospirales > CAG-272 > RGIG1995. Next base: position 14,666 of record JAFSAM010000029.1, on the reverse strand, counting down.
ATACCGGTAATCCGAGTTATAATATCATAATTGAAAAATAGAATCAAAAAAAGTCATACACCGGAAAATGTGTATGACTTTTTTATAATTTCATAAGCATTTTTTCTACTGTTTTGAATCGGCTGTTCGGGTCGATCTGTGTGCATTTCAAGACTATCCTGCCCGCCTTTCCTTTTGCAAGGCTGTCGCTTGGGTGCTTACCCGTCAGCATCACGTTAAGCAGTACACCGAGAGAATATATATCCGACTTTTCTCCGCTTTGGGAAATGCCGAACTGCTCGGGAGAGGCATATCCGACAGTACCCAAAACCTCGGTGTCTCGCTCTGTTTTTGTAGTGTAGAGTCTTGAGGCATTGAAGTCTATCAGCTTTGCACACCCATTTTTATCGATTATTATATTCTCCGGCTTTATGTCGCGGTGGATTATGTTCATTCGGTGCAGATCGATGAGAGCGTTTCCTACGTCGGTTATGATCTTTTTTGCTCCTCTGTATTTGTAGCATCCGCTTTGAAGTACCTCATTGACGGTTATTCCGTCGACGTACTCCTCGAGTACGATCTGTCCGTCATCGAGTAAGAAGGAATCAAATACTTTGGCAATGTTTTGGTGCGTGTAGTCTTTCAGCTTATTATATGCCTCGATCGGCTTCGGGTAGCATCTTACAACGATATCTTTTTCTAAAGTCTTGTGTCGCATAAGCAGTATTTGACCGCCGTTTTTCTTCGACAGGATTTTGATTATCCGATACTTTTCCTGCATTTGCATAAGGTATTCGCCACAGGTCATTATGTGATTCCTCCTTTCGCCGATCTATATGCTTTATTATACAGTATTTGATGTTTTTTGTAAAGCTTACAGCAAAAAAGCACACGTTTTTTCGTGTGCTTTTTGCGTTCTTTATACTATTTCGCTTATGTATGAAATATAGTCGAGCGAGCTTAATGCTTCGATTATAGCCGCGTGGGATTTATACTTGCGCAGATTTTCTTTTGTGATGGTTATGGCGATCGAGTAAACGCTGAGACCCGAATTGAGGTATGCGGGATTTGCCTCGATGTCGTCTATATTGAGTCCAAGCTTTCTGATGGTTGCCAAAAAGTCCTGAAGGTCGCTCTTGTTTTTGAGCTCGAGGTGTATTTCAAAGTGGTTGGAGCGGTTTTTCAGGTATGCTTCTGTTTTGGGAAGGATCGCGAGACAGAAGAATACGAGCGCATAGCCGATCAGTCCGAGGGTGTAGAAGCCTGCGCCCAAAGCAAGACCGACGAAGCTTACCGACCAGAGCGCAACGGCTGTGGTAAGTCCCTTGATCTGGTTTTTCGAGCTGTATAGAAGCGAGTTTGAGCTTATGATTGCAATACCGATGACCGTAGCTGCCGATATAATTACAAATCCCTTAAAAATACCGCTGTTTTGACAGTAAATATCAACGATCATTGCCATTGTTGATGCGAGTGAAACGAGGATAAAGGTACGGAGACCTGCGGAGTGACGCTTTCTTGCACGCTCGATACCGATGGTGCCTGCAAGCACGAATGCGAGTATGATGCGAAGGGTCACCGAATAAATATTAAGCTCTGATGCCCAGTCGCCTAAAAGTTTTGCCAAAGGATCAATAAACATAATACTATCTCCTATTCAAAAATCTTCCGCGGTTAAATAATTCAAAGCTTTCTGCAAGCTGTTGCTCTTCCGCCGCGTCGGTGAAAGCCTTTTCATTTTCATTTGCCTTTTCTCTGTCCTTTGCGATCTCATCGTTGATCTGCTGGAGCTGTTCGATGAGAATATCGACCTGCGAACGGGGATTGCCGTCCTTGTCGACCGTTTCGACCGAGGTAAGCTCGCTCAGGGAGTTTGAGTATGCTCCCGATTTAAAGAGTGCAAGCTTTGCAAGAACGGGGCCGACAAGCTCGTACATAATGCCCGCCGACAGTATGATCGTTTGTACCGTACCGCCGAGCTCATCTCCGAGAGAACGGTAGCACAATGCCGCCAACGGAATCGCAACGCCCGCCTGAGGTATAAGCGCCAGTCCGAGATATATTTTGGTTTTTTGTTCTTTTTTCATAAGCAGGCTTCCGAGGTATGAGCCGGCATACTTGCCGACTATTCTTACCGCGAAATAGAGTATGCTCACAACAAGAAGTGAAACGCCTATCGTTCCGCCGCTTGAAACCAATACCTCGAGATTGAAGTTCATACCCGATCTTACGAAGAAGAGAAGCAAAAGCGGTGGGCTGAAGTAGTTTAGCTGCTTGAACAGATTTTCATCGTTCGACACGTTTCTGTACACAGTACCCATAGCCATACAGCCGAGAAGGGGAGAAACGTCGAGGACGACGCACACACCGCAAAACAGAAGGAGCACGCTCAGAGAAACGATCAGTCTGTTGTCCGCCGATTTTTTACCGGGCGGCATAAGAAGCAGCATAAGAAACGACATTCCGCCGCCGACTATTATCATAAGAATGTTTTTGACAACGGGTAATACGATCGATTCGACGAGGCTTGCGGGCTGGGAAGCCACGGCAAGAGACGACGCGACCGAGACGGCAATGCTGAAAGCAAAGAGTCCGATCAGGTTGTCGATCGCGATGACCTGAAGGAGGGTGTTTACAAAATCGCCCTTTGCCTTTGTCTGGCGAATGGTCATCATAGTAGAGGTGGGGGCGGTAACCGATGCCAATGCCGCAAGCACGATCGACAGGGCAAGGCTGAGGTCTAATATAAAATAAGTAAGAACAAAAATGAGCAGAGAGGCTGTCAGCGATTCAAAGATCGCTATGACAAGTGATTTCAGACCGTTGTTCTTAAAGGTAGAAAACTTGAAATATTCACCGATACAGAACGAGATGAGCGCCAAAGCTATATCGGCAAGAAAGTCTGTGCCGGCGATCATACTGCTTGGAATGAGGTCGAGAGAAAAAGGACCGATCAAAACGCCTATAATTATGTATGCCGTGACGTTTGGCAGACCGATCAGCTTTGTGACCCTGGTTGTCAGGTAGCCTAACACAAGCATGACCGCAAGTGACAGAATGATGCTCGCGGCAGAGCCGTCGGACAGCCCAAAGAGGGAGTTCAGCATAAGCAACCTCCTTTGTTGGTATTTGTTGAATTAATGACTTGTAATCGATAAAATATATACAAAATGCAAAAAAGCTCTTGCATTTACGGTGTTTATATGATACACTAATACCGATAGAAATAAAAATTATTTTTATTTAGTTTTTTATAAAAATATGTAATGAATGCCGAGGTATGTTATGGTCGATCCTAAAATTGAGTCGTTGCTGACGGTAGCAAAATACGGAAACTTTACAAGAGCGGCGGAGGTCCTGTCTCTCACACAGCCCGCCGTCAGCCATCACATAAAGCAGCTTGAGACAGAGCTTGGGGTGCTTATATTTTCACGCAAAAAAGGCGATCTAAAGCTGACTGCAGCGGGAGAAATCGTGGTTAAATACGCTATGCGTATAAACGCTATATGCGACAGAATGAAAGAGGTCTTAGCCGACAGAGAGAACAATATCGAGCGTTTGAGAATAGGCATTACCCACACGGCGGAGAGTAACGTGATCGCCGAGGTGCTTGCAAAATACGGAAACGATAACCCCGATATTATTATAACGATTATCACAGATTCCATAAAAAATCTTTATAGTATGCTTGAAAATTACGAGATAGATTTTGCGATCGTCGAGGGGGTATCGGGTAATTCGGATATAAATTCGCTTTTGCTTGATACGGACTATCTCGTCTGCGCCGTCGCAAACGAGAACCCCATTTCCAAGCAGTCGATGGTGACCATTGAGGAATTAAAGAAGCAGAGACTTATACTCAGACTTCCGATGTCGGGAACGGTCAACCTGTTTATCAGCAGTCTTGAAAGCATAAACAGATCGATCGACGAATTCAACGTCATTCTCGAGGTGGACAACATTGATACCATCAAGACCCTCATAAGAAAAAATCTCGGTGTGTCGATCCTGCCGAAATCGACCTGTATGGACGAGGTAAGAAAGCAGAAGATGACTATTCTCCCAATCGAAAACCTCAGTATGATCAGAGAGACGAATATTATTTATCTCAAGGATTTCGGGCATACTGATATTCTTAAAGATATCACAAAGCTGTACAACAAGATCACAAAGATACAGAAATAAAAGTAAAGGGGGACACCCCCCTTTTATTTTTTTACGTATTATGGTATAATGACGAGTATAAAAGCTTTGATCGGGAATAATAGATTCAGCTGTAAAAGGGGTGAATATATGAAAATAGCGGTTATTTTTACCGGTGGAACCATCGGTACTGTCGTTAAGGACGGCTGGATGGTCAGCGAGGGGAATACAAGGTACAGACTTTTGGAAAACTCGGGATATTCAAATGAGGTAGAATTTGTCACTTATACACCCTATACGGTCTTAAGCGAGAATCTGACTGCAAAACAGCTTAATATGCTTCAAAAAGAGGTTGAAGGGGTTTTGAAGACAGATTGCGACGGGATCATAATCACTCACGGGACTGATACTCTGCAGTATTCTGCAGTAGCTGTCGAATATGCATTTTGCAATTCAAAAAAGCCGATCGTGTTCGTTTCTGCGGCATATCCTCTTGACGATGAGAGAACAAACGGCTACAGTAATTTTATCGGGGCTGTCGAATTTATAAAGAGAAAAATAAACGGTGTTTTCGTCAGCTACAGAAACTGCGGACAGGACATAACAAATATTCATATTCCCACAAGACTGCTTCAGCATTCGGAGTGCAGCGGAGATCTATACTGTATAGGTCAGCCGTTTGCTTTTCTTGACGGTAGGTCAGTGACGGTTAACGGGGGCGAAGCCTCGGAAACTAAAGGCCTCGGAATTGTGGAATATACGCCAAATTCGCATATTCTTACGGTAGACAGCCGTCCGGGAGATGCTTTTGTATATTCGCTTGACGGGGTGTCGGCCGTTATTATCAAGCCCTACCATTCGGCGACGTTGAACACCGAAAGCTCGGAGCTTGCCTCTTTTTGCAGGAGGGCAAGGGAGAGAAACGTTCCCGTATTAACCGTAAACGTGAGACCGGGGGTCACCTACGAAAGCGTAAAGGCTTTTGAAAAGCTCGGTATAATTCCTCTTCCGTACTCGACCTATATTTCTGCCTATATGAAGATTTGGGCGGCAATAAGCTTATGTGAGAATGTAACGGCTTTTGCGAAAAAGGAAATCGCCGGCGAGTTTGCCGTTAATTAAATAAGAGAATACCGACTGCCGAGCACATATAAAATATTTTGTTCGGCGGTTTTTGTTTATACCGACATATTGATTTTTTTGCGTGGTAGTGTTATAATATAAGCGTTGATCCAACACTGTGAAAAAATTTTTACTTGGCAAACTTTTGATTATTATGCTGTGGAGGGATTCAGAATGAAAAAAGAGACAATAATCGCGCTCATTGTAGCCGCAATTGTAGTGGTTGGCGTTATTGTCGGCGTGGTTGCTACAAGCTTGTCCAAGGAGGATGCAGACGGGCTGTATGACCCGGATCTTCCCGATATTGATTTGCCCGATGACTATACACCGGATACGTATTACCATATAGAGACAGATGCGGAAGCACCGGAAACCAATAGAGGCTCACTGCACACACACAGCTATTTGTCCGAAATAATAGTTTCCCCTTCATGTGAGACAAGAGGAATCAGAAGACTTTACTGTTCTTGCGGTGATTCGTATACCGAAGAGGTAGCGGCAAGAGGGCATAGTTGGGTAGACGCGACATATTCTTCGCCAAAAAAATGTTCGATATGCGGAAAGACGGACGGGGAACCGCTCGGCGGTGATAACGTGATCATCGGTAAGACAAACACAAATACCGATTACGTAAACGTTCGTTTGCGTCCCACGACAGATTCCGATATAGTTACAAGTATTCCCCCCCAGACAACATTCAGAATACTTGCACAGACCTACGGCTATGACGGATATATCTGGTACAGAGCATATTATGACGGATTTGAGGGCTATGTGCGTTCGGACCTTGTAAATATTGTTTCATAGAGTAAAAAATGCAGATCCCCCAAATGCTTTAGCGGCATTTTGGGGGATCTTTTGATTCATCGCAATTACTTTTTGTAATACGACGGAGGATGTCCGGTAAACTTTTTGAAAATACGGCTGAAGTAGGCGGGATCGTCAAAGCCGACTATTTCGGCACATTCGGCTACACTTACCGAGCGGTTTTCAAGCATTTCGATTGCCCGATCTATGCGAATTTTGAGCTGATACCGATATGGGGGCATACCGGTCTTGCTCTTAAATAACCGAATAAACCTGTCCTCGGAAAGGTGGCAGATGTTTGCGTATTTGGCGATATCGATTGGATGGTCGAAATATGCGTACATAAGACTTAGGACCTCGTTTAGCCCATCGTCTCCCGAAGTGCTTTTTGGTGTTTTTTGATATTCCGTATTTTGTTTTATAAGCGCAAGCAATACAAGCATATACCCGTTTGTAAGGTCATTTCCGAACACGGGAACGTTATAAAAGGCTTCGATCATTTTATCGAAGGCAGAGTTAAAGTGCTTCAGGTTTTTTAGGGATATGATCGTGGGGGTGTTTTGGGGAATATCGCCGAGCAATGACGCAGAAGAACCGATGAAGTGTGACCATTTTAATTTTGTGTCTTGTTCTTTTTTGAAATAATAGTGCTGCGGAACACGAGGCGGGTAAAGCAACAGGCTACCCTCGGGAACAAACGTGTGTACTCCGTCAAATTCGAAATAACAGCTACCCTTTTCTATGTAGTACAGGGAAAAATCGACCCTGCCTTTTCGTCGGTTTGTATCGTAGTCACTTCCCGAAAGCCATTGCTGACCGCAGGAGTTTACGTTGATGTAGCAGGAAAAGTCTTTTTCCGTAGAGTATTTTAACGTAGGCATTTCTTTATCACTCCTCGTTATTATGATACAACGAAAAAACAATATTGTCAATAAAAACAAACCGATATTGTCCAAAAAAATGTCGATATTGTAACTTTATTTATTCCGAGAAATAATATATAATCGAATTAAGAAAACTTTGTTTTTGGAGGATAATATGATTAAGACGCAAATTTTCGGCGATCTGGAAGTGATCACTCCCGAAAAGGGTGGAGTCGGTAAAGAATTAAAGTGTTTTTCCGTAATGAAAAACGAGCCATTTTCTTTTCAGATGGCATACAAGCTTTTTCCCGACGAAAACGTTGAAAAAAATCCCGAGGAACTTCATTTCTTTATAAGACTTACAACAGAGCTTGACATAAGCACATATCACGTTGCCTGCGTGCCCGTTATGCACGGCTTCGAAAAAATATCACCGAAGCCCGAGATCGGAATGTATCCCGATATATTGATGCCAAAGAAGACCAATCCCGAGCTTGCGAGACAGACTGTTCGCGGCGGTTGCGGATACCGTTACATCGAGGTGGGCGAAAAGATCAGCCTTTCCGCATACAACGACAGCTGGAGACAGGTCTGGTTTACTTTGAACGAAAACGAAAATGAAATGCCCGTCGGCAAGCATTTGATCAAGATCGAGCTTTATAACGGTGCAAATAACAAGGTCGGCGAAAACGAGCTTGAAATAGAGGTCATAGACGCAAGTCTGCCCGAACAGTCTCTGTATTACACAAACTGGTTCCACAATGACTGTATGGCTGATTTCTACGGACTCGAGCTCTTTTCCGACGAATACTATGCAGTAATGAAGGATTTTCTCCGTACCGCTGTTAAAAACGGTATGAATATGCTCCTTCTTCCCGCATTCACTCCCGCGCTTGATACGGCGATCGGCGAAGAGAGAATGACCGTTCAGCTTGTCAAGGTAAAGAAAAATAACGGCAAGTACAGCTTCGATTTCTCTATGATGAAGAGATATATAGACGAGGCAAGAGAAGCGGGAATCAAGTATTTTGAGCATTCACATCTGTTTACCCAGTGGGGGGCTGCACACGCACCTAAGATAATTGCCGAGGTCGACGGAGAGACCAAGAGAATATTCGGCTGGGATACAGAGGCGGCGGGAAAGGAATACAATGAATTCCTCCGACAGTATATTCCGCAGATGTTTGAGTTTTTGAAGGGAGAGGGACTCGACAAGACGACCCTGTTCCATTTTTCCGACGAGCCTGCCGAGGACAACTTCGACTCATACAAAAAGTCGGTCGAATCGGTTAAGGATATGTTTGAGGGCTACACCGTAGGTGATGCTCTTTCGATGTATGCATTCTATGAAACCGGACTCGTACAGACACCTATTGCAAGAATACACAAGGCTATGGACTTTGTCGGAAAGTGCGATAACCTCTGGATCTATTATACCGGCGGTGAATGCTACGACGGTCTGTCAAACAGACTGATCAACCTTCCCAGAGAAAGAAACAGAGCGCTCGGCTATATGCTTTACTATCACAATGCAAAAGGCTTCCTGCATTGGGGCTACAACTACTATTACGGCAGATTGGCACACGGCCTTTACGATCCCGCCATTGATCCCTGTTGCGGCTTCCCGAACGCGGGTACTACCTACAGTGTATACCCCGGCAGAGACAGAAAGCCTTTGCAGTCGATACACCAGAAGATATTTGCAGACGGGCTTGTTGATATGAGAGCTCTTCAGCTTCTTGAAAGCCTTGCGGGCAGAGAAGTGTGCAAAAAGCTTATTGACGATATGCTCGGCTCACCTAATTTCTTCAACACTCCCGAGACACCTGAAAAGCTTATGGAGTTCCGTATTGCCGTAAATAACGAGATCAAAAACCATTTATAATACTTATAAAAAGGATGGATAAGAAAATGAAAAAATTAATCTTTGCATTTTTATCTGTATTGCTTTGTATTTGTCTCGCTTCTTGCGGAAGCGAGGAATCGGGAAATAAGAACGAAACTCCCGAGTCTACCGCTGCGGAGACACAGAACGACCCCACCCTTCCCGAGGGCGTTAATCCCGAGGACTATTTCAAGTTTGTGACATTTGATCTTCCCGAGGGCAGCCTCCGAGAGGTTGCCGTAAACTATATGTATGAGCAGGCTAACATTGAATGGAAGCCCTCAAAGACATTTACCTACGGAAATAAGTACGAGCACTGGGGCTTTGAGCTTACCTATAAGGCGGGTACTGTATATCACGGTCTTCCCTATACAAACCTTTCTTGCTCGATCGGAGAGTTTCAGAAGTTCCTTGACGAGCACAACGGCACCTTCTACGCTACGTCGACCGACGGCTACGAGGTAATGGGCGCACACTGTAATTCGTCTATCTGCCATTCGTTCCAGCAGTTCACTCCCGTAGTATGCATGACGTCTAACCAGTATATGCCCAGCTACAAGGATGAATTTGTGGGCAAGATCTGCGGCAACTACACCGTTCCCGACGGCGTACAGCTTACACAGCACATAATCGAGGCTAATACCCCCGATATTATGTATGAGGCGTATGCGCAGGCCGATATGGGCGACGTTATCATGACGAAGGATGACGTAAGGGGCGTAACCCACGACCGTATGGTAGCTAAAAAAGCATTTGTAACCAGAGGTGCAAACGGCAAGATAAACCCCAACAGAAGCTATCTTGTTACAGTTGAGCAGACAGATACTTTTGACGAGACCCGTAAGGATGGAGTTAATACGACCTGGTGGGTAGATCATCAGTATACGTTTACACAGCTTTACGCTTCGAACTACATTCCCGTAACCTTCGAGATATTCGAGACAAACGAGGGTGTCTTGCCTTATCTTACACTCGACAAGGAGCCTAACGCTTCTGCGGTTTCGAAGGGCATAGTCGACGGTACTGTAACCTCCAACTACCCGGTCAGATACGTGCATATCAGCCTTTATGACGGCGAGAACAATCTTGTTTCGCGTCAGGTTCAGCAGAACAACTACGACGTGTTCAAAGTAAGCTTGAAGAAGCACTCCGTTAAGCTTTTTGACGGTGTCAGCGCAGGCAACTATACTTTAGTGATCGATGCGGGCATCTGCCGCGGCGATGCTGAGCTTTACAGAACAGAATTCACTTATAATGGTTAAATAAAGAAAGGATCAAGACTATGGAACATTACAATCTTATTAAGCCCGAGGATCTCGGCAAGGGTTCAAGCATTAAGCTTGACGTAAGCATGACAGAGGTCGACATCTACTGGAAGGTCGCTATGGAAGTGCTTAAGGTCATCGAAGAAAACAACAAGAAGGGTGAGCCTACCGTAATGGTAGTCCCCTACGGACCTCTCGGCCCTTACTTCAGACTTTCTTATCTTGTAAACAAGCACAGGATATCTCTGAAAAACTGCGTATTCATCAATATGGACGAATATCTTAAGGACGAAAAGACATACGTTGATATGGACGATCCGTTGTCCTTCAGAGGCGGTATGAACAGAATCTTCTACGACGTTGTCGACGAGGAATTGAACGTTCTTCCCGAAAACAGATACTTCCCCGATCCCGAAAAGCCCGAGGAGGTTATGGCGATCATCGAAAAGTACGGTAAGCTCGATATGGTATTCGGCGGTGTCGGTATCAACGGCCACTATGCTTTCAATGAGCCCCCCGAACCCGGAGAAGCTTGCACAAACGAGGAGTTTGCAAACAGAGCTACACGTGTACTTAAGATCTCACGCGAGACAAGAACCATCAACGCATATATGAACTGCGGTGCTGACCTCAATGCAATTCCCGAATACTGCATCACTGTCGGTATGAAGGAAATGTTTATGGCAAAGAAGATCATTATGATCATGCCCCGTGACTGGAATGCCGGCGCACTTCGTAAGATCCTCCACGGCGATATTACGGCAAAGGTTCCTTGTTCGCTCTTCCGTAACCATCCCGATGCTACAATTTATACTCTTACCGAAGCAACAAAGAATCCCATTCCCGAGATCAGAGTATACAACAAATGATGAATCAACGGCTTCTTATAAAAAATGCAAAAGCCGTTTTATCCGAAGGAATATCCGAAAAAACGGATATTCTTTTGGTTAACGGCAAAATAGAAAATATAGGCGTAGGGCTTTCCGACGGCGACTGTAACGTGTTGGATGCCAAGGGCTCGTACGTTTTCCCGGGATTTATCGATGTGCACGTTCACGGGGGCGGCGGTGCCGACTTTATGGACGGAACTGCCGACAGCTTTGAGACTGCCGTAAAGGCACATCTCAAAAGGGGAACGACTACCCTCGTTCCTACCGCTATGACAGCCTCAAAAGAGGAGCTTCTCGGATTTATCAATGCATATCACGAATTTAAGGCGAACAGTGAGTATGCCGATCTGGCGAAGGGGCTTCACTTTGAAGGACCGTATTTCTCAAATTCGAACGCAAAAAGCAAGGGTGCTCAAAAGGGCGATATCATAAGAGATATCGATTTTGACGAGATAGACGAGCTTTTGAAGGCAGCGAAGGGGCAGATCATACGCTGGGATGCCGCACCCGAGGTGCCGAACAGTCATAGGTTTGCAAAGCTTATGAAGGAAAACGGTATAATCTGCGCCGTAGCACATACAGATGCTACGGGATACGAGGCGGAGGACGGCTTCAATGCCGGATTCTCGCACGTTACCCACTTTTACAATGCCGTTACGGCATATAAAAAGCGCGAGCAACTGGTTACTGCAGGGGTAGTTGAGGCGGCTTATCTTGATGAAAACGTAACTCTGGAGCTGATCTGCGACGGACGTCACATCCCGGAGCATTGTATGAAGCTTGCTCTGAAGATCAAGGGTGCAGACAAGGTTATGGGCATTACCGATGCTACAAGACTTGCTTGTACGGACGAAAAGTCGGGTATGCTCGGAAGTAAGACAAACGGCTCTTACGTTATAGTCGATGACGGAGTCGCAAAGCTGCCCGATATGACCTCTTATGCAGGTAGTATTTGCACAATGGACAGAGCGCTCCGAGTTGTGTGTGTCGATTACGGAATCGACGTCGTTACTGCGGCGAAGATGCTTTCTTCATCTCCCGCAAAGCATATCGGTGAATTCGACAGGCTGGGAAGCATCGAGGTCGGTAAGCAGGCTGACCTTGTTATAGCAGACGGATGCTTCAATGTTAAGGGCGTAATAAAAAACGGAATTATTTGCGAATAAAAAAATACGGATGCGGTATAAAACGCATCCGTATTTTTTTATTCGTCAAGCTTGACTTTTGGTAGCTTCCAGTGGTATTTTGTTGCAAGCATACGTATCGAAAAGATTATCAGCATTGCAATTATCGATGAGACGGTGATCCCAAGATGAGGTCTCATCAGGTAGTAGGCTATACTGCCGAGGAGTGCCGCTAATGCGTATACGTGCTTTTTCAGTACGTACGGTGTTTCGGTAACAAGTATGTCGCGGAATATTCCGCCGCCGACACCGGTCAGCATACCCATAAGAACGGCTAATACAAAGTAACCGCCGTATTCACCGCTGCATACAGCCTCCGTGCCCGTTACGGCAAACGCGGACAGACCGACAGCGTCAAAAACGTTGTTGATCTTTTCGGTTTTTCCACGTATCTGCTCGAATTTGTCTGCGTGCAGATAGGATATCAAAAATATTATGACGGACGTTACAGCCGCAATCAGAAGTATCGGAGTGTGCGAGAATATGTTAGGCGGAAACTTGCCGATAATGATATCGCGCGTGATACCGCCGCCGACCGCCGTTATGCATCCGATGAAAATAACGCCGAATATGTCAAGGTGCCTTTTTACCGAGAGAAATGCTCCGGTGACGGCAAAGGCGATCGTGCCGATCACCTCGAGTATGACCATAACCGTGTGTGTCATTTTTCGAGACCTTCAGCCATTTCGTTGAGCATTTTGATGAACTTCTCCACAAGCGGAGAGGTTTTTTTGTTTGCATTCAAAAGATAGCCGATGGTGTAGTAATCGTCGCTTTCAAGCGGAACGCTGACGATGTATCCCTTGTTGAGCGCCGAGGGCATGATTCCCGTGCCGATCGTGTACGAGTCGGAGATCATAAGAATGTTCATAAGGGTCGCTCTGTCGCTTATGGTGACGTGCTTGTTTCCGGGATTGCCCTGGGTCAATTCCTCTGTGAAGAATGGGGTGTTGTGTTCGCCTTGCTCGTAGGAAATATAGGGATAGTCGCGGAGGTCTGCTTTTGTAAGCATACTTCTGTTTGCAAGGGGATGCTCTTTGCGCATATAGATATGCGGACTTGCTTTAAGCACAGGGGTGAAGGTGACACCCTTTTTGTTTATGTATCGCTTCAATATGTCGGAGTCGCTGCCTTTTATCGCAATGACACCAATGTCGCTGTGTGACTTTTCGATCTCGGAAATGACGTCGTGGGTCTGGATCTCTTTGAGAGCAAAGTTGTAGTCACAGTCGGGCATTTCACCCAGCATTTTGCCGAAAATATCGGCGATAAAGTCGTAGTGCTGTGTGACGATAAAAAGCTTTTGATGTATGTTTTTAGACTTGTATCTTTCGGAAATAAAGTTGCTGTTTTCGACGATCTGACGCGCGTATTTAACAAATTCAGAGCCGTCGTCGGTGAGAAAAACGCCGTTTCCCGAACGTTCGAAAATTTTGATTCCGAGCTCGTTTTCAAGGGATTTTATGCTGAGCGACAGTGTGGACTGCGCAATGAAAAGCTGCTTTGCGGCTTCGTTGAAGGATCCTGCTTTGGCTATTGTTAGTACGTAATTGCATTGCTGTATTGTCATAAAATCATCCCTCTTTACCGTGTTTGTAATTCATTCTATTTATTATAACATATATGTCAATATGGCGCAAATAGAAAAAACCTATCGTCCGTTATTTATAAAAATCAATTTACGGGCTTTTTTTCAAAAAAACAGACGGTTTTACGTAAAAAACGTTGAAAAATTGGCAAAAATATGGTATAATCTTAAAAAATGTATACGGAGGTTTTTTATATGAAAAACGTAATTTCTACAGATAAAGCACCCAAGGCGATCGGACCTTATTCTCAGGCAATTATGGTGAATAACGTGATATATACATCGGGTCAGCTTCCGATGGATCCCGAAACGGGCAATATCGAGGCAAAGGGCATAAAGGCGCAGGCAGAACAGGCTTTGAAGAATCTTCAGGCTGTCCTCGAGGCGGCAGGCGCTACCTTTGATAATGTTGTAAAGACAACTTGCTTCCTTGCGGAAATTTCCGACTTTGCCGCTTTTAATGAGGTTTATGCAGAGTATATTAAGTCCGCCCCCGCACGTAGTTGCTTTGCAGTTAAAGACCTCCCCAAGGGCGCTTTGATCGAAATCGAAGCTGTCGCTTATCTCGCTTAACTTTGCCCTGAACACTTTTTTCAAAAGGGTTCAGGACTCCCCCGCTTTCTTTCGGAGAAAGCTTGGCACTTGAACCCTTTTGCAAAAAGGGTTCAAGACTCCCAAAAACTTTCCACCTACTTTCTTGAAAGAAAGTAGGCAAAGAACTTTGAATCTATTGGTCTGTGCAAGTCATATAAGCTTGTACAGATCTTTTTGTTTGCATCATCCCTCTCCGTCGGCTCCGCCGACACCTCTCCCGGGGGGAGAGGCTTGATTAGTGCTGATTCGCTGCCCGGAGGGAGAAGCTTTTGGATGTGCGAAGCTCCCGCACAGCCGTATACCTTCTCCGGTGGGAGAAGGTGTCGAGGCAGTGTACATACTATAT
>JAFSAM010000028.1 GCA_017441005.1 Clostridia bacterium | reverse complement strand
GGCAATACGATCTGCGCAGCATATATTTCTTTTGGGCTGTGTGAGGGTAATATGCCGGTTGAGCATTCATAAAACTCTTGTTTCGCATCAGTTCCCTTGATACTGTACTCACATTTCTTCCCATCAATTCTGCTATTTTTCGATAACTATATCCTTTTTTTTAATATTCCCGTAGACAACAGCGCTCTTCTATGGTAAGATGTTTGTAGTTCATGTAAATCCTCCTTGGTGGTTTGGTGTGTGGTAACTCTATTCTACCATAGATTTACATGAACTTTCAATTTTTTCTTACTGTTGCACTTGATAGTATAACTCACCGAGGATGAAAAAGCACACTTCAAAAAATGAAGTGTGCTAAAAATAATCATTCTGCGGTTTCTGTCTCTGCGGGCTCTTCCGAGGGCTCTTCGGGCTGTGCGGGCTTCTCGCCGACGTACATTTTGATGCCTTCTTCATTGAGGGGGTAAGGGCAAACGGGAACTCCGTTTATTGTTAATTCATAGTGGAGGTTCACGCCGTCGTTGGTAAATCCGGTATCGCCGACGATACCAATCTCGCCGCCCTTTTCGACTATGTCACCGACCTTGACGGATATCGAGCTTAAATTCATATACCAGCTCTTGAGTCCGTAGCCGTGGTCCACGACGACCAGCTTACCGCTGTATACCTGTTCTCCTACGTATACGACCTTACCTTTATTTACCGCAACGGCAAGGTCACCTGCGTTTACAACGTAGTCGACACCCTGGTTTACAAACTGGGTAGCGGTGGATGAAACGACGATGGTTCTGCCGAAGCCCCAGCGGATGAGTCTCGATACGGGCTCGGAGAATACGCCGTCCCAATAACGTACGGATTCGTTGGTATTTACTGTGCTCTTAAGAGCATTCGAGAATGCGTCGAGGGCTGCCTGAGTTCTTGTTCTGTTGACAAGTGTTGCGGGAGCCTTGGAATAAATGTTGCTCTTCTTAGCTCTTTCGGTTACGTTGAGGTTAAATTCCTCGGTCACACCGCCCGAAGAAACGGTGAACTTATACGAGGGAGAGTATTCAAGTGCGATGGAGACGGGAATAAGAGCAACCACGAAGTCGCCTTCCTGATAGAACTTGGGGGTATAGTTGATGGAGGGCTCGGACTTGAATACGATGGAGTTGATGTCAAGGATATTTTTGCCGGTGAGGACTACAAACTCTCCGTGCTCGATGGTATCTTCACCGAGGTAGAAGTAAGCGGGTGCGCTTACGTTTGCGGTAAATTTATAGAGGGCCTCGCCGTAGAACTCGTTGTCTGCCGATTCGTACCACTTTGCGTTTACTTCAATGTTGAACTTCTTGTTCGTCTCTCCGATATCGTTTGTGGTGAGTTTTTCGTAGAGGTCGTCGAATATGACCTCGTCGCCCTGCATGATCTTAACGGTAACGTAGTCAGGCTGATGCTCGGAGAATGCAAGCTGGAGACTGCCCGATACGGGATATTCCGCATTTATGTCGGGCTTACCTGTATATGAGGTGGAAATAAATTCACCCGCGCCTGCTTTGTATTTCCAGTCAATATTGACGGGCTCGAGCACGCTTTGGTTCGAAACGGTAAGCTCAGGCTCTTTTGAAGCCTCAAACGAGCTTTCCGAATATTTCATGGAAAGGAACTTAACGGCTTTATCGGAATTGATGCTGTAGGTCTTGTTGCGGGCATCAACGTAATATGCCTCGTTGGGATTATCGGTAAAGTAGTATTTGTATACCTTGTCCTTGTTGAAGCTTCTGTAGACCGCCTCGTAGCATTCAGCACCCCTGAGCTGATCGGGGAGGGCGTTGATCTGTTTTGCGGAGTTGTTCATACCGATGAAGAAGGAGATCATTTCCTTCGACTCCTTACTGCTTTTATCAAAGACAAAAACGTTTCCGTCAAGGTCGGTAACGGTGAGCTTTTCGACCGTCCTTTCCGCAACGGGTGCGTTTTGCGCGTTAATATAATATCCGACAGCAATAAGCGTGGGGATAAACAATGCCAAGATTACGATCAAAAGAATTATCTTCTTTTTCATTAAATCGCCTCCGATTTTGTTTTTTCACAAAAAACTTGTATTCTATTATATTATATATTATTTTTTGTCGAAGGTCAAGATATAAATCACTATTTTGTAAAAACAGCCAACAAAAAAGTATGCACCGTTTTCAAAGGGGAAGAAAACGGCGCATACAAAAGAAAAGGTAGGGAAAAAGCTGTTTATTCGAGTTCTCTGTTTTTACGTGCGTTTTTCGATATTTGGGAAACAACTTTTCCGAGCGCAAACAGTGCAATTACGTTAGGAATTACCATAAGGTTGTTGAACATATCGGTTAGATTCCATACAAGATCGTTTTTGAGGAGAGAGCCTGTGAAGATAAAGAGGATGGCGATCACCGAGTATGCAACGTTGAACTTTTTACCGAAGAGGTAGACCGCATTGATCCTGCCGAAAAGGTTCCAGCTTATGATGGTCGAGAAGGCGAAGAAGAAGAGACAGATCGCAACGAAGATATTACCGATATTTGCGGTAAATACTTCACCGAATGCGAGCTGAGCCATGCTGGAGTCTTTGAGCAGTGTGGTGCCGGCGACAGTAGCGTCCGCGTTAAATGCTTTGATGGCGGTATCGACGGTTTGACCGTCTGCAAAATTGCTGGGATTGAGAATTCCGTCACCGGTGTAGAATACCGAGATAACAACAAGTGCTGTAAAGGTGAGGACGATAAACGTATCGATGAACACACCGATCATGGCAACGACACCCTGGTCGTGGGGATCCTTTACGTTAGCCTGAGCGTGTGCATGAGGGGTAGAACCCATACCTGCTTCGTTTGAGAAGAGTCCGCGCTTCGCACCCTGCGTAATTGCAAGATAGATAGCACCGCCGACGCTGCCGCCGAGTGCAGCCTTTGCATTGAAGGCATATTTGAATATGGAAGCGAAGGTAGCGGGAATCGCCGTGAAGTTACATCCAATCACGATAAGACCGCCTATGATGTAGAAGAGAGCCATAATGGGGACGAGCTTTTCGGTTACAGCACCGATACGCTGAACACCGCCAATGAAGATGAAGCCCGAAAGAAGTGCAACTGCGATACCGACGACCCAAGTAGGGATATGGAATGCGTTGTGGCAGGCATTTGAGATCGCGTTTGACTGTACCATAGAGCCCATGAAGCCGAGTGCGAGCATAGCCGCAACTGCAAAGAATGCAGCAAGGAACTTACCGAATTTACCCTTAAATACGCTCTTGATGTAGTATACGGGACCGCCCTTGATGGTGCCGTCCTCGTCAACAGTACGTGTTTTTTGTGCAAGAACTGCCTCGCCGTAGATGGTAGCCATACCGAAGAAGGCGATGATCCACATCCAGAAAATAGCACCGGGACCGCCTACGATAATAGCACCGCAGGCACCGACGACGTTACCCGTGCCGACCTGTGCGGCGATGGCGGTCGCAAGCGACTGGAACGAGCTGAGACCCGATTTCTGCTTACCGCCCGAAAGCGAAAAGCCCTTAAAAAGCTTTTTCCAGCCTTCGCCGAAGCAACGGATCTGAACGAATCTTGTTCTGACAGAATAGTAAAGACCGACACCTACGAGAAGAATGATGAGAATGTAGTCGGACATATAGGTGTTGACATAACCGACGATTTTATCGAGACCGTCGGCAACATTTGAAAAGAATTTTGCCAAAGCTTCCATAAAAAAGCTCCTCCTGATATGAAAAAATAAAATAAAAAAAGCAAAGATCGAATCCTAAAAATAGTACGGATAGCATCTTTGCGTAACACTTTTTATACCGTTGACCGGACTGTGCATCGGTAAAAAAAAGAAAAATAAAAGTTCCGTCCTTTTGCCTGAGAGATTCGCGGTCAAAGACCGTTTACACCTTCGGCACCCTTTTTTATAAATGGGATTCTCCGGAGTGCTATCCGCTTGCAGTCTTATCCTTGTATACGGATTCCTGAGAGGTTTACTCCTTCGGCACGGGTGTGTTTTCCCGACTTTCCTGCAAGTTTCATTTAGCCATATTCACTTTTTGATGGGACAATTATATCATTGGATTTGATAAAAATCAATAGGATATTTTAATATAAATGTAAAACCGACGTGTTTATATTTGTGCATTTGCACCAAAAACAAAGTCGGATTATTTGTTGTATAGAAGAATAGGATCGTTTTTTGTCGGTCTATTTAACGCTTTCTACGGTTTTTCTGATATCCCATCCGTTCTTTTCGAGGAGGGAGGCTGCAATGTCCTCGTCAATACCGAGTATCTGGCTTGTGATCCTGATGACGCGGAGGCGAAGCTTCTCGTTTGAGGGCTTAAGGTTGATCATCAGGTTTTCGTATACCTTTCCCGTTTTGATCATAGCGCAGGTGGACAGCATATTAAGCACGAATTTTTGAGAGTTGCCCGCTTTAAGACGGGTGGAGCCTGTTATAACCTCAGCGCCCGTGTCACATACAATGGCAATATCGGCGACCTTGGTGATCGGAGTGCCTGCGTTTGAGGTTATGCAGGCGGTGGTACAGCCCATAGCCTTTGCAGTTTCGAGCGCGCCGAGAATGTATTTTGCGCCGCCCGCGGCAGAAATACCGACGAGAAAGTCATTTGGATTCAGCTTTTCTTTTATAACGGAAACGCCTTTTTCGTAGTTATCCTCTTCGTTTTCGCCCGCCTTGAACACCCTTTCGTTGCCGCCGGCAATAATTCCCTGAACGAGCTCGTGGGGCACACCGAAGGTGGGGGGGCATTCGGCGGCGTCGATGATACCCAGTCTGCCCGACGTGCCGGCACCGATATAGAAGAGTCTTCCGCCGTTTTCAATCGACGTTGTGATGGCATCGATCGCTTTTGCAACCTCGGGAAGTGCTTTTTCGACCGCAAGAACGGAGTTCATATTTTCCTCGTTCATGATCCTGACCATATCTAAGGTATCCATTTTATCTATGTGCATTGATTTTTCGTTTCTTTTTTCAGTGTTAAGCATATTCTTTTACCTGTAGCTTTCTTTAAAATTTGTTTTGAATTCATCAGTTACGCCAATTCCGTTCAGACGCATACATTCGACCGCCGCGCCGTAGACGGGGGGCATATCGGGTGATGTGAGCTTAGTATTCGAGAAGTCCTCCACGCGTTTTTTGAAAGTGACGTTATTGAAGAAGCCGCCGGCGGCAATGAATTCACGGGGGGCATTGTATCGGTCAACGGCCGACTTGATAAGAGCTGCAAGGTGTCTTGCGTTTTCATCGAGTATATGAGCCGCTGTTTTGTCGCCGAGGCTTTCGCATTCGACCACCG
Organism: Clostridia bacterium; assembly: GCA_017441005.1. Classification (GTDB taxonomy): domain Bacteria; phylum Bacillota; class Clostridia; order Oscillospirales; family CAG-272; genus RGIG1995. Next base: position 42,343 of record JAFSAM010000028.1, on the reverse strand, counting down.
TCGGGGCAAACGAGGCAATATATGGGCGTCCCTTTTGATAGATCGCAGAGAGGTTTTTCCAGATGTTTCCGCCTAATTTTTCTTCGATTTTTTGTGACAGTATGGTTGGTGCTTCAAGCCCGTCGTATACGGCGAGCGTATGCCTTATGGCATCGTTTCCGATGTCATAGGAGCTTCCTCCTCTGTCGAAAAGATAGCCCCAGCCGCCAAGCCTTGTGAGCTTGTAATTATTTCGGATGAAAAGACAGCTTCCCGTTCCGCAGATGACAGAGGCGGAGTTCGCAAGGTCGCTTCCGAGACAGAGCACGTTGACGGCATCTGTATCGACGTTTACCCTTATGCCGTATCTGTCACCGAGAGCATTTTGAAGATCGTGTATGTGGTCGCCCGTGGTTACACCCGCGATTCCTGCAAATATAGCTTTTGCCGAGTGAATGGAAATAAGCTCGTCGATCCCGTTCTGCAGGACAGAGATCGAGTTGTCGATCGATATGTCGTTCGGGTTTGAGCCTGAAAGGGTGGTGCGATTTATGACAGTTCCGTTTTTGTCGAAAAGAATAAACTCTGTTTTTGTGCCGCCTCCGTCAATTGCAATATAATAGCTTTTGCCGCTGTCGGAGAGAAGAGTGTCGAGCTTGATGCCGAATATTTCCGAAAGCTTTGCAGCATTTTCGAGGTCGGGAAGTGAAAGACCTCTCTCCCACGCGCTTACTGCCTGAAAGCTTACGAAAAGCATTTGAGAAAGCTCCTGCTGTGTTATGTTGAGCTTTTCGCGATGCTTGCGAATGTTTTTTCCTACACAGATCGGGTCTAACATACGTTTGATCACTCCTTTATACCTCTATTATAAACAACAAATTGAAAAAATCAATAAATTTCTACTTTAATATCCCGACAATATCAATTTGAAATTTAGTTACGGGTCGGTATTTGACTAATTGATAAAAATATGATAGAATAAAGGGTGCAAGCAATAACGGAGGGAGGCAATAATATTGGTATACGTAATGTCGGATATACACGGAAATGAGGAGAAGTTTGACAACCTCCTGATGCAGATAGATCTGAAAGAAAGCGATACCTTATACATACTCGGCGATATCGTCGACAGGGGTCCCAGACCGATCGAGATCCTAAAAAGGGTAATGCAGATGGATAACGTGAAGATGCTTCTCGGCAACCACGAACATATGATGCTCCAATCGTACTTTTTGCAGTGCAAGCCGGAGGAAAAAACACTTTGCGCCGAAAGATGGAAGAGAAACGGCTGTGAGGTGACGATCGACGGACTGAACAGACAGACTATGGCTGATAAAAAGAGAATATACGAATACGTAAAAAATTTGCCCCTTAATCTGGAGATCGAGGTGGAGGGCAAGAGATATTTGCTTGTCCACGGCTTTCCCGAGGAACTGTTCGGTGTAAGAGAGTCGCGTTTTACCGACAAGACTTTTTTCACAGTATGGGAGCGTATTACGAAGGATGACGTTATGCCCGAGGGAAAAACGGTAATATTCGGTCATACCTCTACCGACAATTATCAGGAATGCACCCCGCCGAAAATATGGTACGGTAATAATATGATCGGTATAGACTGCGGCGGAGGCTATGGCGGAAGCGGCAGGATCAGCTGTCTCTGCCTGAACACAATGCAGGAATTCTATGCATAAAGTTTTTTGGGATATATGTTATAAACATTTTTTACATATAAAAAAGTGCCGAGTAAAACGCTCGGCACTTTTTTCGTGTCTTTATTCAAGTATTTTCCGGACCTCTTTGGGAGATTTTCTCTTTTTTGGACGAAGGGGGTCATCAGCATTCGCATAACCGAGGGCAACGACAAGTCTTACCGTTCCTTTAAGGTCGCAAGCTTCTCTGATCTCCTTGTCGCTCAGCCAGCCGAGTATACAGGTCGAAAGTCCCTGCGCCTCTGCCTCTGCCGTTATATATGCGCATACTATTCCTATATCTATTGAGCGGTAATCGTTCTTTTTTAATGCTGCCCCCGCCGCCGCGGTCTTGTTGTACGGTGCTTCGGATATAACGATCATCACAGGCGCATTGGAGGCAAACTTGTTCATACCCATACTCTGAACGCCTTTTATCACCTTTTTTGCATATTCTCCCTTACAAACTGTCAAAAAATAAGGCTGGCTGTTACAAGCCGAGGGCGACAGATTCGCGCTCTCGAGTATAGCATCTATTTTTTCTTGCTCGACCTCCCTTGTCGGGTCATAATTTCTGCACGATTGGCGGTGTTTTGCAATTTCCGAAAAGTTCATAAAAAACCTCCTGTATAAGACCTTATATCGGCTGCAGATCAATTAAAAAATATTCTGCTCTATCTGTATTATACACAAAACAGCCGGCTTTTTCAAGTATGCTCCGTAAACATTGTTGTTGACAATCGATCGTCGAAATGTTAAAATAATCGCAATCGTATTCTACTTGAAAAGGAGTACATTATGATCAAACATTTGCGTGAAAACAATTTTAAAATATTCAGCGGAAGTATGCTGAAGCTAATTGCCGTTCTTGCTATGCTGGCCGACCATTTCGGGGCGGTATTTTACAATGAATTCAGCTTTATGACGTCTCCGATTTTCGGCACGTCGATCACCCTTTACTATATTTTACGCAAGATCGGACGGCTTTCATTCCCCATATTCTGCTTCCTTGCCGTAGAGGGCTTCATTCACACGAAAAACCGTAAGAAATACGGCGCATCGATGCTTATTTTTGCCTTGATCTCAGAAATACCGTTTGATCTGTGCTTTATGAAAACGTATTTCGATTTCAGCTATCAAAACGTATTCTTTACCCTCTTTCTCGGCTTTTCCGTTATGTGCATTCTCGAGTACGTAAAGGACGACATATTGAAATTCGGTCTGGCACTTGTCCCCGTGTTTGCCGCATATTTTTTACGTGTGGATTACGGTATGGTGGGAGTTTTGCTTATTGCAATGCTCTATATTTTGAAGGATAAAAGACCGCTTGCTTCGCTTATCGCATACCCTTTCCTATCGGGCGGATATGCCGCCTGGTGCGCATTTTTGCCCATCAATATGTACAACGAGAAGCGCGGATTCATCAAGGGCAGATATTTAAAATATGCATTTTATATCTTTTATCCGTTGCATCTTTTACTGTTGGCGATCGCCGACAGATTCATATAAACCATAATATACGATCAGGAGAATCATTATGACCGACAAGGATTTACGCGAAATACGCAGGCGCTTTCGCCCCGATAAAAACAATATAACGAATATAAGAGGCTGTATTGTAAACGGACAGAAAAACATCGTTGCAAAATTTTCACAGCCGCTTGCCACGGTGTCCACAGAGGAATCCGAAAAGCTGCTTGCCGTTATGAAAAAGTCGCTTTCAGGCTCGCTCGGCACAAATTTACTCAGCATGGATTTCAGCACAAAGCAGGTCGAAAGCGGCAGTGAGCACGGTCTGCTCACAAAGCTTCGCGAATCCTCTCTCAAGGACGAAGAGGCTCTCGACGAATTCTATAACAAGGTAATTCAAAGCGTTAAATACGAGGGCGGCTTTGCCATTCTTTTAGCCCACGATACATACGACGTTTTCTCGTATTCGAGGGACGGCGGCAAAGAAGACGTCTCCTCGCAGATGTTCCCGTATCTTATTTGCACCGTCTGTCCCATTAAGCCGCTTAAATCGGGTCTTTATTTCAAAAACGAGGAAAACCTTCTTCGCTCTGTATCCCTCCAAACGGTGCTCGGCAGTCCCGATATGGGCTTTATGTTCCCCTCGTTTGACAACAGAGCGGCAAACATCTACAGCGCTCTTTACTACACGCGCGATATATCAAATATACATCCCGATTTTATTCAGACGGTCTTCAATGTAGACCTGCCGATGTCTGCGGCGGAACAGAAGGATAATTTCGGATGTTGCCTGAAGGATACACTTGTAAACGAGTGCGATTTCGAGGTGGTAAAAACCGTTCACGAGCAGGTAGCCGAGCTTATCGAGGAGCATAAAAACTCAAAGGACGACGAGCCGCTTTCCCTTACGAAGGAGACTTTGCAGACTGTTTTGCAGTCTGCGGGAATTGCCCAGGATAAGGTCGAGGATTTCGGCACAAGGTTCGATACGCAGTTCGGCAAGAATGCGGAGATCGCCCCAAAAAGCATTGTCGACGTAAACAAGTTCAACCTCGAGACCGCCGACGTTACCATCAAGGTCAACCCCGAAAGAAAAGACCTCGTTTCTACGCAGATCATCAACGGTGTCAAGTATATCATGATCAGAGCCGAGGGCGGTGTCGAGCTCAACGGTATTGATATCGACATAAACTGACGGCGTTTACATTATAATAGAAAGGCTAAGCCGATATATGAATTCTCTTCTCATTTGCCCCGTGTGCAAATCTCCCCTTACCGAAAACGAAAAAAACTATACATGCCAAAACGGACACAATTTCGACAAGGCGAAGCAGGGCTACGTCAATCTGCTTATGTCAAGTAAGCAGGGCGTGCACGGCGACGATAAGCTTATGGTAAATGCCCGCAGGCTCTTCCTCGAAAAAGGGTATTATGCACCTATGCGAGAGGCGGTAGCCAAGATACTCGGAGAGGGGAACACAGTCCTCGATGCAGGCTGCGGCGAGGGATATTATACCTCTGTTTTTGCCGAAAACAACAAAGTTTACGGAATCGATATCTCAAAGGAGGCGCTGAAAGCGGCATCAAGAAGATGCAAAAACGCAAGCTTTGCGGTTGCAAGCATATACGAGCTGCCATTTGCGGACGATAGCTTTGATGCCTGTGTAAACATATTCGCGCCCGACAGCCCGAGCGAATATCTGCGAATCTTGAAAAAGGGCGGCAGGCTTATTATGGTTACTCCCATGGAGGAGCATCTGATGGAACTGAAAAACGCGGTCTATACCACCCCGTACAAAAACAGCTTTGTTGATCCTGAGCGCATCGGCTTTGACATCGTTTCATCAAGGGAACTGAAATATACGGTCACCCTCGAATCGAACGAGGAGATCGTTTCGCTTTTTTGTATGACTCCTTACTATTATAACACTTCACCGTCTGACAGACAAAAGCTCGATGCGTTGGAAAAACTGACTACCAAGGTCGAGTTTCTTATAACCGAATATCAAAAAAATTAAAGGTTCTTCGTTCGGAAGAACCTTTTTTATGTACATTATTGCAGCTTGCGCTTTTGCCGCTTCGCAACCCGTATAAGTTTAACTTTGGCTGTCTTCATTCTTGCGTGAAAAAATACCAAGCGAAGCGAAAGAGTTCTAACAAAAAGCCCTTTCCTGAGGGAAGGGTGGCACGGCTATGCCGTGACGGGATGAGAGATCTTTTTTTTACGTTTGGTTTTATCTCTCCCGCCGTCACTCCGCTTCCGCTTCGTGACACCGTCTACTGCGGCGGAGGGCAGGCTCGCGTTCTGCCGTTTCCCCGAAGCAGCATTCGTTCCGCGTAGTGCCGCTTCGCTACCTCGTTAGATAGAGGTCGAAGTTACATTCGTTGAAAAACGACCTCATCCGTCTCGGCGGCAAAGAATGGAAAAAATTTAGTCTGCATACCGCCGAGCCACCTTCCCCCACCGGGGAAGGTCTTTGCTTGTGCAATGTCCGTCGAAATAATTTTGCTTTTACTTTGGGTAGCAAAGCAGTGCTCAGCCTTATACCTTCCCCCACCGGGGTAAAGCTTTGCTAAACCCGTTTAAAGGTAGCTGATAACAATTGCATGACCGGTAGGATAATAAAAAGCTATTATTGCAGCTTGCGCTTTTGCCGTCTCACTCGGTTTATGTGACGTTCAAAGCTGCCGTTTGATATAAGCTCTGCCAGAACTAACTGCTCGAACGCCGACACGGGGCACGTATAAAAGCTTATTTTTTTGTCAAACAATTCTATAAAGTCATTGGGCAGTACCATATATCCGACTCGAAGTGCGGGAGATACGGTCTTTGAAAAAGTATTCAGATAAAAAACGTTTTTACCGTTTCCGAGCGAATATACCGTCTCTTCGGGCTTTTTTGCGGGTGTAAACTCCGACTCGAAATCGTCCTCGATTATGTATCTGTCTCCAAGCGAGCACCAATACAGATATTCCTTACGCTTTGATACCGTCGCCGTAACGCCGCTCGGATAGCTTCGGTAGGGTGTTATGTGAAGTACCGATGCTTTCGTCTCGGAAAGCGATCTGCTGTCGATTCCGCCGCCGACAAGCGGCAGGTTATCGAGCTCGACACCGTTTATGCTGTACACCATTTCGATCTTTCTGTACGATGGCTTTTCTATGGCATAAACGCGCGACCGACCGAGCAGAGTAACGATCATACCGTATAGATACTCCGCTCCCGAGCCGATCACTATCTGTGACGGTGTTGCCATTATGCCTCGGCTTCGGGCGAGATATTTCGAGATCTCCCGACGCAGCTCGGGACAGCCCTTGTTGCTCTCCTTTTCGAGTATGCTTTCGCCGTAATCGTTCAGAACCTTGCGCATTGCTTTTGCCATTACCGAAAAAGGAAACTCCGACTTGAATTCCCCTGCGGAATGTGGCTCGATAATCTTTTTTTCATCCGTATAATCGAGTGCGAAAAAGTCTGACTGCCTGTATATTACAAAATATCCGCTACGTTCTATCGCCTCGATATACCCCTCGTCGCAAAGAAGAGTGTATGCGTGTTCGACCGTGATAACGCTTACTCCCGTCTCCTCTGCCATCAGTCTTTTTGACGGCAGCTTCGTTCCGTAGAGGTATGCACCGTTTGTTATATCATTTCTTATGCGCTCGTATATTCGAAGATAGGCGCTTTTTTCTCGTGTTTTTGTGTTTGGTCTGCTCATCTGGTATTATAAAAAACTCCTGTTCTGAATATTTTTATATATCCAGTTTTATTGTACAATATACTCATCATATTAGTCAAGGAGTTTTTTATGAAAAAAAGCGATTCCGCAAAAAAAATCGTATCGGCAGCACTTTTTGCCGCACTTACGTTCGTTGCGACTTTAATACACATACATTTTCCCGGAATGGTGACGGGTTATGTGAATATAGGCGATACAATGGTCATAGCTTCAGCCATCCTCCTCGGTCCGGTCTACGGTGCAGCAGCCGCTGCTGTCGGTTCTGCATTGACCGATCTTTTCCACGGATATGTCATATACGTTCCGGGCACGTTTGTGATCAAGTTTATTATGGCGATCGTGGCATATTTCGTTTTCAGACTGCTTTCTGGTAAGCATAAGGAAATAAAGGTATTTCCCGTAATAATAGCAGGTGTTGTTTCGGAGCTTGTCATGATAGTCGGGTATTTCCTCTATGAGGGACTGTTTATAGTAGGCTTTCCCGCCGCATCTGTGGGTATATACGGAAACTGTGTCCAAGGGGGATTCAGCATTGTACTGTCGGTTATATTGCTGAAATTTCTCGGCAAATCGAAGGTCGCGAAGTCGATATTGAATCAATAAAACAAAAAATGATACGGAATTAACCGTATCATTTTTTTATCTGTTGAACAGTGTCAATGCATTGTTTGCAAAAAGGTCTTCGATATCTTTTACGGAGAGATCGGCCAGTATTGCCGCTTGCTTTACGGCGTAGAGATTTTCGAGGGCGATCGTCCAGTTATTGACCTTTGTTTTCGAGGTGAAATTGTCGAGATCGTTTTGATATATCCAGTAGAAGGTGTCAGCAAGAGAGATCGCCTTTCCGCGCGCACGGCAGATGGGGTAGTCGCTTCCCCACATACAGCGGGAAATACCCGCTTTTCTGATTATTTGTATCATTGCGGGCGACTCGCATACCGCCGAAAAGTCGAACCATACGTTTTCGAGGTCGGCGACCCTTTCGACAGCCTCCACTCCCGTCCACGATGCAAAAGAACGGGCGGCGTGAGCGAGGATGAGAACGGCGTCGGGATATTTTTTCGCCATGGTACGGATGTAATTCAGGTTACTTTCGTCGGCAAGAGCCTTATCCTTGACCATGTGGAGGGTGATATACATTTTCTTTTCGTTTGCCACCTGCCAAGCCGCTTCGGGCAGATAATCGCCGATCGGGCAGTTCCAGGTGACGTCGCTTTTTGCCGTCAGGTGATAGCATTTAAAGCCGCGTATTCTGTCATTCACCAGTCTTTTTTTGATCGAATCGACGGTGCAATTTGGTGTGACGATTATTTCGCCGCGGCAGTCGGGGGCTTTATTGAGTTGACCGATTATAAAACCATCGCATTTTTTTAAGCAGTCCGAATCCGGGTCTCCCATAATTTTGTCGGGGTAGGCTATGATGTTCAGGCTGAGCGACTTCGGATTGCAGAGAAGAGGGCTCATCTCGTTTTTGTATTTATCAATGTCAAGCACAAGGCTTTCGTCAAGCTTGCTGTCGATGGAGGGAATATGCGAGGTATCAAGCAGATGAGCGTGCATATCGACGATTCTGTCGGGCAAAAAGTCGGAGAGCGCCTTTGCCGCCTCGATGTCCTGTGCTTGGTGGATCATTTTTTTGCTGAACATAAATACACTCCTTTTTACAGCTCTATTACGGCATAGCAGAAGTCGGTTCTGTGGGTCGAAGGACCGCTGTAATAGTAGGCGATCGCCGTATTGTCATCCAGCCTTTCGATATAGGGATGCCCCGTGGAGAATGCCGCCATTTCTGCCCACACGTCGTTCATACCCGCATTTTGCTTACCCTTGGTGTTCTCTCCGTAGTCAAATACGGTCAAAGCATCCTTCCAGGTCTTGCCTCTGTCAAGGCTTTCGGCAATTCTGATGACGGGGACGGTGTCGCGGTTGATGTAGATGAGAAGCATACTGCCGTCCTTGCCGTCGATAACATTGCCCGGCTGACCTACTAAACCGATATCGGTCAGTTTTCCGAAGGATCTGCCGCCGTCGGTGCTTTCGCAGTAGTGGATGTTGACGTAGTCGCCCTTGTTTCTGTCAAATGTCCAGAATACGTCGACAATTCGTCCGTCGTCAAGCGTATCGACCCTCTGATCCCAGTAATAGACGTCGGGATTGTCGGTGATCACGACCTCGTTTCCCCACGTGTAGCCGCCGTCCTCCGAGAAAACGACCGCGCTGTGGTGTACCCAGTATTCTTTTTCGTAATAGGGCTTGTTTACCTCAAACTGAATGCCGACACGTCCGTCACGTGTTACAAAGGGAGCACCCGTCAGAGGGAGGGGCATACCCTTGAAGGTCTCGACGTCTACCCTTGACAGAGGAGACCATGTCTTTCCGCCGTCGGCTGAATGAGATACCATAATATATGTGTATTTAAGCCCCTCTGTTTCCTCGTTGTAGTAGGGAAGGTCCTCTAAAGATGAATCCACCGCATTGCATACGGCGAGGAGGTTGCTTTCGCTGACTTCGGTATAGTAGAGGGTGCGGATAGTGGTTTGATTTCCGTCGACAACGGGGGGAACAAATGCCTCGAAGGGAGCACTCCACGTTTTACCGCCGTCATTTGATATGCAGGTCATACCCTTGTCGGTCTTGTTGTAGGGACCTTTTGTTTCAGCCCCCTTGAAGGTAGCAAGGAGAGTACCGTTTTTCAGTCTGCACATACCGGGGAAGGCACAGCTTGAAAGGCTTGGCATATTCTCTCCCGAATATATGATTCCGTTTTTGATGATTTTCATAAGCCATTACCGCCTTAGTAATTATATACTTAATTTCAGTATAGCATCAAGACAGTTTATTTGCAATGTATAAAAAGGACAAAAGATTAAATTATTATGTCTTACGGCGAAATGAAGCGTAAAAAAATATTGTAATTGATAAAAATATGTGTTACAATTATAAAAATAACAAAAAGGAGAATAGGTATATGTTAGAAGCAGGACAGAAGGCACCCGATTTTACCTTGAACGATAAAGACGGTAACCCCGTATCGTTGTCGGACTTTCTCGGTAAAAAGGTCGTCTTGTATTTTTATCCCAAGGATAATACGCCGGGCTGTACCCGTCAGGCGTGCGCATTCGGCGAGGCATATTCGCTTTTCAAAGCAAAGAACGTCGAGGTCATAGGAATAAGCAAGGACAGCGTTGCGAGCCACTCGAAATTTGCATCGAAATACAGTCTTCCTTTTGTGCTGTTGTCCGATCCCGATCGCTTGGCGATCGAGGCATACGGCGTATGGCAGGAGAAAAAAATGTGCGGCAAGGTCGGAATGGGTGTTATCAGAACGACTTTTTTGATCGATGAAAAGGGCAACATCGAAAAGGTCATGCCAAAGGTAAAGCCCGACACCAATGCCGAAGAGATATTGGCTGAATTATAATAAAAAATCAATGTGTAAATGAGGTAATATATTATGTTTTTTACCGGAGTAATGCCGGCACTTTCGACGCCGCTTAACAAGGATGAATCAGTAAACACTGCTGTTGTCGGTCAGCTCATCGAATACTTTTTAAACGAGGGAGCCGACGGCTTTTACGTTGCGGGTGCGACGGGTGAGGGACTTGCCCTCCGCTTTGAGGAAAGAAAAATACTTGCACAGACGGCGATAGATGCCGTAAAGGGCAGAAAGCCCTGTATAGTTCAGGTCGCAAGCACCGATTTCAGTCAGGCGATCAGCCTTGCAAAGCACGCGGAATCGATCGGTGCCGCCGCAATTTCGGCAACTCCCCCTCTTTTCTTCAGATATGACGAGAGCGATGTTTACAATTACTATAAGGCACTTGCTGATGCCGTACACATTCCGCTTATGGTGTATAACAGCCCGCTTGCGGGATTTCCTCTTACGCCCGATTTTATAGCAAAGCTTTTCAAGATCGATAACATAACGTCGATCAAGTGGACGTCATACGATTACTACGGACTTATGAAGCTGAAGCAGCTTACAAACGGCGAGATCAATGTTATGAACGGTCCCGACGAGACCCTGCTTATGGGACTTACGGCTGGAGCTGACGGCGGCATCGGTGCTACGTATAACTTTATGTTCCCCCTCTTCAGAGGCATATACGATAACTACAAAGCGGGTAATACGGAGCTTGCGAAGAAGTATCAGGACAGAGTGACACAGGTCATTTCGGCATTGAGAAGCTTTACAACCATTCCTGCGGCAAAGGCGCTTCTTGAGGTTATGGGCTTTGACATGGGAGATGCAACCTTCCCGATGAAGAAATATGACGAGGAGCAGAAAAAGGCGCTTGTAAAGGCGATGAGAGACGGGGGCTGGACAGATGGCAAATACGACATCAAATAAAAAGATACACGAATATACTGCCGATATATGCGTGGTCGGCGGCGGTTTTGCCGGTATGTGTGCGGCGATCTCGGCGGCAAGGCACGGCAGAAGAGTTGTTATCATCCACGACAGGCCCGTATTCGGAGGCAACGCATCCTCTGAGGTGCGTATGTGGCCGATGGGTGCGCACGGAAAGAACAGACGTGAGACCGGTCTTTTCGAGGAGATCATACTGAATAATATGCACAGGAACCCCACCCGCAATTATCCGATATGGGACTCGGTGCTTTTCGAGGCTGTACGTATGCAGGAGGGCATAACCTCTTTGCTTAACTGTACCGTTATGGATGCCGAGATGAAGGACGAAAAGACTGTAGGGGCTGTGTACGGCTGGCAGATGACCACCTACAGAAACGTGCGTGTTTGTGCCGATATATTCATAGACTGCTCGGGCGACAGCATTTTAGCCGAGCTGACGGGAGCGGAATACCGCTTCGGCAGAGAGGCAAGGGGCGAATTTAACGAGGCGGCAGCCCCCGTTGAGGCAGACAGAAAGACGATGGGCAATTCCTGCCTTTTGCAGGTAAGAGAGACCCCCGTCAATATAAAATATACACCTCCGACGTGGGCAAGGGTATTGCCCGACGAGGAGCAGATGGCGACAAGACCGCACGCTCCCGATCAGTTCAGGGACAATAACTTCTGGTGGATGGAGCTTGGCGGAACACAGGATACCATCGAGGATGCCGAGGAGATCAGAGACGAGCTTTTGAAATTATCGTTCGGCGTGTGGGATCATATAAAAAACCGCGGCGACCACAATGCAGATAAGTGGGAGCTTGAATGGGCGGGCTTTTTGCCGGGCAAACGCGAGAGCAGAAGATACGTCGGCGACCATATACTTACCCAGTCCGACGTACAGTCGGGCGGTAAGTTTGACGATATAATAGCCTTTGGCGGCTGGCAGATAGATGACCATCCCCCCGCAGGCTTTGACCACAAGGGCGAGCCTACGACCTACTATGACTGTCCCTCTCCCTTTGGAATTCCCTACAGATGCCTTTATTCCAAAAACATTGATAATCTGATGTTTGCGGGCAGAAATATAAGCGTGACCCACGTTGCGATGGCGGCATCGAGAGTAATGGGCACTTGCGCTATGCTCGGCCAGGCAGCGGGTACTGCGGCGGCACTTGCCGTTGAAAAGAATACCTCTCCGCGCGGTGTAAACGAATACATGGACGAACTGCAGAGAAGGCTTATGAACGATGACTGCTGGTTGCCGGGACTTAACAGAAGAGTGAGCGACGAATGCAGAAATGCAAACCTTATAGGTAATGCCGTAGACAGAGAAAACCTTAGAAACGGAATCGACAGACCCACCGATGAAAACGGAGACAACGGATGTAACATTGCACTCGGAGACTACGTTGAATATACGTCGTCAAAGCCGTTTTACGTGGGCGAGGTGCATCTGGTGTTTGACAGCGACCTTGACCGCGAGACGTTGAAGGGCGGTATACAGGAGATCTGCGACTGTCCCACCGTATGCAACAGACCGCTCAATATGGAGCCCTACACCTTCCCGTCGACAATGACCAAGGGCTTTAAGATCATAGCCGACGGCGAGACCGTATTTGAAACAAGCGACAACCACCGGAGGCTTGTAAAGCATAAGATCGACAAAACTGTTACGTCACTTGCGCTTGTGCCGACCGAAACCTACGGAAGCGAATGCGCGCACGTATTCTCGTTTGACTTTTAAGAAAAAGGTGAAAGTTTATGTATTTTCAGCTTGAGGGCGCAAGGGTAAACTACGAGACACAGGGCTATTGCAGCATCGATCTGCCCGAGGGCGCGGATATAACAGACACAAAAGAATATCCGCTTGTCGTTGCGGTGCACGGAAGCAACAGAGGTGCTGTCGACTACGATGAGTGCCCGTTTTATGCCGAGCAAAAAAAGATCGCTCTGAAAAAAGGGTGCGTATTCGGGGTGATTTCAAATAAGCTTGACACATGGGGGAGAGATGACGGACTATATAATCTCGTTTTGTTTATCCGTCATATCATTGCAAACTATCCCGTAAGAAAAAAGGCGATACTTTGGGCGACGTCGGCGGGCGGAACACTTGCCTGCCGAGCGGTCAGCGAGTATCCCGAGCTCGTCGAGCTTGTTATAGGCACATTTCCCGTTTACGATCTTGAGTCGACGTACGTACTCAAGACCTGCAGAGTAGCCTGGAGGGCAAAGGACGAAAATATGTTCAGGACTGCGATCGAGGGCAAAAACCCTTGCAGGTTTTATGAAAACTTGAAAGGATGCAATTTCTTTGTAGCCCACGGAACGGCAGATTCGGCAGTGCCATATACCCAAAACGCACTGAGAATGAAGAACGATCTCGGTGACAAAATGTATCTCGAGACTATAGAGGGCGGTGTGCACTCGACTCAAAACTTTGATTTTTACGGCAAGGCGGTCGATCTGGCATTCGCCTCGGTCGGGTTATAAACGGAGGAAAATTTCAGATGTTTGATGCAAAGAGGGTAAAGGACCTATGCGTCCAATGGATAAGAGACTTTTTTGAACAAAACGGCAAGGGCTGTAACGCGGTGATCGGTATATCGGGCGGTAAGGACAGCTCGATCGCGGCGGCTCTTTGCGTCGAGGCACTTGGCAAGGATAGGGTGATCGGTGTCCTTATGCCGCAGGGTGAACAGCACGATATCGATATGGCCTATCTGCTTTGCGACCATTTGGGTATAAAGCGATATGAGATCAACATAAAGGGTGCAGTCGACGGCGTGTTGAATGCAATGCCGAAGGAGCTTTCCGTATCTGATATGACGAGGATAAATCTTCCGCCGAGAATAAGGATGTCCACACTGTATGCGGTAAGCCAGTCGTGCAACGGCAGAGTAGTCAATACCTGTAATCTGTCGGAGGACTGGGTAGGTTATTCAACGAGATACGGTGATGCGGCGGGCGATTTTTCGCCAATGTCTAAATTGACCGTGACCGAGGTCAAAGAGATAGGCAGATTGCTCGGACTTCCCTCGGCTTTGGTCGATAAGGTGCCGATAGACGGGCTTTGCGGTAAGAGCGACGAGGAAAATTTAGGCTTCACTTATGCCGAGCTTGACGTTTATATCCGTACCGGCAATATCGATGATATGGCAAAAAAGGAGCTGATCGACAGAAAGCACAAGGCTAATCTGTTTAAGCTGAGTCTTATGCCGGTGTTCGATCCCGAAATATGATCGTATAAACAAAAATCCACTCGCGTATGATAAGTACCTCGAAAGTTAGACACTTTTGGAGGTGTATATCAGTAGCGGGTGGTATTTCATTTTCGGGTATAGACCTAAACACTACCGGCGACGATAGATGAGCACAAATTAAGCCTCCCCCTGACCGGGGAGCGAATCGTCATACAACCAAGCCTCTCCCTCCGGGAGAGGTGTCGGCGGAGCCGACGGAGAGGGATAAAGCACAAACCAAGACCTTCCCCGGTAGGTAGCAAAGCGGCGCTCAGCCGTATACCTTCTCCAGTGGGTAGCGAAGCGGCGGCGAGGGAGTGAATGACAGTCCTGTGGACTGTCAGAGCCGAGCCGTGACCGAGTTTCAGCGAGACAGGTGTCGAGGCAGTGCAGAAACAAACAAAATGTACTAATCTTTTCTGCCGAGACGGATGAGGTCGTTTTTCAACGAATGTAACTACGACCTCCATCTGACGAGGGAGGTGGCAAAGCGAAGCAATGACGGAGGGAGAGAAGAAGCCTTTTAATTTGTGCAAACTTGACTGTTTCGCACTTTCCTTCAGTCAGCTTCGCTGACAGCTCCCGAGTGATAGGGGTTCCCCGAAACGCACGGAGTAAGTTTTGGGGGTTCCTGTGGTAGGGGTTCCCGTGGGGAGCCTTTTTTACTATCATTATGCGCACTTTCTTCATTTGCTTTCTGTTTATCGGCATACACCTTACTGTACCGTACAACTACCTCTTGGTTTTTGTTTTATAACAAAAAAGCCCATATTTCCCGAAAGAAAGGGAAATATGGGCTTTTTGACTTGCCGAAAAAAGGATATGGCTAATAAATTATCAGCGGGTGAATTTAAAGTCTTTAACAAGCTCGGTCTCGGCTCCGTCGTTGCCCGAGGTGCAGACGTAGATGCTGACCGAATGCTCCTTGCCTCTTTGCATGAAAAGATTATATCCACGATCGAGCTTTTCGAGATCGTATTCCGCGATATGATAGTTTGTGAATTCCTTGCGGTCGGTCATAATAACGTCGTCTTCAACGGTAAATGTGTTTGCTCCGTCGGAAATAACCGCTTTTACATAGAAAAGCTGACGGTTCGTTTTGATCTTGCCGCAGAGCTTTCCTCTGTAGTATTCAAGTCCCTCAATATATGTATTTTCTTCGACGTATGCACCCTCCGTAAGCTCGGGGATGGAAACGGGAAGCGAGCCCTCCGTGTAAAGCTCCTTGAAGGTATATTGCTTAACATGGAAGGAGGAATAGTTATCTTCTTTGATGAAGCGTACAGCCGCACCGCCCGCCTGGTCGAGAATGGTGATGTAGCTTTTATCCATATCGAAAGTATCGGTGCTGTCTTCGTTCTTTACGTATTCAATATGGGGGTACTCGATAACAAGACGGATGTGACGTGCATTTCCGTTATTTTTTCTGATATAGGTGACGGCATCGGCGGGCTTAAGGAGTGAGTATGCTTTAGCCATAACCTCTTCGCCGTTGTTTTTTGTCATTTCGTCGGTGTTGTCGTCGAAGGTGTCGGTGTAGTTGTATTCACCGACCGCAACGATACCGGTACCCTTACCGGGAATTGTGGTCGATACGGTCTGGAGCTCCTGTATTTCGGGACGGTTGTTTATAACCGTATTCCAAGCCATAAATACGGAAGAAACACAGTCGCTTCCGGGAAAGGTGAACGCATTTTTGATGGATGATTCAAGGATCTCGCCGCCGATTGCGATGAGGTCAGCCGTCTTGTGAATGCTGTCAAGCTGCTCCTCTGTACCCGTGTATGGAATATATGAATCGTGTCTCCACTTTTCAAAGGTTTCTGCCTGAGCCATATTAAAATTGATGTAGGGCAGACCGTAGTAGGTCTTTCCTGCGCGGAAGATCGAGAACATCTTAGTGCCGATGTTTCCGGGGTTATAGGAAATAAAGGTTTTTTCGGGTGTCCATTCCATTCTCGCCATTTTTTTCATGTAGTCGACTACCTTTTGGCGAAGCATTTGTTCTGTCATAGCTGATCCTCCATGTGGGTAAACAAATAATAATTTAACTTAATCATAAATAATAAACCAACGTGTGTCAATATAACGAAAGGATAAAGAAAATGTTTTATCCACAAAAAGGTGTTTTGTGAAAGAAAAAACCGCCGCAATGTTGATGAAAAATGAATCGCATCAACTTTGCGGCGGTAGGAGAGAAAAATGCGTATTTAACTGCATTCGGAGCATATCCGACAATATTATTTTAACCTAAGATCGGGTTATAATCAATAGATGATTTTAATTACTTTTGCCGATTACTTGCATTATTTTATCCATTATTATGCAAAAGGCGAAAAAAGGGACAAGCTTATAGGGTTGTACCCTAAAGGACAGTTTTCAAAAAATACGGTATATCTCGAAAGAGGTATGCCGTATTTTGCGTTTGTGGCTACAAATGCAGTGCTTGTCAGTAAAATTGACAAGTCATAGGTGAACAAAAAAAGGCTCCCTTGTGTAAAGGGAGGCTTGGTGCTAAGCAGTCATTTATCGTGTTGTTTTGATAATATGCAATTCAATTCATATAAAGCAGTCTTGTTGGAATCCCATTGCAATCTTTCTCTTGCTTCTTTGTATGGGAGCCAAACAAGTTCTGTATGTTCATGAGATAAAACAAGATCGTTGTTACATTCAAATCCGAATGAATATTCTGGAACGACATACATGTCATCAGACCAACCGTAAAGGTGTCTGCGAGGGAATATTTCAACGGGAATGTAGCACATTGACTTTAATGAAATAATATTGTTTGCATTTATACCGCCTTCTTCCATTATTTCTCTTTTTGCTGCATCATTTGGAGATTCTTTATCTTCGCCACCTCCGGCGATAAATTGCCACTGGTCATAATCTGAACGATGTAAAACACAATATATAGGCATTCCGTTTTCATATTTATATGGGATTGCAAGTATTTGAAATGGTGCTCTCATAACAATCTCCTTTATCACAAACTACAAATTAACATCAAACAAATTCCATGCTCCTATTATAGCACAAAAACCGCAGAAAATCAATCTGCGGTTTCTATTTTTTCTGTCGGTGGGTAAAACTGTCCTTTAGAGGGCAACCCGATGACTCAGCCCATTTTTTATAAACCAAAAAGCATTAATGAACAATGATCTCAACGATGTTTTCTGTATGCTTTACTTTGTAAGTTTTGAAATCCTTATGAGTTGTGTATACCTCGATCGTGCCGCCCTTGACATCTTTGGGAACAAGGTTATTTTTCAGGCTGACGTAAAATTCACCGAAGGTGTGTTTTGGCGAGATGGATGCCGCTTTGGTAACGTCGATCTTGATCACATTCTTTTCGGTCTCCACCGTGCTGTAGTTGCGGTAGATGCACTGGTTGCCGGCAAATTCAATGTCTTTGGAAACCATAAGACCGAAGATCTCGCTCTGTCTTTCAAAAAACTTCTTCCAGTTTTCAACCCTTTCGAGGTTGTATTCTTTGTGGTAGCGCAAATAGTTTGGCCAGTGAGAGTTGAAGATGATACCGATTTTTTCATCGCCCTCTTTTGCACAGTCCTCGGTGAGAAGGGGATCGACGTCGCAGGCATTCCAGGGGATCTTATTGCCCGTACCCTTTTCCATATATAAAATACCGTCGATAAATTCGGTATGACCTGTCTCCTGCTTGCCGGTAAATCTTCTCCAGCCGTTTACCCAGTAGTTAATGCCGTGCTTTTTGAGTACGTTTACAAGCGGCTGTGCCTCCTCGGCGGAAATATTGTGCGGCATAGAGTTAGGTGCTGCGTGAGTCCGGATCTTCTTTTTGAAGCCCCAACCGTCGTAGATTTTGAAGAACAGCTCGAAGCGATGTGCGATCTCATCCTCGGAAAGTATCGAGAGAAGCTTGTCTCCGGGGTTTTTGTAATAGAAGCATTCTTGCTCGGTGATCTGTCTGCCTTTTTCGTCGTAGTTTCCGTGAAGAACACCGTGATAAGCATATTCGATGTAATCCGAGCTTTCTGCGGCTTCAAAGCACTTTTCGGCAAGCTTTATATCGAGAGTGGATGCTCTGTCCCAGGTCTTGGGCTGATATGTGGGGCCGATCTCTCCGCGAAGGATATTGTCTTTATCCCATTCGCCGATTACGAGAGGGCAGGTGATTTTTTGACCGATCGCTTTTCCGACCTCGTTGAGGGCAATGTAGTCCTCGGGAACGTGGTTTCTCGTCATACCCGTGCGCGACGGACGGCCTGCGTATCTCGAGTCCGCACCGGTGAACCATCCCACGTCATCAACGCATATCTGAATAGACGAAGGGAGTATAACAGAATTTTTCATATTGCTTTACCTCATTTTTTATTATACCGTTATAATTTTACAATACCGAAGCCGCGCTCGTCAACAGTTATTTCTGTGCCGTATGTTTTTGACATTTCAGCCAGTCTTTCGATTATGCCGTGCTTTGCCGAGAAACGGGGATTACCCGACTGCCATATCTTTTTCTCGAAGTTAAGCTCAATGGGCATAAGCTCAAGGTAGGTGAGCTTTCCGTCTTCCATTTCAAAGTGTGGGATAATGGCTTCAAGCATTCTGTGGTCACGCATAAGACCGCGAGTGTAGTTTTTCGACCTTACGCAGAAAAATTCACGCATTGTTGAATCGGATGTCATACCCTTTTCGGCAAACATTTCCTCGGGAGCAAACGGGATGCACTCGTTGTGGATCACAAAATCGCCGAGTGAATAGAAGATCGGTCTGCCTTTATATATTTCGATCGGGCGAAGGAGGTGAGGGCCGTGGCCGATGACCGCGTGCGCACCGGCATCAATGCATCTGTGTGCAAATTCGGTCAAAAAGTCGGAGGGATTTTCTTTTTTGTCGCCCGCGATCTCGTGTGAGTGAACCGAAACTATGATGCAGTCGGACATCATTTCGGCTTCGTAGATTGCTTTTTCTACCCTTGCCATATCTTCCGGATGAGGATGGGTAACGTATTTGGTTTCGTCGCCAAGCTTAAATTCAAGATTTCCGAGCGCTTCGGCACCGTCTGACAGAGGTGTGAAATAGCCCTCGGCTCTTTCGATGTCGCGCTGAGCATTTATCTTGCTTACACGGCTGATCTCTTTGATTGTTTCAAACTGATCCTTTGTCACCTGAAGATAGGAGGATATACGGAGTGCGTTGACACCCGGTCTGCCCGCAAATCTTCTTGACTGTCTGCCTGCAATGGCGGCTTCGTTGTTGATGGTGGAAACGACGGAAATGAGGGCTGTTCTGCCGCTCTTCGTGTCGAGATATGCGGGGGCAGACGCCTCGTCAAGGTTGCTACCGGCACCTGTATTCACAAGACCTGCCTCGTCGACGTATTTTTTAGTTGCAAGAAGTCCGCCCTGACCGAAATCGAGGGTGTGATTGTTTGCAAAGCTGACCATATTGAAGCCGTAGGCTTTTACGTCATCGAGAGTCTTGGGGTCTGCTCGGAGATAGCTTCCGCCGCAGAACTGGTTGCCGGGGAATTCGCCGTTATGAAGCGTGGTTTCGAGGTTAACGAATCTGACCTCGCCCTTTTCAAGCTGTGCCTTTATTTCCGAAAAGCCGTCGCTCTCGGGGGATATTCTTCTTTGTACAAGCATATCGCCTGCAACGCTGAATGTCATTTTCATAATGATCTTTCCTCTCTTTCAAAGATAAATGCGGTGATTATTTTTGCTCTGAGGGGAATGCTGCTTTTGTTTGCATATTCTTGCGGTGTGTGACAGAATTCTCCGGAGGCACCCATACCGCAAATCGAGGGTACACCCGCTTTCTGGGTGTAACAGCTGTCGGAGCCGCCGCCCGATGCTACGGGAGTCAGACTGCCGAGCCCGTATTTTTGAGTGATTCCGAGCAGCTCGTCAAACAGCTTTACGGTATCGTCGGTCTTTTCCATAGGGGGTCTTTCGCTGAGAAGAGTACAGGTCGACATCGTACCGCCGATGTAGCTCTTTTCGACTATGTTTTTTACCGTTTCTTTAGCATCGGAAATCGCTTTATGGGTAAGCACTCTCACGTCGATGGTAAACGAACATTCACCCGGGATTATGTTTGCGATTTTTCCTGCATTGATTATGTTACAGCTGTAGCTCGTGCCGCCTTTTTTACTTGCGCTTTCGAGTGCAACGATTTTGTGAGCCGCTTCGGCAAGCGCATTTTTACTCTCGAAATAGTGAATGCCCGAGTGTCCCGATTTACCTGTAACGTCTATTCTGTAACGCAGTATGCCCTTTCTCGAAATGCATACCTCGTCGGACTGTGTCGTCTCGCAGTTGATGGCGAAGGGATGGCCCTTAACGCTGTCATAGAAGAACTCACGTTCCTTTTGACCGCCGAGTATGTTTGAAATCTCTTCGTCGGTGGTAAGAAGAAGCTTCAGATTCTTGGAATATCCGCTTTCCTTCAGCACCTTCATAAGAAGCATTGCGATGGCAATACCGCCCTTGCAGTCGATAGCCCCGGGAGCATAGATTTTTTCGTCATCCTCCCTGACTGAGGGTGTGCCGAATGCCCCCTTTTCGTGTACGGTGTCGGTGTGCGCAAGAAAGATACCGTCCTTTTCTTTATCGGGGTTTATTTCGACAGAGAGAAAGTCTCCGCATTTTTCAAAAGGGGTGCGGGTGACCGAAAAACCTTCTTTTTCCGCAAATTCGGTGATATAGTCGCTTAACCTGTCAAGCTCCTCTTTGTCGTATGCCCTTGCCTCGAACGAGCATATTTTGCACAGAAAATCCGTGTATTTTTTTGTGTTCGCATCAATTTTGGCGAACAGTTCTTTGATATCCATAGGAAAACCTCAAAAAAATATTTCTATAAAAAATTATACTCTCCTCGGTATATTTGTAAAGAATATCTTAGTATGCTCTTGCTATTACTTTGAAGATATGCTATACTTGTGACAAAGGGGTGAAATCTACATGGAATTATTGCAGTTAAGATACTTTTTTGACAGCGCGCGGTATTTGAGCATATCCAAGACCGCCGAAAAATATATGGTGCCGCCGACATCGGTGTCGGTATCAATAAAAAGGCTCGAAAAGGAGCTCGGTTGTAAGCTGTTCGACCGACTGCCAAATAAGATCGTGCTGAACGAAAACGGAAAGAGGATGCTCGATTCGCTGACTGTGGTGTTTAGGGAGCTTGACGATGCGGTGAGTGCCGTTTCCGATAGAGCAGACGACACGCGTGAGATCAGAATACTTGTAAAGGCATTGAGGACCTACATAACCGACAAGGTGGTGGAATATAAGCAAAAGCATTCCAATACGAGATTTAAGCTGATAGCCGATTTCGACGATACCAATTATGACGGCTATGACGTAATAATAGATACCGCGGGCGAGGACTATGCGGGATGGGACTCTTTTGAGCTTTGTAATCAGAGAATACTTATTTATGCATCGAAGAATAGCCACTTATGCGGACATAAGCTTACGCTCGAACAGTTGAAAAGCGAAAGCTTTGCCAACCTGAGTCTCTACGGTAATCATTATATGGTCTTGCAGAACGCCTGTCACAAGGCGGGCTTTTCGCCAAACCTTGTGGCACAGGTAAACGACTCCGCTTGCTTTATGCGAATAATCGGCTCGGGTGTTGCCGTCGGCGCGGCGGGCGAATTATATGCCAAGGTAAGTGCAAACAATGACGTGATTCCTCTTGATATAACCGATTTCAAGGAGTACCAGACGGTATGCATTTACTATAAAAAGGCGGCGGCATACGGCAACGTAAGGACATTTATTGACTTTATGCACGATAAGATGAACTTCGATTTGTAATTTTATTTGATTGTTAACAATATAAGGTTGACAATAACGGCAGGATATGATAAACTGCGATAAATGCGTTAATAATTTTCAAAATATCCGAAAGGGGAATATTTATGAAGCTTTTTAAGAAATTGTTGGGTGTGACAGGCGTATGCCTTCTTACTGCAGTTGTTCTTGCAGGCTGCGGAGGAGATACCGACAAAAACACAAAGGAAACAGAAAATGAGAGTGTAGCCCATGAGCATACGGTAGGTGCTGATTGGGTAGTAGACAAGGACAGCCACTTCAAGCTGTGCACCGAATGTAACGAAAAGACAGAGGTGGAAGCACACGATTCGGAAACCGGAAAATGCTCTGTATGCGGTGTTGCCGCAATCAAAAAGGACGGCGCGTGCGATCTTTATTTTTATGACGATAACGGCAACTGGATAAAGTGTATCCACTATGCTGCCGACGGAAGCACGACCGAGGATAAGAATGAGTACGAATACTTTGAAGACGGAAACATCAAGACCATCAAGATGTATAAGGGCGACAGACTTGCTTACGAGGCAGAGTACGGCGTAGATACAGACGGCTACAATTACGAGGCAAAGTCTACCCAGTACAACGAGGACGGCACGAAGTACGTATGCGAAAGCGACAGCAAGGGCGACCTTATGAAGGAAACCATGTACAAGGCAGACGGTTCGATAGAATATGACTACAGAATGGAATACACTTACGGCGACAACGCGAAGAAGATGAACGAAAAGAAGTTCAGCGGCGATAAGCTTATTCAGGAGATCAAGTATATTCCTCTGTTTGTCGATTCTTGGGGCGGCGGATCGTATAAGCTCGAAGTAACGACTTATAACGACGACGGCACAACTACCGTTGAATACTTCAACGAAAACGGCGAGCCTCTCGAGGATACTGACGAAACCGCCGCGGCATAAGACGCAGTAATTTTGAATATAGTTATTACATCATAAAGAAAAACCGACCTATGCGGCTCTCCATTTGGGAAGCGCTATAGGTCGGTTATTTATTTTATAACAAATAATCGATAATCAGATAGGTAATCGGAAAACGACTTAGTAATTATCGATTTTGAAATCAGAAAATTTGATGTTTTCGATTTGTACTGTTTTTTGAGCAAGCTCGTCTTGGAGGGCGAAGAATTCATCGGACGTTCCCAAAAGCTCTCCCGATACGGGTTTATCCCACTGTTCGCCTGTATTGTGGTAGAAACCGATCTTTCTGAACTCTTCTGTTCTCCCATAAGTGAAGTAATAGTATTTGGGGACAAGTGTCTCATCCTTAAATACATACTCTCCGAAAAACGAGTAAGCTACACCTCCCGAGCCGTGATAGAAGAAGCTTTGCTTGCCTATGTAAGAATAGGCACTTCTCGCCATTCCTTCGAGCAGGAGAACGGGTTTTTCACCGTTGTGAGTATATACGGCATAGAGTTCGTTTTTGACGTGTTCGACATTTTTGGAGAGAATTCCTATAAAGAGTTCTTCGATCCCGTCGGAATCAATATCCAAAAAGGCATAGCCGATGGTATTGAGAGCTTCATCGCCGAGAGAGCAGACTGCTTCAATAATGCCTGTTGCCCCTTCAAAGTAAAGGGCTTCGTTTTCGGGATTTGCAATGAGCTTGTAGTAGTTATCAAGCAAGTTGTTATATGCTTTTTCGGCATCGAATATTGGAGCTCCATCGTAAAGCGGCGTTTTTTCTGCACACGTTTCTTCTGTAGTATCCGCGGCTGATTCGGCAAGGGCGGTAGCTTCAGCATCGCTTTGAGTTTCCGTTTCACCTGCACACGAAGCAAGGGTCAACATAAGAATCAAGCATAAGACAAGGGAAAGAGTTTTATTCATTTTTTTGCCTCTTTGGTGGTTATTCGGTCTTATCGTTGTTTTGCGACGCTATGATACTGTGGATCTCTTGAAGCTGCTTGCGTGAGGAAACTCCGAGTTTGCCGTATATATTTTTGTTGTGGAATTTCAGTGTATTTTCTTTAATGTTTAGGGAAGCCATAATATCTTTTGTGGAGGAATGGGCAATATAGGCATCGAAAATTAATTTTTCTGTGTTTGTAAGCTCCTCGATCCCCTTAAGAAATGCATCGAGCTTTTCGGAATCGACCTCCGATGCCGGTGTGCCTTCAAGGGCGGGGGCTGTAACCGCTATGGGCATCGGTACGCTCTCTTTCTCTTTAATAAGGGCTTTGAGCTTTTCGTTTTCACTGATGAGGGTGTGCAGACCGATGAGGAACAGTTCGCTTATCAAATAGGAAACCGAAAGAAATTCAAACTCAATATCCCACGTTTTGCCGAGTGTCCAAACGCCTATATTCGCCAAAACCGAGCAAACAAGGACAACGGCATGGGAGGGGGAGTCGGTTTTCTTTTTTGTTATTGCAAGTATGATAAAGCCTACCATAACGGCAAAATAGCCGATCAGATATACCGAATAAAGCAGATGAAGGGGGCCGTACTCCTTCACGAGGAACGAGTAACCGAGCGAGGTGTCAAGCTCGACCGATTTGTAATAGAACGAGAATATGCCCTGACTTGCCGTGAACAAAAATACAATTGCACCGAAGGCGGAAAGGGCAGGGGACAACCACTTGGGATAGGTGGTGTTTGTCGCATCCAAAATTATAAACAGCATGGTCATCGGCAGGAAAGTCGAGCCTAAATATGCGATGCGATTTGCCATGAGAGCCATACCGAGCGTATTTGAAACGGAAAGCCAGAAATAGCTTAGGTTAACTACAAATACCAAGAAGAACAGGAGTGAAAACCAGTTGGTTTTTTTCTTCTCGCGAACGAGAAAACCGATCAGAATAATTGCCGACAAAAGGGCGATCACCCCGTAAATTACGGTTATGCTCGAGCTTTTTCCTTCGGTTTTGCCGCAGCCGGTAAGAGAAAAGAGCGATAATATAAAAATCGAAACGAAAGCAAATGTTTTTTTCATATATGTATAGGCTCCTTTCTTTATATCGTTCACACAAAAGCCAATTCGACGAAGTCTTAAATCCATATAATGATACCATATTTTTTACGATTCGTCAAGCAAAGACAAAAAATGTACGTCAGTTTTATTAATTTTCGGCACAGTGATCGGTCAGCGTAGTACATTACGCGGTGAAATGTATTGCAATGCTTTCAAGGTTATGATATAATTAAGAAAAATCTACGGAGGTATACAGTAGTGAAAAAGAGCATACGGATCTTGATATTGGCATTTACTGTTTTTGTTATGATGCTGCCGCTGACCGTCAGCGCAAAGACATACAAGCTTGACGGAACGGATATGACTGTTGAGTTGGACGATTCTATGTGGTACGTATTTACACGCGATAATATAGAAAACAATGCAGAGCTCGACGAGCTCGGAATTACTTATGACAGTATGCACAGCATTCTTTATGACAATGATGCTTATATGGATTCGATTTTGTTTTTTGATGACGGCGAATTCCTTGAAATGCTTGTTCGGAAAAACGCAACCGACTCGGGTGTGGCAAACCTGTCCAATTATACTGATGAGGAAGTGGCCGATTTTGCAAAAGAGCTTGGTAAAAGGTTGGGAATAGACGATTATTCTGTTTATAAGAGCGAATATAAATTTGCAAGGATAGATTATTATGATTCAGAAGCAGGCTACTATTTGTGCGAGTTTGTGACTGTCGTAAATAAAGATGTATATACATTTACCTTCCAGTCGATGACAGAGATCACCGAGCAAGAATACAATATCATAGAGGATATTGTTGATAATATAGAGTTTGACGTCGATACTTCTCTGAAGGAGAAAAAGAATGCTTCCCTGTTTGACGGCGTTTGGAAGAATGCTCTTGTCGGTGCTGTGGCCGGAGGATGTGCCGGTGCGGTTCTGGGGCTTATAAAGAAAAAGAAGAAAAACAATAACAACAATAACAGCAATAACAATAACAATAACAGCAATAACGTCCCCGATTCTCCCGACGGTACGGCACAATAACAAATATTTTTAGACATAAAATCAAAAAAACGGTATGCGGAATTTTTCCGCATACCGTTTTTGGTATTTGTTATGTAATTCTTAGTTCTTCTTGTTGAATACGAACATATCGAGTGCAGCGATGCCTGCGAATACAATGAGGATAACCCATGTAAACCAAGGAGCGCTGACTGAAACGGAAGCGGTTACACCGAAGCTGCTTTCTGAAGAGCCTGCGCAAAGGAAGCAGATGAAGTGGATGAGCGCGCCAATCGCACCGAGAGCACCCATAGCGAAGAGGGGAGAATCCTTCTTAACGAAAGGTACTGCGGTAAGAGAATCGTAGATCTTAACGCCGTAATTCTTTGCGAAGAAAAGACCGCCGACTGCTGCGATTACGATGAGGACGAGACCGAAGATGATATTACCTACTTGAATGATGCCCATTCCGTCACCTTCAAGTATTTCGGAAACGTCACCGGAAGCTGTTTGTGAACCCCATGCGCCTGCTGAAACAGTTGCACTTACGTCAAACATATTGAAGAGTACGATGATACCGAAGAGCAATGCGATTGCTGCCATACCAACGGCAATGAAGGGCGTATACTTCTTGAGAGAAGCGATGTTCATAGGCTGCTGGGGAGCCTGATATCTGGGCTGCTGAGGAGCCTGATACTGAGGCTGCTGAGGAGCCTGGTACTGAGGCTGCTGGGGAGCCTGATACTGAGGCTGCTGAGGAGCCTGATACTGAGGCTGCTGGGGAGCCTGATACTGGGGCTGCTGAGGAGCCTGATACTGGGGCTGCTGGGGAGCCTGATACTGGGGCTGCTGGGGAGCCTGATACTGGGGCTGCTGAGGTGCCTGAGCTGCCTGCTGGGAAGCTCCGCACTTGTCACAGAACATGGAGCCGTCAGCTATCTGAGCACCGCATTTGTTACAAAACATAGGATAATCCTCCTTAAAAATACTTAGTCAACTATATTATATCACCGATATTCCTTTGTGTCAATGGATGTTTTTATTTTTTGTTAAAATATACGTAATAAATTGGTATAATATGCAGCAAAAACAATAATAGTCGAAACCGATTCGGTGACACTGCAGGGAGGGTGAAAGTTGTCAATTCAACATTTGTTTACAAACTCCGTCATTTTTTTTGCACTATCGCCTTGACCTTAACGTGATATGGTGATATAATCTAACCCAGTTAGCAATTTATCGGAAGGGATGAACAAAGGGTATGGCTACCGGAGAGCAAATAGAAGTCTTGCTTGAACTGATGCGAAAGGCACCGCCGTCGGAGCAGTTTCAAAGTATTGACAGAAACACTATGGGAATTCGGGCGATTCTGAAATATCTGTATGAGACCGACGGAAGGGTAACGGCGGGCAAGATCAGCGAGCACATGAAGGTCAGCACCGCAAGGGTTGCCGTTCTTTTGAAGAAAATGGTGGCAAAGGGGCTCATCGAAAGGGTAAGCGATTCCGAGGACGGCAGGATAGTGGTCGTAAGGCTGTCGGAATACGGAAGGCAGTCGGCATACCGATTGCGGGAGAACATATACAAAACGATGGGTGAAATTATCGACAGAGTCGGTATGGACAGAATGCTCGAGTTTGCCGAAATATCAAACGAGATACATGACGTTTTAAAAAATGCGGAAATAGAAATATAGGATAGGCAAAGACAACAAAACTTGCCTTAGTTTTTAAGAGCCGTTGCCTTTTTTGGGAAGAATGGCGGCAGAAGTGACAGGGAGGTAATCCTCGGGTGGGAAGAAAATTAACGCTTGGAATAGATATCGGCTCTACCACGGCAAAGCTGGTGCTGATGGACGGAGATACGGTTTTATATGAAAAATACAGAAGACATCTGTCAAAGGTGCGTCAAACGACACTGGAGATGCTTCTTGAAATGAAAAAAGAAATACAGATCGACGAGGTGTCCGTCACAGTGTCCGGATCTGCGGGCATGGGTATGGCGGAGGCGGCGGGTCTGCCGTTTGTGCAGGAGGTCTATGCAACGGGCGAGGTCGTCGAGCAGAAAGCTCCCGATACGGGTGTGGTTATCGAGCTCGGCGGCGAGGACGCTAAGGTCATTTTCTTTAACGGCGGTGTTGACGAGAGAATGAACGGAACATGTGCCGGAGGTACGGGCGCATTTATTGACCAGATGGCAGTTCTTCTCAATATGACTGCCGACGAGATGGACGAGGCGAGTCTTTCGGCTACAAAGATATATCCGATCGCATCCCGATGCGGCGTTTTTGCAAAAACGGATATTCAGCCGTTGCTTAACCAGGGGGCAAACAAATCCGACGTGGCGGCAAGCATATTCCAGGCCGTGGTAAATCAGACGATTACCGGACTTATCCAAGGACGTAAGATAGAGGGTAAGGTAATGTTTTTGGGCGGACCTCTTTATTACTGTCACGGTCTGCAAAAGCGTTTTTGCGAAACCTTGAAGCTCACTCCCGAAAGAGCGGTGTTTCCCGAGTATGCCTTGTATTCGGTTGCAATGGGCGCGGCGATGGTTGCAAGAGATCACGAGCCGATGCGTTTTTCTTCCGTACTGAGAAGGATCGAAAACAGTACGTCGGCCGAGGCTCACAGCACCGACCGGCTTGAGCCTCTGTTTGTGAGCGAGATGGAGTATGAGGCATTCCGCGCAAGACACAGACGCGCATCTGTTCCTACTGTCGATATAGCAACGTACAGCGGAAACGCGTGGCTCGGTATCGACTGCGGAAGCACGACCACAAAGCTTGTGCTGATCGGTGAAGACAGATCGATACTGTATTCGTATTACAGCTCAAACAGAGGAAATCCCGTCACCCTCGTTCTCGAACAGCTGGGTGAGATATACCGACTTATCGGAAACAGGATCAAAATATGCGGAAGCGCCGTTACAGGCTACGGCGAGGAATTGATAAAGCACGCGTTCCACGTTGACGAGGGAATCGTCGAGACGATAGCGCACTATACGGCGGCAAAGCATTTTCAGCCCGACGTAGACTTTATTCTGGACATCGGCGGTCAGGATATTAAATGCTTTAGGATCCGAAACGGTGCTATCGACAGCATTATGCTTAACGAGGCTTGCTCATCGGGCTGCGGTTCGTTTATCGAAACGTTTGCAAAGGCTATGGGCTATGATATAAAGGACTTTGCAAGGCTGGGAATATTCGCAAGTGCACCGGTAAACCTCGGGTCACGCTGTACCGTGTTTATGAATTCATCGGTCAAGCAGTCACAAAAGGACGGCGCGACTGTCGAGGACATATCTGCAGGTCTTTCTGTCAGTGTAGTAAAAAATGCAATTTATAAGGTGATACGTGCCGTATCGCCGAAGGAGCTCGGAAAAAGCATTGTCGTTCAGGGCGGTACGTTTTACAACGATGCCGTACTGCGGGCTTTTGAGAAGGAGCTTGGCGCAAACGTCATACGTCCGTCGATCGCGGGCTTGATGGGGGCTTACGGTGCGGCAATTCACTGTATGAATAATAAAGAAAGCACACTCCTCACCGAAGAGGAGCTGAAGGTGTTTACCCACAAATCGACTACCGCCGTATGCGGCGGCTGCGCAAACCGTTGCAGTCTGACGGTCAACCGTTTTTCTGACGGCAAGCGATATATATCGGGTAATCAGTGCTCAAAGGGTCTTGGAGAGCAAAAAAGCGAAGAATTGCCCAATCTTCACGCTTGGAAGAGGGAATATCATTCTTCTTTGAAGCCAATAAAGGGAACGAGGGGAAAAATCGGCATACCGACGGCACTTTCGACGTATGAATTAGCCCCCCTGTGGCACGCATTTTTCACGTCTCTCGGCTTTGAGGTCTGCTTTTCGAAGCAGTCTAACCGCGCAACGTACGAGAAGGGGCAGTTTACGATCCCGTCGGATACCGCTTGTTATCCGGCAAAGATCATGCACGGGCATATTCTCGAATTGATCGAGGACGGCATCGATACTCTTTTCTATCCGGGACTTACATATAATATCGACGAGGGGGCTTCGGACAACCATTATAACTGTCCTGTCGTGGCGTATTATGCCGAGCTTTTAAACGGAAATATGGAAGAATTGCAGAAGGTGCGCTTCCTGTATCCCTATTTGAGCGTAGAAAATGCAAGGGAGCTTACGAAGACCTTTTATCCGATCTTATGCAAGCTTGACTCGGGCATTGCGAGATCGGAGGTCAAAAGGGCGGCGAAAGAAGCTTTTGCCGCTTATGAGGCATATAAGGCAGAGCTGCGAAAACAGGGAGAAAGGGCGATCGAATACGCAAGGAGCCATGGCCGACGCATTATGATCCTGGCGGGCAGACCCTACCATATCGATCCCGAGATCGGACACGGCATAGATAAGCTGGCGTCTTCACTCGGTTTTGTGGTGGTAAGCGAGGACAGTGTTTGCCATCTGTCTCCCGTACAGTATGTAAAGGTGCTTGACCAATGGACCTTCCACGCACGTCTTTACCGTGCGGCGGCTTATGCCGCAGAGCATAAGGACACCGAGCTTGTACAGCTCGTATCGTTCGGTTGCGGTGTGGATGCGATCACGACCGACGAGGTGCGTTCCATACTTGAAGACAGCAATAAGTATTATACACAGATCAAGATCGATGAGATCACAAACCTCGGTGCCGTAAAGATCAGACTCCGCAGTCTGCTCGGCGCACTTGACGAAAGGGGATGAAGGAGAATGCAGGACAAAAGCTATGTTCCTTTTACAAAGGAAATGATCAAGGATTATACGGTCCTTGTGCCCAATATGCTTCCGATGCATTTCAAATTGATCTCCAGTGTGTTGAAAACTCACGGATATACGCTGAAGGTGCTTGAGAACAGCGGACCGCAAATAGCCGAGACGGGGCTGAAGTATACTCATAACGATACCTGTTATCCCGCAATACTGATGATCGGTCAGTTTATGGATGCACTTCTTTCGGGTGAGTACGATACCCGTAAGACAGCGCTCATTATGTTCCAGACGGGCGGCGGATGCCGTGCTTCGAACTATATTTCTCTGATTCGCAAGGCACTCAAGAAGGCGGGGATGGAATACGTGCCCGTCATCTCCTTAAGCTTTGCTGGGCTCGAAAAGCATTCGGGCTTTAAGCTTGATCTGAAGAAGATGAAACAGCTTGTATATGCCGTTTTGTACGGAGATCTTTTGATGAATCTTGTGAATCAGGTGCGCCCTTTTGAAACCGAAAAGGGGAGTGCCGAACGCCTTGCGGACGAGTGGGTAAGGAGGCTCGGCGAGGAGCTTGGCGCATCGAAGCGGATCAGCTATAAAAAGGTCAGAGGGAAATACCGAGAGATCATCAAATCGTTTATGGAAATACCGATCGAGAACAGGAAGGCTGTAAAGGTAGGCATCGTGGGAGAAATATTTGTGAAATATTCTCCGCTCGGTAACAACGACCTCGAGCGATTTATCATAAATGAGGGCGGACAGTCGGTAGTACCGGGACTTTGTGATTTTGCAATGTACTGTGTTTACGATATGATAGCGGAGCACGAAATATATAAGAACAGCCATTTGAAATACCGCTTGACAAAGTTCGTGTATAATTATCTCAACAAAAAGAGAACTCATATCAGCGAGGCTCTTGTCGAATCGGGCAGGTTTGACGGACTTACTCCGTTTGACAGGGTGGTGCATCTGGCGGACGGTCTTATCAGCACTGCAGTGCAGATGGGCGAGGGCTGGCTGTTGACGGCAGAAATGGTGGAGCTTGCAGAATCAGGGTGCAACAACATAGTTTGCACACAGCCATTTGGATGTCTGCCGAACCATATTTGCGGAAAGGGTATGATGAAGCCTATTAAGGAGCTTTTCCCCGACGTAAATATCGTAGCCATTGACTACGATGCGGGAGCGAGCCGCGTAAATCAGGAAAACCGCCTGAAGCTGATGCTGGCAAATGCAAAAAAGATCAGTGCGCGCAATTCTTCGGTAGCAGACGCCGCCGAAAAAGAAGCACAACAAAAAAATGATACGGCTTATTGCAATGCCGAAAAATAAAAACAGAGCGGAATTTTTCCGCTCTGTTTTGCGTATACTTGTTTTTTCGGGAAAACAGTAATTACCGGGGGGCTTTATAAGTTCGCTTCTGAACGAGGGCTTGTAGCCGTGCTCGTGGCACCTACCTCGGGCTCGTGGAAGTAGCCGCCGTTGTCGGTGGTCTCAAGTCCGTTTACGGTGATCTTTCTTCCTACGGATGCCTTGAGTGTAATGTCGCCGAGAAGGGCATCTCCGTCAATTACCCATATTAAAATCGGCGAATTTTGTTTTTTTGTACTTGATTTGTAAGAGGTTTGTCATACTTTGAGTGCTATAATTCAAAAGAAGATCCTTATAATATAATATATATTAATAAAAAAACTTGATTTATATCGATATATGTGCTATCATGATATAAGATGCGGTAAACTTTTTTAAAAACGAAGGTCCGCTTCGGAGAAGAAACAAAGCTGTAAGAAGAGGGAAATATGAGATATTTAAGGATTGTGACAATTGTAATATTTCTGGCTGCGTTAGCACTCGGCGGATGGACAGAGTACAAGTTATCTCAGCGCGACAGTGTTTCTCCCGAAATTTACAGTTCGATTGAAGAATTGCATTTGAGTGTGCAAGATGATGACGGTATGCTTTTGGAGGGGTTGACCGCTTCGGATGACCGTGACGGAGACTTGACCGATAAAATATTGGTGGAGAAGGTCTCGCGTTTTAAAAATCCGGGCGAGTGTGAGGTCAGCTATGTGGTTTTCGACAGCGAGAGTAATTTTTGCCGTTATCAGCGCACGGTAAAATACGATGATTACAAGTCACCGAGGCTTCGGCTCAAACAGCCGCTTATGTACCGTTTGGGCGAACAGATAGCCATTATGGACAGATTTGAGCTTATCGATTGCCTTGACGGCGATATAACATATAAGCTGAAGCTCGAATCTTCAAACGTCCCCGACGACAAGGTGGGTGTATACGAGATCGAGGTTCTGGCGACGAACAACTACGGTGACGATATATATGCAAAAATTCCTTTGAATATCGGTGTTTATTCAGCCGATGCACCCATAATCGAGCTGAAGGAATATTTGGTATACACCGAGGTTGGAGCGCATTTTGACCCGTTGAGCTACATCGAGTCGGTGAGAGACGTTGAAAACAAGCCGATTTCGGTTTCGGAGGTCAAGGTTCAGAGCCAGGTTGACTTAACCAAGAGCGGCGGCGGTCAAATTTGTTATGAGGTTACCGATTCGCGCGGTATCAGTGGTTTTATGTATCTTGCGGTGATCGTAGAGGGTGCGCGATGAAAAAAAAGCAATTATTTTATGCGGATGAGCTCAATGTCCGAATCGTTATTTCGGACGTTTTAAAGAATATATGGTTGGCTGTATTAGCCGCAATCATAGTATGCATCGGCGTGTTTTCGTATTCCAAGGTGTTTTACAAAAACACATATACGACCGAGGCGACGTTTGTTGTATCGCCCAGAAGCAACGGATCGTACATTGGTTTTTATTCTTCCATAAGCACCGCCAACGAAATGGCGGAGGTGTTCAAGGAAGTGTTTGCGAGCGACGTGTTGAACCGTATGATAAAAGAGGATCTTCAGGATCCCGGTATTCCGTTTACCGTCAATGCCTCGGTGGCTTCGGGAACGAACATACTGATTGTGTCGGTAAAGTCCGACTCTCCGAGCAATGCACACGCGGTTATGCAATCGGTAATGAAGAATTATCGTCGTGTTTCGGGGTATTTGTTCGGCGGAGTGGTGCTTGACGTTTTGAAGAAGCCGCAGATCTCTTTAGCACCGTCTAATCCCATCGATATAAACGGTATGATGACCAAAGGTGCTTTTTTGGCAGTAGTGCTGATGATGTTTTTAGTTGCGGTTCTGTCCGTTATGCGCCCCACGGTAAAAACGATGGCATGCGCAAAGCGGCGAATGGAAGAACGGCCTTTGGGTGTTCTCCGAAAAGAAAGACGGTATCAATTTTTCTTCAAGAAAAAGAACAGAGGCTTGTTGATTATTGATGCAGGCACCAGCTTCAAATACAAAGAAGCGGTTTTGCAAATAGCACACAAGATCCGCAGTCAAATGCAAAAAGACGGCAAAAAGGTGCTTCTTGTTACAAGTGTAGCGGAAAACGAAGGAAAGACCACCTTTTCCGCCAATATGGCTTATGCGCTCGCAAGACACGGCCACAAGGTTGCTTACTTGGATATGGACTTGAGAAAGCCCGCCGGTTATAAAATCTTCAGCAACAGTAAACAGGCAGACTTGTTAACCTGCTTGAAAGAAGGGAAGGCTCCGTCTTTGGAGGGGGATGACAGACTGCTTGTCGTGACCAATTCCCGTATCGGCGCGAAGGGCGACCGACTTTTACACAGCGATGAGCTGAAAAAGTTTGTGGACGAACTGAAGGAAAAAACCGACTTCGTTGTTTTTGACAGCGCACCGTTTACAGCGACGGCGGATACGGGAATGCTGTTACAGCTTGCGGATTGCACTGTATTGGTCGTCAGACAAGACTGGGCATCTTATGATATATGCCGTGCCGTTTCGGAAGAAATGCAGGAAGAGGGCGGCAAGTATCTCGGATATGTTTTGAATAATTATCAAGACAGTGACATGATCAGTATGGCAGACAGCCGCTACGGAGCTTACGGTTATTACGGCAAAACAAAAACGGAGGAATGAGCATGGAGCAAGAAGAGAAAAAACAGCAGGACAGCCAATCCTTCGGTTTTGATATAGGACGTATAACGTTTCACTCCTTGCAGATTGTAAAAAGATTCTGGTTCATAATTTTGGCGGTGATTGTGCTTTGCGCATTTGGTTACAGTATGCTTCAACAGCGAAATTATACACCGAGCTACAGAGCATATTATTCCATTTCTGTCCGTGTGATCAACAAATCCACGTTGAGTGATACAAACACCCTTTATTCGGTGTATTACGATCAGGATCTGGCAGAGCAGTTGGATGCTACCTTCAAGTATCTTTTAAACAGCGACTTTCTCTCCGATGAAATAAAAGAACAATTGGGAGATAACAAGACGGGAGGAAGTGTAAACGCAAGGAGCATCAAAAAATCCAATATATTCGTGCTGACCGCTTACAGCAACACCCCCGAAAATGCAAGCTCGTTGCTCGAGGCTGTGATGGCGGTATACGGCGATGCCGCACGGTACGTGGTGGGCGATATGGAAACCGAGATCATCGAGGGACCGATTGTCGATAAAACACCGTACAACGCGCCGAACAAAACGAAGAATTTTGTGCTTGGTGCATTCGTCGGCATTGTATTGTGTATGGGTACGGTGGTGCTGTATTCAATGTTCAAACGTACGGTTATTCAGCCTGACGGTTTGGAGAGTTATTTGAATATGCAGTGCTTTGGCGTAGTTCCGTTGATGGAGACGGATAAAAACTTAAAGGACGATCACAAGTCCGTAAGTGTGACGCGAGAGCAGGGCGCATTCCGCGAGAGTATACGCGGTATTGCAAGAAAGCTGGAAAGCACCATGAAGCGGAAGGATGCAAAGGTGATAATCGTTACCAGTACCGCCTCGGGAGAAGGAAAAAGTGTCATAAGTCGGAATTTGGCGGAAAGCTTTGCTCATTGGGGCAAAAAAGTAGTTCTTTTTGACGGCGATTTGCGCAAACCTACTCAGTATAAACATTTCGGATTTAAAAAAGAACAAATGTCGATAGAAGACGTGCTTTCGGGCAAAGCGGCCGTGGAGACGGTGACCCGCAAGGCAAAAGAAGATAAATTGATTCTGGTTTTGAACACCGTTTCGGTAGAAAAACCCACATTGCTTATCGATTCTCCGAAAATGAAAAAAATGATGGAATCGTTCAGGTCGTGGGCAGATATAGTAATAATCGATACGCCTCCCTGCGGACAGCTTACCGACGCATTCCTCTTTAAGCAATATGCAGACGGTATACTGTACGTTGTCCAGCAGGACTATATGACAGTCAACAGAATTGTAGACGCCGTAGAGGGCATAAACGATTCGGAAAACAAAATGCTTGGATACGTGCTGAACGGAGCGCAGGAAATAACGCGCGGCTACGGTAAGTACGGTTACGGAAAATACAGTTACGGTAAGTACGGCAGCTACGGTAAATACAGTTACTATTCGGAATCGGGAGAAAGCAAGAAGTAAAAAAGTACAGACGGGAGCAGAGATGCCAATGATTAAAAGGCTGATTGAAAAAATTAAAGATAAAACGGCCTTTCAGATAATCGAAGAGCTAAAGTGGATCGGCGCTTACAGCCGTCGATATATATGGGCGATCTGTTGGTATATATTCTTAGGCATAGTCACCACGCTGATCGGTCTTGCCGCAGGCATTGTCAGCAAGGATATAATTGACATTGTGACAGGGCAGAGAACGGGACATGTAGTGCAGGCGGCAATCATTTACGTCGTGATGAACGTTACGACCATTGTTCTCGGTGGTTTATCCTCGAGAATTTCGGCAAAGGTGCAGCTCCGTGTCAGTCAGGATCTACGGGCGGATATTTTTAGTAGAATTATGCAGGCTGAGTGGGAGCCATTGTCCGAGTATCACTCGGGTGACCTTCTGACACGCTCTGCGAGGGACACCGACACGATAGCGGGTAACGTTATCGGCTGGATACCGTCTTTGGTGGTAAACTTTCTCAAGTTTACAGGAACTTTTTTGGTGCTGTTTTGGTTTGATTCGACCCTGGCGCTGTTGGCATTGGCAAGTGCGCCGATCACTCTGTTTTTGTCAAGCTTTTTGATAAAGCGAATCCGCAAACACAGTAAAGAAATGCGAAACATTGCATCCGAAACAAGTGTTTTTCATACCGAGGCATTCCGCAATATACGTTTTATCAAGGCGTATCACGCAATAGACACGTACTCGGATAAATTAAAGGATCTGCAAGAAAAACAGAAAGAGGCAACTCTTGAATATAACAAGTTTTCCATTTTCACTTCCACGTTTTTGTCGTTTGTGGGAATGGTGGTCGGCGGTGTATGCTTCTTGTGGAGCGCATACCGTTTGTGGGGAAACCACATTACTTTTGGTGAGATGATGCTGTTTTTACAGTTGTCGGGCAGTCTCGCAGGGGCATTCGGCGCGCTTGTATCGTTGATTCCGAATGCGGTAACCGCGGCGACCGCCGCCGGAAGAATCATGGAGATCACACAGCTGCCGACAGAAAAACAAACGCATCAGACCGAGGTACAAAGCATTCTTCAAAGCGGTTGCGGAGTAAGAGTACAGGCAGAGAATATGAGCTTTTCGTACAAAGACGGCAAGGAAGTATTCAAAAACTGTGCTTTTCGGGCAGATACTGGCGAGTGTGTCGCATTCATCGGACCATCGGGCGGAGGAAAGACCACGCTTTTGAGGTTAATGCTCGGTTTGCTGTCTTCGGATAAAGAAAATATATCGCTTTGCTGTGATAATTTGAATATAGAGCTTGACGTCTCGCCTTCGACACGCAGTTTGTTTGCTTACGTTCCGCAGGACAACACGTTGTTTTCGGGAACGGTAGCGGAGAATCTCAGGCTCACAAATCCCAATGCTACCGAAGAGATGATGGAAGAAGCGTTAAAAAATGCTTGTGCGTATGAGTTTGTAAGCGCATTGCCGAACGGAGTGCATACAAGGGTAGGAGAAAACGGAAGCCGTCTGAGCAAGGGACAGATACAGCGACTTGCACTTGCGCGTGCGATTTTATCGGACGCCCCGATATTATTGCTTGACGAAGCGACAAGCGCTTTAGACGTAAGAACAGAAAGAAAGCTGCTTGAAAACATTATGGAGTGCCGAAAAGGGCGCACCTGTATAATTACAACACACAAGTCCTCTGTTCTGGCGATTTGCCAAAAGGCTTATCTGATCAAGGACCGTAACATAACGTTTATTGAAAAAGAACAAGCAGAGCAAATAATGAAAAATATGTAAAAAAAAGAGTGTGATTAAGCCGTGAATAAAAAATACCGGGCAAAAGAATGTTATATACACCGCAAGGTGGCAGACAACGACGTTTTAATATCCGTGGGAGCAAACGTGGCGAATTTCAACGGGTATATCACACTTAACCCGTCGGCATCATTTATCTGGGACTCCTTAAAAGAGCCGAAAACCGCCGACGAATTGACAAAACTTATGACAGAAGAATTTGAAGTATCGGAAGATGTTGCATATAGTGACGTGAAAAATTTTTTAGAAATGTTGCAGCGCAATTCAATGGTAAATGTATATGAATAAGCTTAAAAAAATGCCCGTAAGGTATCCCATAAACGCCACTTTGGAGCTTACGTTACGATGTAATCTGAAATGCAAAATGTGTATGTTTCGGCACGGAGACGAAGCAGATTCCCGACTGATGAAGGGCGAGTTAAGCTCGGCTCAATGGGAAGATTTGATAAAAGAAATGTTTGATGCCGGTGTGCTTAATATTTTGATTACCGGCGGAGAACCTCTGCTTCGCAAAGATTTTTGCGAAATATACGAAAGTATGTATCGACGTGGGTTTATAATAACCGTTTATACCAATGCAACCCTGATAACGGAAAAGGTAATGGAGACCTTTCGACGATGTCCGCCGCACCGCATAGGAATCACCCTTTACGGAGCTTCAAACGAGACTTACGAAAGGCTGTGCGGAAGCCGAGACGGCTTTGACCGAGCAATCGAGGGCGCCCGCACCTTATCGACGTTGCCGTCGGAAATAGAGTTCAGAACTACCGTTGTAAAGGATAACAGACACGAGACGAAGGCAGTTTCGGATATTATAAAGCAAGAGTTTGACCTCCCCGTAACACATTCGACTACCGTTTTTCAAGGTGTGCGCGGCGGTTGTATGCCGATTGCCGAATGCCGACTGTCTCCCGAAGAAAACGTGGATCTGCTTGTCGAACGCACTTTGGAGCGCGTTCGTGAGCTGTTTCCGCCCGAAAGGCGAGATCAGATCGGATTAAAACCGATAGATGCAAAACAATACTGTGCATCCGAAAAGAACAAATTTACCCTGCTTGGTTGTCAAGGCGGAATGAACAGTTTTACAATAACGTGGGACGGTAAGCTTCTGGGTTGCCAGATGTTAGATTGCTTCAGCACCGATGCCGTCAAAAACGGTTTCTTAAGGGCGTGGGAGGAATGGCCGAACACGGTGCATTTGCCCGAGGTCGACCCGACCTGTACTGCCTGTCCCTATATAACTTTTTGTCAGGTTTGTCCCGCTGTCCGTATGGCAGAGTGCGGAAATCTCAGCGGAAGGCCTGAATATGTATGTCAAATTACCAAAGTACTTTTATCGGACAGAAGAGGTAATAATGAAAAAGATTTACAAAAGTCCTGAAATGTATTGGGTTCCAATACGCAACAACAAAGCTATTGCCGACGTATGTTGGGCGTATGCTCAAAATACAAAGCCTTTTTACTACAACACATACGGTAAGGGTTATGCAGAGCTTTATGCCGTAGGTGGCGGATGTACCAAAAACGTAGTATTTGATATTAAATATTTTCCCGAGGATATGACAGCGGAAGAAAGAGCGATGGCGGATGCGGATATGCAGGCGGTTATTGCAAGAACTATTGCAAATATGCCGAATAAGCCCACTAACTTCAAGGGATCTGTATTCTCGCCCAGCCTCGACCCCACCTGGAGCTGAGATGGATTTGCTGTGCGGCTTCGGGCCGATAAAAGTTTTGTTCAAAGCTCTTCCGTGCCATAAAGTTTGGCCGTTTTGGAGCTGGAAGCTTGATCAGTATAAGATTGAAAGCGGACAGCCGAATATCGTTGTGGATTATGAAGAGCAGTTGCTTTTTCCGCAGGGAGAGCTTGTCTTTGAGGATGAACAGGGCTGTATTATAAGGCAGATATATGCACTTGCCGACGGAAGACTCCTTTGGCAACAGACAGACAAGAAAACGGGAACTTGTCAATTGCAGTATGCCGTGTCGGCAGACAGAAAAAGTATAACCTTGACGTCAGACCGCTCCGATACCGTCGGAATGGGGGCGTTTGAATCACTTACTTTTTTGATTTTTTATTTGTTTATATACCAAAAGGTATTGACCTTTCACGGCGTTTTGATCGAGGAGCGCGGAAGAGGCTTTCTGGTCTGTGCAGAGTCGGGAGTCGGAAAAACCACCCACGCAAGACTGTGGAGAGACTCTAAAAACGCATTGATCATAAACGGAGACAGAGCGACTTGTTTTGAGAGCAACGGAAGCTGGTATGGCTTCGGCACCCCTTGGTGCGGAACAAGCGGAGAAAATATTAACCGTACCGTTAAATTACAGGCGGTAGTGATTTTGGATCGCGGAGAACAAAACGAGGTTACAAAAGAAACGGGTATGTCGTTGCTCAATTTTGCGGTGTATCCGTCTTGGCATAGAGAAATGACCGAGGAAATGCTGTCCCTCCTCGATAGGTTTTTAGAGAAGCTGCCGATTTTGAGACTTCAATGTACAAAAGACGTTCGGTCGGTCGATACACTGTACGGTGCATTGGAGAATATACCGCTATGATTACGAAGGAGTTGGAGCTGTTGTCCCCCGAGGATCTGTTGGGGGCTGTAGTTCAGTTGTTGGAAGAAGGCTACGATGCGGAGTTTACCGTTACCGGCACAAGTATGTGGCCGTTACTTGCCCACGGAAGAGACCGTGTGACCCTGCGTAAGACGGTTGCATCCGACGTCCGTAAGGGTGACATCGTGCTGTATCGGGCGGAGCAGGGGTATTTGCTCCACCGTGTTATGAAGGCAAAAAAAGGCGTGATAAAAACAGCGGGTGACTATAACTGCTATTATGATAAGGAAGTGTCTGCCGATTGCGTTTTGGGTAAGGCGGTAGGCTTTACAAGAAAAGGCAAACACGTTTTATGCAGCTCCTTGCTTTACAGAATGAGCAGTTTTGTTTGGAGGGTGATGTATCCCCTAAGACCGCTTTTGTTGCGTTTGTTATTGAAGTTTAGAAGGAGATCCCGATGATCATTGATTTGCACAATCATATTTTGCCGGGAGTAGACGACGGCGCGCTTTCGATGGAAGATGCTGTCGAAATGGCAATTCAGGCAGAAAAATGCGGAATCAAAAAGATAGTTGCTACCCCACATTACTGTCGCGGTTGCGGTGCGTCATTGGCTGAAATCGAAGAGGCTTACAGAGAGCTTTCGTCGGTTTTGAAGAATGAGCAGATCAACGTTAAATTGGAAAAGGGAATGGAAATTATGGCGACCGACGAGCTTCCCGAACTGTTGAAAAAGGGAGAGGTCTGGACTTATCCCGATTCGTCATATTTTCTTGTGGAGTTTGATTTAGACGAGGATGAAGCATATTTTGACGGCTTGTTGGACAGATGCAAGAATAATGGGTTTGTTCCGATAATTGCCCACCCCGAAAGATACCGTGCCGTAAGACACCGCCCCAAGCTGGTCGAAACGTGGCACAAAAAAGGGTACGGAATTCAGGTCAACAGAGACAGCCTCCTGGGACATTTCGGCGAGGCGTCATTCACTTGTGCCGACCTATTTATGAAAAACGGCTGGGTAAACTGCATCGCTTCCGATGCGCATTCTCCGCAGACACGAAACTCCCGATGGAGCGAGGCTTTTTGTCAGTTGCCAAGCAGATACGGCTTGCGTATGCTTGCTTATTGTTTGGAAACTGCCCCCGAAAAAATACTGTCCAATTTGCCTTTGTAATATTATAATATATAATAAAAAAGGAAGAATAACGAAAAAACGGTATATGGGTTTGACCCATATACCGTACTTTTTTGTTTTAATTATGTATTCTTATTTCTTCTCGAAAACGAACTTGTCAACAGCTGCAATGCCTGCGAATACAACGAGGATAACCCATGTAAACTAAGGTGTGCTGAAAGTGGTTTCTACACCGAAAATCTAAACACCGGTGCAAAGAACACAGATGAAGTGAATGATAGTCCAGTGCCCCCCTACCGGAGCCTCCCTCCGAGAAGGTAGCGAAGCGGCACAAACTAAGCCTCTCCCTCCTCCGGGTAGCGAAGCGGCACAATTTAAGCCTCCCCTTTGGGGGAGGTGTCAGCCGTAGGCTGACG
>JAFSAM010000027.1 GCA_017441005.1 Clostridia bacterium | reverse complement strand
TTTGATATATTTTGTGCTATGCCGAGCCACCTTCCCCAACAGGATATGTTTTTTTTTTTGTGCTTCATCCCTCTCCGTCGGCTTGGCCGACACCTCTCCCGGAGGGAGAGGCTTAAAGTGTGCCGCTTTGCTCCCCGCGAGGGAGAGGTTTGGTATGTGCTGCTTTGCTACACACCGGAGAGGGGATTGATTTGTTATATGCTTTTTGATATAATTATATAATCTTTGGATACGGTAATTAACGATCATTTTATGCATTGATCAGCGTGTCGAGTGCAGACTTTCTCCGCGAGGGAAATCTGTTTTATTGTTCTGCTGATATGGAAAAGGAGTACGAGCATTTGCTCGTACTCCTTTTGTTGCGGGGAGAGGGGAGCTCCCCGTTGTATGATTGATTTCTTATTGTTTACAATGGCGGCAGCAAGCTACCGCCATAAACATCTTTTTAGTGTGCTTTTTTGTGTTTTAATGTCTTCTTGTGTTTTGAAATTCAACAAAGCCGTATACGGTAATATCGTTTCTGTCAAGGTGTCTTTTGTCGGTTTCGAGGACGACTATCCAGCCTTGAGGAGTATCAGTCTCCTCTTGGTTTGGCGGATCTGTGCGCATGGCCTCAAGGTATATAAAAGCACCGCTGAGCTCTGTCCTCAGCATATTGTATCCCGAATCCGATAATCCGTAATAATGCGAGTCGCCGGGGGCAGAAAAATATGCTACGACCAAGGCCTTGTTTTCAAAATACTCACTGTTATACTTTGCCATCCAGTTCTTTTCGCCGGTCAGCCTTTCTGTTCCTTCAAAAGTTTTTTGAAGGTCGCTTGCGTTTTTGAAAACATAAACCGGCATTTCATACTGTGATCCGTTTACGGTAAAGGGAGCGTTAATGGCATTGGTATAGATATCGTCGTCAAGACCGAAGGTCTTATTGATCTTAAATACTTCGGTTTTGATCTGTGGAATTACGAAGAATTCTCTGTCGGTAACGGTCGCCGAATAGTTAGTGCAGCCTTCTATGTCACTTCCGTTTACGCCAAACAGTACAAACCATCCCGATTGGTTATCGCTTATTATCTCGGGTCCTTTTGAGGAAATGCCGAAGGTCAGCTTATTTCCTTGCTTTTTCAAGGATGACGGATAGAAGGTTATCTCGGAATTGTATGATTTTACATAAGCGACGAAAACGGTATCATAGCTTTCAAAAACGGTTTTGCCCTGTTCGAGAACTCTGTCTACGGCAACGTCCATACCGACAAGATCGGATGTCTTGTATGGCTCCAACATATCTTTCATTGCATCGTGGGAGTTGAATATATGAAGAGGACAGGAATAAACTGTTTTATCGATAACCTCTCTGTAATTGAGCGATCTGTTGTACAGCGGTGAAGCCAAATCAATGAAAAATGCCGTCGGTGTGCTGTAACCCGAATAAGACACGTCGTATACGGTATTGTCTACCGGTACGGACGGATTCTCAGGCGGAATCGGCTTTTTCGCTTTTGCAATATATGTGTCTACCCCGACAAGAACGCTTTTTTCCACCCCGATAGCGTGCAGCTTACATCTGTACCCGGGAGTATTGTTCTCTGTGAATTCTGAGGCGAACTTTACCGTGAGCATCGATCCGTTTTTTTCTATACCGGATACTATGTTTTGCTCCTGAAAGGTGTCTTCGGTATAGACAACGATCACCGATTTGTTGTCGAAATAATCGCGATCAAACTTTTTAAGCAGGC
Source organism: Clostridia bacterium (assembly GCA_017441005.1). Lineage (GTDB taxonomy): Bacteria > Bacillota > Clostridia > Oscillospirales > CAG-272 > RGIG1995. Next base: position 25,055 of record JAFSAM010000027.1, on the reverse strand, counting down.
TGTAATCCTGACTGCCGTATTTTTTCAAAAAGCTTTCTATGGCATCGTATTCATCGAACACGTAAACAGGACTGTGATCTTTGATTATCATCGAAGCATTGACGGCTTCAGTGAAAAAAGGTGCAGACGTGTCGGAGAAGTGACCGGTCAACGAGCTTTCCGTCTCATAATCTATCTCGATTTTAACGTCATTATTTTCGTTTTCTTTTTTTTCAATATTCGGGTTTGTTAAAAATACCGCCGCCGTGACGGCACAAGCCAAGATTGCCGTCAATATGATCCAAAATGTCGGTTTCTTATAACTGAGAACCGTTTTTATTCTTTCTTTCACGCTTACCTCCCCAAAGGCTACCGGACAGGCTGTTATCCTTTTCGAAGAAATACTGCAGTTTAGCAGTGTTTCCGAATAAGATCTGACAGATTCGCCGTCCATACTTTTTATTACTTTTTCGTCACAGGCATATTCAATATCGCGACAAAGCAGAACGTATGCGATCCATATTACGGGATTGAACCAATGTACTGTCAACACGGCGAAGCCGACGGGCTTCCACCAATTGTCACGTCTTTTTATATGAGCATTCTCGTGTGCAAGTATATGGTTTATCTGTTCGTCGTTAAGATGGGGCGGAAGATATATTTTCGGTCTTATGACCCCCAAAATAAACGGACTTGCGATATCGTCGCAGACATATACGTTGTTGCCGATGTTTATCGATGCTCTGACCTTACGGTACAATAATCCGTAGCTGATAAGAAAATACACCGCCATACCACCGACTCCGCAAAGCCATATATTCGATATGATCTCTAACGTATTATTAGGTCTTTCGACGGGCAGAGACGGGCTGTCTGTCTGCTCGTTGTTCGGCTTGCTGTCGATAAAATATTCGTTTACCCGATCGTCAATGATCTCAAACCCGCTGTTTATTCCCGTAAAAGGCTGATCGACAATGCTTTCGGGAATGGTCTCGGCGCTTGGTATGAGACTCAGGGGGCTTTCAAACGAAAATGGGATAACAAGCCTCAAAGCGACGATCGCCCACAAAGCAACGTATATGGCTTTTGGTGCCTTTTTGAGTATTAATCTCATCAAAACAACCGCAAGCACGATCCATATTGCCGAGATGCTCATATTCAATACTTTCAAAAAGAGTAGTTCCATAATGCTCCTCCTTTTTTGGTGCTTGATCTGCACATCGTCACTTACCGTAGGAATCTATCATTTTTTTGATAGATGCGATATCTTCCTCGGTAAGCTCCTTGCGAGAGGTAAAAGCCGCAACAAATGCAGGAAAGGACCCCTCAAACGCCTCGTCTACAAACTTTTCGCTTTGTATAGCATAGTATTCCTCTTTGTTCAACAGGGAAACAACAATTCCGTTTTCGTTTTTGAATATGCCTTTTTCGCATAGCTTTTTCAAAACGGTATAGGTGGTGGATTTTTTCCATTTTAGCTCGGATTCGCATATTTTCACAAGCTCTCCCGAGCCAAGCGGCTCGTTTTTCCATATAATCTCCGCAAATCTGCTCTCTACAGATCCAAGTCTCAATTCATCGCCCATAACACGTTTCTCCTTTTTTTGTTGCTGATTTTTCTTGATCAAGATTCGGTCTATATGTAATAGACCTTGTGTTATTAGTCTATCATCAATAGACCGATTTGTCAATACCATTTTTCATATTTGCGAAAAAAATAAAAAGTGAGGATATTTGTCCTCACTTTTTGTGACTAAATTGCGCATTTTTTCAGTTTTCTATATTATTAAGATGTTGCTTTAAGATCAAATTGATGTACTGCGAGAGCGAACGGTCGTCCTCGTCGGCCTTCTGTCTTATAATTTCAAGAACGTCGCTGTCCACGGTTATGCTTATTTTTTCCTTTAAAGGTTTCATTTTTATATCCCTCCTTGTTTTAAATTATATAATATTATGCTACAACATCTTGACAAATCCTACAAAGTAGGATAAAATAGGATTTAATATCGTAATATCGAAAGAAACCGAATCGACAAAAATGTGACTATATTATTGAGACGGACGTTCTACCGTACGGTGAATTGAGTTCAACCAACGGTTGCTTGATTATCTGATGCAAGTACTGTACAATAAAAAACATAAAAAACCAACCTTTTTGTTATTTTATGCCTCTTACAGATGACAAAAAGGTTTTTGGAATATTATTTCGCAAGAATGAGAGGGAGGTGAACCGCTCCGAAAACCGCAAATTCTTTTCAAACCAATTATAATTAAAAAGGAGTAAAAATTATGAAAAACAAAAAAACAACGACAGAAGCTTACTTAACACAAAAGGAAACACCGATACTTGACGCGGTGTTTGTTATACTGACGGCGGTGGGAGTGGTTTTGACCGCTTCCTGGCTGTTTTTGTACATAGGTATTGGCTTTTTGGGACTGCCTATATTGATCGTAGGCGGCTTGGGACTTGTAATGCTTCGCACTTCAAAAACTACAGACGAGGATTTTGACGCGGAGGTCAAAAGGGTACTTAAGATAAACGGAGTTGAAGAAAACGATTCCACCCTGAAGGAATTTATCGTAGGCAAAAGTGACCACATTAAACGCGGTAAAGACAAAAAAATTCGCACAGCATACTACTGCGTGACTGTTTTTGATTTTAAAAAAGAAAGCTGTAAAGTGAAAAAGCACGTGGTAGATCTCTTTGCCGAAAGTGTATCTTGCTTTGAATACTTGATTTCACTCGGGAAATCGTGTAAAATAAACGAAAGGGAATATACTACCGCGATCGGCACCGTAAGCCGCAGCTTTTTGGAGGTGGAGGGCGAGAGTGAGCTTGTGATCCCCGTTAACGTAAACGTTTACGATACAGAGGCTGTCGTAAACAGATTGAAGCATAAGAGGTAATATGTCTAAAAAAGAGGATAAAAAGGGAAAAAAGAAGAAGCTGTCATTTAAAAGGACTGTTTCAAATAATCTGTTTGCATTGAAGATCATTTGGAAAAATGCGCCCTTTTACATGACAGTATATCTGATAAGCTCGATTATATACGGTATACTCGACTTTCTTGTCGGAAGCTTTATGCTCCGTTTGATCGTCGACAGCATATCGGAAAAAAATGAGGTCAGCCGTATTATTACGATAGTGGCAGGTCTCGGGCTTATAAACATAACGTTCAATTTCTTTATGCAATGGTTTTGGAACGTCCTTTCGCCGCGATATACGAACAGGATCGCCGCACACGTCGAGAAGATGCTGTTTAAAAAAGCGGGAGAGGTGGAGCTTGCCTGCTACGAGACACCCGATTTTTACGATAAGTACGTAAAAGCGATGGACGAGGCGTACACGCGAGTTACAAAGGTAATGCGGTCCTTGAATCTGCTTATTCAAAGAATAGTGGCTTTATTTTCGAACTCGTTGCTGCTGTTTTTTATCGATCCCGTGCTTATAATATTCGGTGTGTTTCCGCTTCTTTTGGGGATCTTCCGAAGAAAGTCCAACGTTTTGAGCCACAAGATCTCGACCGAGCAGAAGCCGCTGAACCGCCGCGCGGAATACGTACGTCGCACGTTTTATCTCGGCGAATATGCAAAAGAAATGCGTCTCGGAAATATGTATAAGAATATGCTGAGAGACCTTGCGGCAACATATACGGACTTCAAGGCCATTGTGAAAAAATACAGAGTAAAGCGTGCTCTCTACGAGTATTTTCAGCATATCGGGCTTGAGGTCATAACCATACTCGGCGCAATGCTTTATTCGACGTACAGTGCAATGTGTGTCGGTGTCGATAACGGCGGTATGAGTATAGGCGACTGTGTAGTCGTACTTAACTCGATCGGTATGATCTCCTACTGTCTTAACTCGCTTGTGCAGAACGTTTCGGAATTCGGTGAGCACGGTCTGTTCCTTGAAGACGTGAGATTCTTTCTCGATTATGAGCCTGCAATAAAGTGGGGAGAATTGACTGTTCCGAGCGAAGGCGGTGTTCTGTCGGTAAATAACGTAAGCTTCAGATACAGCGGAAGCGAGGAGGATACCCTGAAAAACGTCAGCTTTTCCCTGAACAAGGGGGAGAGGATCGCTCTTGTGGGCAGTAACGGCTCGGGAAAAACGACGCTTGTCAAGCTTTTGATGCGCTTCTATGACCCGACGGGCGGTGATATTTCGCTCGATGGGAAACCTCTTAAAGAGTATGACGGCGAGTCCTTTAGAAAAAGCTTCGGTACGGTCTTTCAGGACTTCAAGCTGTTTTCGATGAGTGTGAAGAACAACGTTCTTTTGCGCAAATCGACCGAAAATGAGGACGAAAAGGTTGTTTCTGCCTTGAAAAACAGCGGAATATACGATAAGGTAAACGGCTTTGAAAAGGGAATCGACACTGTTCTTACACGCGAGTTTGACGACCTCGGTGAGAATATGTCGGTGGGCGAGCAGCAAAAGATCGCATTGGCAAGGGTTTTTGTGTCCGATGCTCCGTTTGTAATACTGGACGAGCCGTCAAGTGCGCTCGATCCTATTGCGGAGTATAAAATGTTTGAAAATATGATGAAGGCGACAGAGGGGAAAAGTGTAATTTTTATTTCGCACAGACTGTCAGCCGCCGTTTTGTCGGACAGAGTTATTCTTATGGAAAACGGCTCGATCGCCGAATGCGGTACTCATTCCGAGCTTATGGCTCAAAACGGCAAGTATGCCTCGATGTTTAAAAAACAGGCGGAAAGCTACCTGGGAAGCGAGGTGGTCTCGCATGGCTGATAAAAAGAAGATCAAGCAGAGTATAGGAACGGTATTCAAAAATAACATCTATATGCTGAAGCAGGTCGCACACTATACGCCCGGTTATTTTGTTTTTATGATAATCGAGGGTGTCGTTTGGGGACTTATCAATTCGGCGGAGGCAATATTTACGTTCAATCTTTTGAACTCGGTGGAATACGGCGGCAACTTCGGCAAGGTAGTTCTTATACTTGGCATAATGGCTTTGTTCAAAATTATTACGGGTGCTTTTGACAAGTGGTATTGGCATATTTACAATCCTCTTCTCAAACAAAAGCTTCACCTGAAAATGCAGGCGGAGCTGTTTAAAAAGGCGCATACGCTCGACGTTGCTTGCTTCGATGATCCCGAGTTCTATAACGATTTTGTGTGGGCGATGGATCAGTCGGATAAAAGGGCTGTCGAGGTCGTCGAGGATACGGGTAAGCTTATAAACAGAGTTGTTGCATCTACGGCACTGGTGTCGCTGATGATGACGGTAAGCCCGTGGGTGGCAATTCTCATTTTAGTTATGTCGGTATTGACGATCGTGCTTGATACAATGGTAAACAAGCTTTCTTTCCGCCAAAGCAAGGAGAATAATCCGCTTGAAAGAAAGAAAAAATACATAAACAGAGTGTACCGACTGGCTGACCACGCGAAAGAATTGCGTATAAGCGGGGCTGACGGACTGCTTATGGATGAATACGATCAAAATACCGAAAAGCTTATTGAAGTCCAAACAAGATACGGCAAAAAGTATTTTTGGTTTGGTGTATTCGAGTGGATGGTCCTTGGCGACGGCATATTCTTTGCAATGCTGATCTACCTGATATTGCAGATGAATGCAGGGGCTCTGCAGATCGGCGGATTTATTGCGATCATAAGTGTATATTGGCGCATACGTTGGCTGCTGTCTGACCTGATAGAGCGACTTACAAAGTATTCGCTCCATTCGCTGTTTATCGAAAAATACAGAGAGTTTTTCAAGTTCGAGCCGACCGTAAAAAGCGGAAGTCTGCCCGTTCCCGAATTTGAAAGCTTTGAATTGAAAAACGTTAGCTTTTCCTATGATTTTGATGCTTTGCCCAAATACAAGTTCCACGACGAGGACTACGTTCCCCCTAAAAAAGAGGCAAATCGGGATGCGCTGAAAAACGTCAGCCTGAGCTTTAAAAAGGGCGAAAAGCTTGCGATCGTGGGTTATAACGGCGCGGGTAAAACGACGTTGATCAAGTTGATCATGCGACTGTACGACCCGACCGAGGGCGAGATACTGTATAACGGCACAGACGTGCGAGAATTCGACGTTGACCAATACAGAAAGAGAATTGGAGCTGTTTTTCAGGATTTTAAGATATTTGCTACGTCAATAGCCGAAAACGTTATGAACGGCGAGTATTCTGAATCCGATGATAAGGAAAAGGTGCTGAATGCATTGGATATGGCTGACTTTTCCGTTAAGCTCGACAGTCTTGAGGACGGTATCGAGACTAAGCTCACAAGAGAGTTCGACGAAAAGGGCACAAATCTGTCGGGCGGCGAACAGCAAAAGATCGCAATTGCAAGAGTCTTTGCAAGCAATTGCGATATGATGATACTCGACGAGCCTTCAAGTGCTCTTGACCCCAATGCAGAATATAGACTTAATCAGGCAATTACCGAGAAAACCAAGGATAAAACCGTCGTGTTTATTTCGCACAGGCTGTCTACTACCCGAATGGCTGACAGAATATATATGTTTGCAGGCGGAAGACTGCAAGAAGAGGGAAGTCACGCGGAATTGATGGCAAGAAACGGTAAGTATGCCGAGATGTTTAGGCTACAGTCGGAAAAATACGAGCTAACACAGCAATAAATAAAACAAGGGCTAAGGTTTTCTTAGCCCTTGTTGCTTTTGTGTTCTTCACACATCTTTATGAAGTGCTTGAATAGGAGCGAGCCGTCGCAGGTGTCGGGTCTTGCGTTGCTGTAGCAGGTCCTTTCGGGGTGCCATTGTACTCCAATGATCGGCAATTCGGTGTGTTCAATTGCTTCGACGTATTTATTTTCCCAAAACGCGGTGGCACGAATGCCGTTGCCGAGTTTTTTCAATGCTTGATGGTGGGAGGAGTTGATCGAAACGTTTTGTCCGAACAGTCTGCCTATCACGCTGTTTTTGTCTGCGGTGATCGAGTGCACCGAATCGACAAAGTTTATCTGACGGTGCAGATCGGCTTCCTCTATATCCTGGTACAGTGTGCCGCCAAAAAATATGTTTATAAGCTGGAAGCCGCGGCATATACCGAAAACGGGCTTGCCTGCTTCAACGTATGCCTTGAGTAAAGCAAATTCTATCTCATCTCTTTCGGCATCGATGCCAGTCGAGCCGTCTATTTCTTCATTATAATATTTCGGGTCGACGTCGCTGCCGCCGCACAGAATGAGTCCGTCATAGCTTGTGTCGGGCTTTGGCGGATAGTCAGCATAGGCCTCGGCGCCCGAGCGGGTAGCCGCCTCGACGTAGTTTTCTATTCTTTTATTTCCCGAAAGCAAAAGCCTTATTTTTTCCATATAATATCATCTCCCAATTGGGAGTATAGCATATAAGCATCAAAAAAACAATACTTTTTTATTATATGTGGGTTATTGAAGATGTGCTGATTTTTTTGTAAAAGGGAATGTTTAATAAAGAGAGCTTCATTTTTTGTAAACTCATTATAACATACAATGTTTTTAAGAAACGAGATGTTAGTATTAAATTATGAGAATGAAAAAATCTTATTTGTAAAATGTAATATTGTTAGCGGATTTTATGCCAAAACGCGTGGTAAAAAAATACAGCACAGTCGAAAGACCATGCTGTATTTCTTATTTTTCTGTAATTTTGTATTCGTTTTTTCTGATTCCGGGATATTTTTTGTCAAGGTATTCCTCTCGGTAAGGGTTAACGCCTTCGGAGACAGACTCAGGCTTGTTGGAGAGCGACCAGCTCTTTTTATGATAGAACTGATTATGGAATTTATTTTCTATCCTATCTGCTTTTTCCAAAGCGTCCATACAAGCTCTTATGCATCCTCTTGCTCCGCAGATGGCAAAATATCCGGTATGGTTGATAATATAGTCGTAATATTCCATTATACTGCTGTTCTCGGGTTTGCGACTCCATTTTCCCTTTGCCAACGTGTAACAGAGCTCGTATGCCTCTTCTTCGGTCATTTCACTGTTTCTGACGTCAAACGCCATATTGGGAAAATCCTTTTTCAAAAACGGCGAGCATTCGTTGTTCATTCCGTGGTGTGACAAAGTACAACGTCCCATTCTCACGTCGCCGTACCATACGTCCTTTTCACCGTAGCTTACCGTAAGACGCTTCTTTTCATCTTTTATGGGCGGAATGGCATTTCCGGGACATGCTCTTACACAAGCACCGCAATGAATACATATATCACCGGTATTGAGGATCGGATCGGGTTCAAGTTCACAGTCGGTAAATATAAGACCGAGTCTGACACGGGGGCCGAATTTTTTTGTAAGAAATACTTTAGAAAAACCGATTTCTCCAAGTCCACAGCCGGCTGCGATCAGACGTACACTGCATACAACGTCGGGGGGGATTCCGTCGCGCAGAGGGGCTTTTCTTGTTCCGTTACCCTCAGGGTTTGCGGGGAAGTGGGGAACTGCCTCCCATCCGTGATCTTCTATGAAGCATGCAAGCTCATAGGAAAGGCGGGGGCGGAAAAGGGTATTAAGCTTATTGTAGGAATAAAAAGTGTAGTTGTGCCAGTGTGAGCCTTCTTCAATTCCGCGGTAAGTACCTCTCGGAATACGCATAGCTACAGCTATTACCGATTTTGCGTTTGGAAAATATGTTATGGGGGACATAAGCTTGGGGGCATCCTTGAAACGTTCGATGTTTCCGATTGCAATACAATCAATGCCAAGTTCCTTTGCCTTGTCCTTTATCATTTGAGAAGTGAGCTTCATAGGTGTTACCCCCTGTTTTTGCTTTCGCCGACACTCCACTCTTCTCTCTGTCGGAATGTGTTTTCGAATTTATTGTCCAGTATGTCGGTTTCTTCCAAATGGCAGATGCAGGTTCTGTTGCAAAGTGCGGCTATACGGTCAGGGTTTGCATTTTTTGCCAATCTGCTGGGACATGCACCGTTTTCGCAAGAGCGACAAATATCATAGTTTATATCGGCAACGGTCATCTTTTTGCCGCATATATCAATTTCCTTAGTGTTTTTTACGTCGATTGCACCAAGAGGACAAGATGAAGCGCATTTTCCGCAGGCATCACATACAGTACCTTCGAACAGCGGCGATTCCTCGATCTCAGCATCTGTGATGATCATATGGAATCTCTGGCGCGGACCGAATTTTTGAGAGAGAAAAATGCCGTTCAATCCAATCTCGCCGAGACCGCAAGCAACAGCGGCATAATCAAAATCAGGATATACGTTTGGGGCGGGACGTCCGTCGGCAACAGAAACGCCTTGAGGACCGAGCTCGGAAGGATTGGGGAATAAGGGACAAGCTTCCCATCCGTTATCTTCAAGAAAGCTTACGAGGTCATAACAAGCAACAGCAAGAAATTCGTCTTCAAGCCAGTTTTTGCCGAAACGGTTATAATCTCCAAAATTTGTGCCTTCTTCAATTCCGCGAAGTGTTCCTCGGCAAATTCGTTTGCCTACCATAATAACAGTTTTTCCCTCCGGAAAAATTGAAAAAGGGTTGTGCTGAGCATCAACGTTTTCAAATCTTTTTTTTGAAGCAAAGCCTATAAGATCTATGCCGATTTTTTTTGCGGCCTGCTCTATTGTTTGTTTAAAATTCTGCGTATTCATTGTTACGCCTCCTTTTTGCTTTATGGTGACATTATACTTTAGCCGGTATAATAGGTCAATCATAATTTTTTGTTAAAGTTTATAAAAACGCAACTTGACAAAGCACGTAAATGATGTTACATTTACACTGGGGTGGTAAATTTGAGCAGTATAAAAAGAGGCGCAATAACAGAAATTAAGGCGTATAGCACATCGCACAAAAAGTGCGGAAGAGTATTTGTTCCGCAACGTGATTTTTATAGCTTAACATACAGATACAGCGGCAAAATACTGGTTGAAGCAAATGGCGAGACTATTTATTCTGATAGCGGAAGTATTATGTTTGTTCCGAAAGGGTTATCATATTCCACCGAGATTCTCGAGAATATGAGTATGGCGGTGATCCATTTTAAATTGGACCGTGATATAGAATTTCGCAACCACGCGGTGCTCAAGGTACAGGATAACGGCATAAAACAGCTGTTTGAAAGCATTATACGTAATTATCATGTAGGTGTTTCGATAGATTTTCGTTGTATGTCACTTTTATATGAGTTGCTTGCAAGACTTGAAGAATTCCGACTCGGAACCATTGCAAACAAGACTTATGACAGGATGCGTGCAGTCAAAGAATATATTGAACAAAGATACAGTGACCCGTCGGTTTACATCGAGTCGATTGCGAACGAGTTTGGTATAAGCACGTCATATCTCAGACGAGAATTTTCAAGAGTATACGGTATATCGCCCGTCGTTTTTTTGAGAGACGTAAGGGTGAATAATTCAAAAATTATGCTTGAATCGGGATATCTTTCGGTAGAGGAAATTGCTGAGCATTGCGGTTTTTCAAGTGCCAGTTATTTTATTCAGGTGTTTCATAAGAATGTCGGAGAGACGCCTGCCGGATACAGAAAGCGTGTTATTAATAATTGATTACTATATCTTTGCTAAACATAAAGAAAAAGCTGAATACAATATTACTTCTCTTTCGCAATATATAAATCTCGTAAATAGGTAATAGGTAAAAAGAAAAACCCGAATACATTTGCATTCGGGTTTTTGGGACCGACACTCAAAATGGAACCGGTCTAAAAACCTGTTTTTCTTTTAAAATTAACTTTTAAAGAGTAATTTCTAAACCCATCATTTAATAAAGCGGTAAATCGCCTGTCAATTCATCAGCAATCTCAGCAGGAAGTGGCTCCAAAGCAAGACAGGTTTTTGTTGGTATTCCGTGAAACTCTGTCATTCCTGCATCAGTAATGACAGCAGCGATAATTCCTTTTTCTTTCGCCTTTTGTGCTATATCCAATAAAGACTCTTCGGAATCGACATAAACACACACCTTAGCACAACCATACATAAACCAATCAGACAAAGGAGAATTAGGCTTGTCCATATTCTTCAAAACAATACCGTCTACATTCATTTCAAAATCATTAAGGCGCCCTTCCTTTTTCAGCGCCATCAAGATAGCATTGATACAAGCATGACCTGCTTGTGCTGCTATTTTACCTTTACGCATCTTTAAATCCCGCCGCATCACGATCATCATTTTTGATTTGTACATTAATTTCACCGCCTTGGGTGTATTATAGCATATATTTGCACGAAGTGCAACATCGTTGGGCGCAAGCCCACATCGTTTACACCGCAAGGTGTAACATCATTTGCGATTATCGCAACATCGTTTTGTGTCCACTAAAGTGGAATGATGTTGACCTATCAGTCAAATGATGTTGCGAGTAACTCGCAAACGATGTTGTGTCCTGCGGACACAAACACAAAAAGAAAGACACGATTTTCATCGTGTCTTTCTTTTTGGAGCTGTTAGCCGGAATTGAACCGGCGACCTCATCCTTACCAAGGATGCGCTCTACCATCTGAGCTATAACAGCATTCCACGAGTATGTATTATATCAAATCAGCCGAGTTTTGTCAACCCCCTTTTTTAAAGTTTGTAATTATTTGTTTTTTTAATTATTTTTTGATGTCGGGTATTGACTTTTGCTGAAAAATTGTTCTATTATAATGTATATACGGTTTTTATGCGGAGGAAAAAACAGAATGGACGGTATAAAGATTTCTTTTAAAATAAACGAGATGCCTTGCTATGCGATCTCGCACAAAAACGGCAGAAAGACCTTTGAAATGCAGGCGTTCGACGGTCAGATCAACTGCGATATTCAATACGATTACAACAGACGTCCCCTGGGACTTGTCTCTTCCGTAAAAACAGGGGATTTTATTGACGTAATTATCTACCCTCACAGGATCGAGCTTTACGTGAACGGACAGCTTGAAGACGAGGAATGGCCTTTGGGTATGCGCTTCTTTGAACTTGGCGATGACATCGGATCGGACATCGAAATCAGGGCAGAGAAGTGTGTCGAGCCTAAACCTAATGACGAAATAATCATATCGACTTTTGAAAATGCCGAGGGCTGGAGACCTTCTGAAAAGGTGTTTGTCGGCGACTGTATGCCCTATACAAAGGACGGCGTTTACCACGTTCTCTATCTTAAAGACAGACATCATCACACAAGCAAGTGGAATCTCGGCGGTCACCAATGGGAGCACATTTCCACAAAGGATTTTGTGACGTGGAACGTTCATCCTACAGCTGTTCCGATCGAGGATCCCGAGGAAGGCTCTTTTTGCACAGGCTCCTGGTTTGAGGACAACGGTGTGCAGTATCTGTACTATACAATGAGGCTCAGACCCGGTGTTCCGAGGTCGGTTCACAGAAGTATATCAAAGGACGGATATCACTACGTTAAAGACAAGAATTTCAGCTTTACCTTGTCGGACAAATACAATACTCCGACTTTAAGAGACCCAAAGGTGGTTAAGGATAAAGACGGAATATATCACATATTCCTGACGACCCGTCTCGTAAAAGAGAAGCGCGGATGCATTGCGCACTATGTTTCGAAGGATATGGAGACTTGGACCGACAGCGGCAATCCCATCTATATTGCGCCCGACAACACCGAGCCCGAATGTCCCGACTACATCGAATACAACGGAAGATATTATCTTATCTTCAGTCTCAACGGTAAGGCGCAGTATCTTGTTTCCGACAGACCGTTTGACGGCTGGAAAGTACCTGAAAATCCCGACGTTCCCTGCGAGTCTGTACCCAAGGGTGCGGTTTGGAACGGCGAGATCGTATTTACCGGCTTTAAGCGGATCGGCGGCTATGCAGGAGATATGACCTTCAAAACTGCTTATTCCGACGAAAACGGACAATTGATCTTTAAATAAACATAACAGCTCCGCTATTTTGAAAAATGGCGGAGTTTTTTTCGATGTGGGGGATTATTTTTTAGATTAATTGCTTTCACTACTTGAATTATTAGTGCGAATGTGCGATAATATGTGTGGTAATTATTTTATTTTATATAAGAGGTAGATTTGATATGAACGGTGTTTCGATAGTAAACGACAGCATTTACAGAATAGTAACTCCTTATTGCGATATTAGTACGACAATGTACGTTATCAAAACCGATGAGGGAGTCATGATCTTTGATACGGCAAGCGGTGACTCGGATATAACAGACGCACTGCTTCCTTTTCTTGAAAACGTGAAGATCGACCTTTGTGACGTAAAATATATTTTTATTTCGCACAAGCACCGTGACCACGCAAGAGGTCTCGGCAAGCTTCTCGAAAAAACGCCTGATGCCGTAATTCTTTCGAGAAGTCAGGCTCTTAAAGAGGAATATCCCAATCATAACGTGGTGTGTCCCGAGGATGGCGATGTGTTTTTGTCGGTGCTAAACGTTGTTACAATTCCCGGACATACGCTTGACAGCGCCGCGATTCTTGACACAAGGACAAAGACGATGATCACGGGCGACTGCCTTCAGCTCGGCGGCATATTCGGTTCGGGTAACTGGGCTTGCAACATCACCTTTGTCCGTGAGCATTTTGAGGCATTGGATAAGCTTGAAAAAATGGATATAAACAACATCTACACGGCACACGATTATCACCCGTTGGGTTACAAATATTTGGGTAAATACGAGGTCAAAGCGGCGATAGATGAATGCAGAAAGCCCTTGCTCCTTATTGCCGATATGATCAAAAATAATCCCGATCTTGATGATGAAGCGATCAGAGCGGCATACAATGCCTCGGGTAAACTGCCTAAGCTTGGTGTTGCTGTGGTGGCTGCCATCAGAAATGCTCTTGAAGAGGGAGTTTTATAATGCAGGTAGAAGAAAGAATAAAAAGCATTAAATTGTTTCTTTTTGATATGGACGGCACGCTCTATCTCGGTGACAGGCTTTATGACTTTACCAAGGAATTGCTTTGTCAGATCAAGGCTAACGGCGGAAGATATTTGTTTATGACAAACAACTCGTCGAAGAGTGTGAAGGCCTACATCGAAAAGCTGGGTAAGCTTGGAATCGAAGCCGAATATGGCGATTTTATCACCTCATCGCAGGCAACGGCATACTATTTGAATAAGCATTACAAGGGTAAAACGCTATACGTTTGCGGTACTGTTTCTTTGAAAAACGAGCTTAAGGAAAACGGCTTTGAATTGACGGAGGACGTCAATAAAACCGACTGTATAGTTATGGGCTTTGACACCGAGCTGACATTCCAAAAACTGCACGACGTTTCGTATATGCTTTGCACAAGACCGGATATCCCGTATATCGCCACCAATCCCGACTACGTTTGTCCGACAGAATTCGGAAGTGTTCCCGACTGCGGAAGTGTATGTGATATGCTTTTCAACGTTTCGGGCAGGAGACCAATATTTATCGGCAAGCCCGAGCCTTTGATGCCCATACTGGCTATGGAAAAAGAAGGTTTCAAAAAAGAAGAAACCGTTGTCATCGGCGACAGGATCTACACCGACATAAAAAGCGGTCTCAATGCGGGGGCGTTGACTATACTCGTTATGAGCGGAGAGACCACTTATGAAATCCTCGAAAAATCTGTCGACAAGCCCGATATCGTTATGGAGGATGCGGGCGAGCTTCTGAAGATCTTAAGGGACTGATTTCTTCATGAATGGGGAGATTTTTATGAATACAATAAAAATTAATTCTGAAAATGCAAAAATAATTGCACACAGAGGACTTTCCGGAATAGAAGCGGAAAATACGAATGCTGCGTTTATTGCCGCAGGTAACCGTTCGTATTACGGAATAGAAACCGATATCCGAAAGACTAAAGACGGGGTATATGCGGTCAATCACGACGGAAATCTTTTGCGTATAGCGGGGAATAAAGCTGTTATTGAGGAAAATACCTTTGATGAATTGAGCAAGATAGTGTTTTTCGACAAAGACGGAAGTAAGGAAAGAAACGATTTACGCATTACCACTTTGGATAATTACATAAAGCTGTGCAAAAAATACGATAAGCAGAGCATCTTGGAATTGAAATCCGATTTTAATGATGACGATATAAAAGAAATTACGGATATTGTAAAAAAATACGGTTATCTTGACAGAGTAACATATATATCTTTTTACTATGATCCACTTCTAAGGATAAGAAGTCTTTATCCGAATGCATCTGTTCAGTTTCTTTTCAGAGAAATTACCGATGAAATAACAGAAAAGCTTAACCGTAACAGAATTGACGTTGATGTGAAATACAATGCTCTGACAAAAACAAGCATAGATATGTTTCATTCAATGGGTCTGAAAGTAAACTGTTGGACGGTTGATGAAAAAGATATTGCCGAGGAATTGATCAAATTAGGCGTTGACTTCATTACTACAAATATTCTGGAGTGAAAAATCATTTTGAATTATTGAGGGTGAAATTTATGCTAAAAGAAAAAAGGCGAATAAAAAAAGCTCTCTGTATTTTTCTGACGGTGATTCTGTCTCTGGAGTTTTTTAGTGGATGCAGGAGTCAAGAAGAAAAAAATATTCATCAAAGCTTGAAAGTGTCTGAGCTGGAATATACTCTTGACGATGATGATATCGATGCCTTTTACCAAAAGCTCGATGAGTGTAAGGAGATATTTGAAAGTGCAGATCCGAAGCGTGCGAAAGAACTTGAAAAAGCTCTCGGCAAAATGTACGAGCTGTATAACTTTGTCGATATTCAATCGGATATTGCCTCTGTGTTGTATTATTGTGACTATTCCGATGGGAAAATGAACAAGAACAGTATTTATGCCGTCAACGCGGTAAACAAAATGTTCGGTGAAGCAAGGACTTTTTTGAAAAACAATGATGATTCTGATAATCCGTTGGCAGATGTTTTGAAGGAATTTGCCAAGGATGCTTTTAACGTGCGTGTTATTTACCGATACGGGGATGCAGATACTCCGCGGAGCGAGTTTACAAACATTCGGCACGAGTATAACAATTTAGGAAGTAATGCGACCGATGAGTATAGGTGCGAACTTTACAATAGGTATCTTGATGCACTGAACGAATACGCCGCGGCGTATTCGTATTCCAATTATTATGAAAAAGTGCACTCGAATGACTATTGCAGAGATTATGAAAAGCGCGAAAGGTCTGATATTCGCAGATACGTAAAGGAATATCTTGTGCCATTGCTTCGCGAGGTCGATAAGCAATATGAGGGAATTGACATTTCGTCGAGTGCGTACGGTTTTTCTTCAAAGCTACTTGATTATAATTATGATCTGCTTCCCGAGAACTATATTTACAAATATATAAAAAGCCTGCCCGAGGATATGTCGGGCGTTATGAGAATGCCATTCGAGCAAGACCTTATACTTATAGGTGATAAGTCTTCGTCCAGAAGCACGGCTTGTGTGGATTCAATCGGAGATCAACATTTTATATATTTTAATAAATCGAAAATGGATCTGGATACGGTCATTCACGAGCTTGGACATTTTTACGCAGATACTGTGAACAGCGGCAGTGTTTCGTTTGATCTTAGTGAGGTGCATTCGACGGCAAACCATTTGTTGATGATCAGATATCTCGAAAACGAGATCGATGAAGAGGTATATAAGGATTTCTATATGTACTCAACATACAACATATTGTACCAGGCGGTATCCTGCGCTATAAAAGATGAATTTGAAGAAACAGTATTGATCCGCGCAAAATATAAGGATTTTTCTTTGGAAGAGCTTGACGAACTGATGAGCGAGCTTATAGACAAATATGACATAAGGGATATCAGCAGCAAGATGGTTGAGCAGCTTATGACGTTTTGGAAAAGACTCGGTTTCTCCGATAACGGCTATCAACTGAGCTATACTGCGGCAACTGTCACTTCTATGCAAATATATGTAAAAAGCATTGAAGACTACGAAGGCGCCGTTGAGACTTATAGGTTTATTTGTAATGAGATCGATGAAGATAGCTCGTTTGTCGGAACTTTACGCGGGGCCGGACTATACCCGCCCTTTGAAAAAGAGGCATATACCGAGCTTCAAAAACTTCTTGATTATTACGGAAAATAAGAAAGGAAAATATAATGGTAAGAAGACCTATACAGATCAATACGGAGGATTATCCCGAAAAAATACTTTCTTATTTGGAAGATGCCAAGCTCTATGACAGCAGTTGTTCGCCTTTTGCTAAAGTAATATATATTGATAAAAAAGACGGTTTTTATCTTAAGACGGCAGAAAAGGGAACTTTGAAGAGGGAAGCCGATATGACAGGCTTTTTTGCTGCGAAGGGGTTGTCTGCAGAAGTAGTCGAATACATTTCCCTTGACAGGGATTATATGCTCACAAGGAAGATCTCGGGTGAAGATTGTACATATTACAGGTATACAGAGCAACCCGAAAAACTTTGCGATACTCTGGCGACTCTATTAAGGAAGCTGCACGGAGAGTCTTCTGAAGGCTGTCCTGTTCCCGACCATACTGCGGTGTATCTTGAGACGGTAGAAAAGAATTATAAAAATAAGTGTTTTGATCTCTCGTATCTTGACAGTAGTCTTGGCAATTTGGATGCCGATGAGGTGTATAAATACGTTTTTGAAAGAAAGCACTTACTGAAAAGCGATACGCTTCTTCACGGAGACTACTGTTTGCCGAATATCATGCTTGACGATTTTGTTTTCAGCGGCTTTATCGACGTCGGAAACGGTGGGATAGGTGACAGGCACGTTGACCTTTTTTGGGGGGCTTGGACTTTGAATTTTAATCTGAAAACCGATAAATACAGGAATAGGTTTTTCGATGCCTACGGCAGAGATTGTGTCGATTTAGAAATAATAAAATTGATAAGCGCTATAGAGTGCTTTGGATGAAAGTGAGACTTATATGAAACTGAAGGTAATGAGCTTTAATATCCGTTGTGCGAATGATCCCGACGGTCACAGTATTGAAGAAAGAGCACCGAGGGTAAAAAGCATTCTTGACAAATATGCCCCCGACCTTGTGGGTATCCAGGAATACCGTCCCGCTTGGGAGGAGTCCTTCGTCGGAGGTATCTGCGACGGATATGAAATGTACTACGTTCCGCGCGAGTTTACGAATAATAAAGAGGCAACTCCCGTTATGTGGAGGTCCGAGGCATTTGAATGCCTCGAAAAAAAGACGTTCTGGTTGTCCGATACTCCCGAAGAGGAGTCGCGCGGCTGGGATGAAAAATATAACGTGAACAGGATCTGTTCTTTTGTTTTGCTGAAGCATAAGAAAAGCGGAAAAGTATTTTGTTTTATGAATACCCACTTCGGCTTCGGTGATAAGTGTCAGACTCAGAGTGCAGAACTGATATATAAATACAGCAAAGCATTCGGGGACATTCCCGCATTTTGTACGGGCGATTATAATATGCGTCCCACCAGTCTCGGCTACGGCAAAATGACGGAATTTTTTACCGACGTCAATTCGGTTACCGAAAAGTATGAGGGATGTACATTCCACGGATATGATCCGGAGTCTCACCCGCAAAGCCTTATTGATTTTTGCTTTATCAACGGTCAGGTCACCCCTGTTTCCTGCAAGGTGATCAAGGATACCTTTGACGGAAAGTATCCCTCCGACCATTACCCGATCATTTGTGAATTGGAGTTGTAAAAAAGAGCCTATTTCAGGCTCTTTTTTTGTGTATGATGTTATTTTGTTTTTACAAAGCCCTGCAGAAATCCTCTTGAATCGGCAGAACAGATGTCGCCGCCTATCACCTTGTTTCTGTAAATGAGCAGATTTGCATAAACTCTGCCCTCGTATTCGGGATAGTTTGTTACCTCGTAGGTATAACGTGTCACCGACTTGCCCTTGTATTTTGCAAGGTCGAGTCCCATCTGCCGCTGAAATTCGTTGTAGCTTAGCATGATCTTGTCGAACTCTTGCGGTATCGTTACCTTTTGTTCGTCAACGGCGTTTTCGGCAACCGTCCAGCCGAACTGCTCGAGAAAGTCTATTCTGTCATCGTTGGTCTTGATCTTGCTGAAATTGACGTTTGCCGTTTCTGTATAAAGTGTGTTGACAACAGAGGGCTCGTAGGTGGGAATGAAGGCTATGAGCACCAACAGGGCTATCACCGACAGCGTGACTATTGAAAAGAATTGTACTGTTTGTGCCTTGATCGAATAAACAAACAGTTTTTTGTTTTTTGGCATATTATCTTGACCTCCTCAGGAGTGTTTTTTTCTGTAAAAATATATGTGTCAAAGCGGCTAATTATGATATATAAAAAATTTGAAAATGGTCTTGACAAAACAAATCTGTTGTGGTAATATAATTAGGCACGATATATGCGGGTGTTGTTCAATGGTAGAATTCCAGCCTTCCAAGCTGGCTGCGTGGGTTCGATTCCCATCACCCGCTCCAGAAAAAACCACATTTGTCTATGACAAGTGTGGTTTTTTAGTGAAATAAATCTCTTGCGGGATTTGTGAAATGAGAGCTTCGCGTTATGAAACAGCTGTCGCTATGAAATACGCAGCGGCGTAGGAGGGATTTATTTTATTTCATATTTTGCCTTAAAATGCAAAATATTTCATAATCCGAAGGATTATTTCATATTGCGTAGCAATATTTCATTAAATATGCTATAATATTTGTAGAGGATAGGATTATGAAAGAAAATAAACTTGTCGACTTATTTTTTGAATATGCGGTTGCAATTCTTAATCTTGTCGACGGTGTAACTGCACCGAAAAGCACCTATATGACCGATCAACTTGCAAAACTGCAAAGGAGAGTGTAAAATGAAAAAGGTACTACGAGCCAAAGTCCCATTGCTTACATCCAACGGTAAAACAATGGTTCCTATAGAGATTGCTTACGACGATAGTGAGGTCGTAACCGATCCCATATCAGAAATTTCCTTGTTATATAACGGAATTGAATACAAAGGAATTGGTGCAGATTATCTGTGGACAGATGCGCTTGCTGATCTGCAAGCGAAGCTTCCCAAAGATGTTAAGCTGTCTTGTTGTATGACATGTCGTCACGGCAATATGTGTCCTTACGGAAATAAAGAAAACCAGCTCATTTGCACAAAAGGCATAACAATAACAAGCAAAGCGGATATGATTGACTTGTTTGATCAAACAGATCCCTTTGAAGAAAGAGCGGTTGCTTCTCTCGATTTTTGTGAGTATTTTGTTTATCAAAGTGATGACTATTACACATATAATGATTTTTTTTATCAGTTAAGCCAAAAGATAGCGGACAAATAGGAAGTCTATACTACTATTAGTCGATCTTTCGAAAAGCCGGTTTTACTACGCAGAGCGGTGAATTAAGTTATACAATAGGGTGAATTACACTGCTTCTTTGGTTGAAGGGGCGATTTTTTCTTAGGCGATTACTATTTTAGATTTACCTTGGGGGTTGAAATTTTTTGAACCTTGTATTATAATGAAGAACGTTGATTAAAAAGCCTTACAACATTCGAAACGTTTGAATAGTATTGATAATACGGAGAAAAATATGAGAGTATTGATTATTCGTCACGGACAGACGGACTGGAACAAGCAAGGATTGCTTCAGGGAACAAAGGATATTCCGTTAAATGAGCTTGGAATCGAGCAGGCACGCTCGGCAAAGGAGTCTTTGGCCAATGAGCATATTGACGTCGTCTTTTGTTCGCCTCTGATCAGAACAAGGCAGACCTGTGATATAGTTTTGGAGGGAAGGGATATTCCTGTAATATATGACGAGCGAATCAGAGAAAGAGGTTTTGGTGTCGCAGAGGGAATGCTTGTAAAGGATATTGATTTTGCAGCTACATGGCTTCTCGGACAGCCGCCTATGTATGAGGGAATGGAGACATTTGAGATGCTTCTTGAGAGGTTTGCGGGCTTCTTTGACGACATATATGAAAAATATAAAGATAAGACCGTTTTACTTGTTACCCACGGAGGGGCAAGCATTGCATGCGGATATTATTTCTGCGGTCCCCCAAAGACCGACAGAAATGAGTATTTTTGCAAAAACTGCGTTGTGAAAGAATACATAAAAGAATGAGATGTTATTGGATTGTTAAAGGATTCCGTTGCATTGTGTAACGGGATCTTTTTTTGCTTATATTTTTAAGTTTGGTGGGGGAGCGATGTTATTAATTTAAGTAAAAAAAGCGTTCATTTTGACATTGTTTTGTATTTATTTTGTACTATTTACAAATAATTTGAATCGGTTGTATAATCTTGTGCGTGGAAAAGATGCAGTGCGAGTATTGCTGTGTTTTTAACGTATATTATTATCGATTCGGAGTGTTTAAAATGATCGATCTATTCTATTTTGTCAAAGAGTATCTTGACCTGATCATGGTGACCCTGCTTGTTTGTACAGGTTTGTTTTTAACTGTCAGGCTTGGTTTTTTTCAGTTCAGAAAATTCGGATATGCCAATAAGCATACGATAGGCAGTGTCTTTTCGAAAAAGACGCACGAGAAGGATGCCTCGGGTGTTACCTCCTTCCAGGCTGTAGCCACGGCTATGGCGGGAACAATAGGTACCGGAAGTATTGCCGGGGTCGCGACTGCTATAGTTGCGGGCGGACCCGGCGCAGTATTTTGGATGTGGATGAGTGCATTGCTCGGAATGGTTACCAAATATTCGGAAATCGTTTTGTCCTTGTATTACCGCGAAAAAAACGATAAAGGCGAATGGGTCGGCGGACCTATGTATTACATTAAAAACGGTTTGGGCATAAAGTGGCTTGCGGCGGCATTTGCTTTGTTTGCGATGATCGCTTGTCTCGGTACGGGAAATGCCACTCAGTCTAACTCCATTGCATTGGCATTGGAATCCACTCTCAAAATTAAACCTTGGATAACAGGACTTGTATTGACGGCAATCGTTGCGTTTGTTATTCTCGGCGGAGTAAAAAGAATTGCATCTGTAAACGAAAAAATGGTTCCTCTTATGGCTGTATTTTTCGTTGTATGTGCAATCGTTGCTCTTTGTATGAACATCGGGGAAGTGCCTGCGGCATTTAAGCTCATATTTAAGGAAGCATTTAATTTTAAATCCGCTGCCGGCGGCGTTGCGGGCTACGGAATTATGAAGGCTATGCAGGCGGGATTTACCCGTAGTGTTTTCTCGAATGAAGCGGGACTCGGAAGTGCACCTATTGCTCACGCGGCATCAACGACCAAGGATCCCGTAAAGCAGGGGCTTTGGGGCTTGTTTGAGGTTTTCTTTACTACCATTATAATATGTACGATTTCTGCACTCATAATCATAACAACGGGTTCTTTCATAACTACTGATTCCGGTGTTGACGGTGCAGTCCTCAGCATAAATGCGTTTAACTCTATTATGCCGGGGATCGGCGGTGGAATCGTAACGCTTTCTACCGTTTTCTTTGCTTTGTCTACGATTCTCGGTTGGGCATATTACGGAGAGGTTTCGACGCAGTACCTGTTTAAAAAGCAAAAGCACTGCGTTACTGTCTACCGTATCGTATACGTTGCGTTTGTGTTTATAGGGGCTGTGCTTGAGCTTGGCGTCGTATGGGACGTGTCGGTATTTATGAATACGCTTATGGCTGTTCCTAACCTTGTCGGTATAATCGGTCTGTATAAGGTTGTGGCAAAGATAACCAAGGCGCATTTTAAGAAAGATACGCTTGAATAATATTTGAAAAAAAGACCGTTGCTTCAGTGATTTGATGAGGCAACGGTCTTTTTTGTCCGTGGTAAAGTTTTTTGCTTCTATTGACAAAAAAAATCGGGTAATGTATAATTATATACTGACTTATTGTTTTTTGATTATTAATTTAACGGAGATAGATTTATGAACAAGATTCTTGAAGTATTCGGAAGTAAGGTTTTTAATGATGCGGTTATGCGCGAGAGATTGCCTAAAGAAATTTACAAGTCTCTTCGCAAAACGATATCCGAGGGAAAAGATTTGGATATGACCATGGCGAACGTTGTTGCTCACGCTATGAAGGAATGGGCTTTGGAAAACGGCGCTACTCATTATACCCACTGGTTCCAGCCTATGACGGGTATTACCGCAGAAAAGCACGACAGCTTTATCGTGTCCACCGATAACGGCGGTGCGGCAACTTCCTTTACATGGCGTCAGCTTATCAAGGGTGAGCCCGATGCTTCAAGCTTCCCCTCGGGCGGTCTCCGTGCTACGTTTGAAGCCCGCGGTTACACGGCGTGGGACCCGACTTCCTATGCTTTTATTAAAGATGATACTCTTTGTATTCCTACTGTCTTCTGTTCTTACGGTGGCGAGGTGCTTGATAAAAAGACACCATTGCTCCGTTCGATGGAGGCATTGAATAAGCAGGTCTTGAGAATTACAAAGCTGTTCGGTATGAACGACGTTGTCCGTTCCTTCCCAACCGTTGGCGCAGAGCAGGAATATTTCCTTGTGGACGAAAAGCTTTTTGAGAAGAGAAAGGACCTTGTGTTTACGGGAAGAACGCTTCTCGGTGCCAGCGCGCCTAAGGGGCAGGAAATGGGCGACCATTATTTCGGTACGATCAAGCCCAGAGTTGCGGCATTTATGCGAGATCTTGATGAGGAGCTTTGGAAGCTTGGTATATATGCTAAAACCGAGCACAACGAGGGCGCTCCCGCCCAGCATGAGCTTGCTCCTTTGTTTGAGGATGCTAATACAGCTACCGATCATAACCAGCTTACTATGGAAATGATGAAGAAGGTCGCAAAGAAGCACGGACTTGCTTGTCTGCTTCACGAAAAGCCTTTCTACGGTGTAAACGGAAGCGGAAAACATAATAACTGGTCTATTTCTACCAATACCGGGCTCAATCTGTTTGATCCCGGAAAGGATCCTTATAATAATCTTGTGTTCTTGGTGTTCTTTACTGCCGTTATTAAGGCGGTCGACGAATATCAGGATCTTTTGAGACTTACTACTGCAAGCGCGGGCAACGAGTGCCGTCTCGGCGGTCACGAGGCTCCCCCCGCAATTATTTCGATGTGTCTGGGCGACGATCTGTTCGCTGTTCTTGAGGCTATCGAAAAGGGTGAGAACTATAATGCTGTCGAAAACGGTGAAATGGATATCGGTGTCAAGGTTCTGCCGAGCCTCAGACGTGACGGCACAGACAGAAACAGAACCTCTCCCTTTGCATTTACGGGAAATAAGTTTGAATTCCGTATGCCCGGATCGGCACTTTCGATCGCAGATCCCAATACTGCTCTGAATACAAGTGTTGCCGAGGCGTTGTCACAGTTTGCCGACAGACTTGAAAAAGCGAAGGATTTTGAAAAAGATGTTCGTAAGCTTCTTAAAGAAACTGTCACTAAGCACAAGCGTATTTTGTTTAACGGCAATAACTACTCCGACGAATGGGTCAAGGAGGCTGAAAAGAGAGGTCTTCTCAATCTGAAGAGTACTGCCGATGCTATCGGTTACTATGTTGATGAGAAAAATATAGCTTTGTTTGAAAAGCATAACATATTTAAAAGAAGTGAAATTTTCTCCCGTTGTGAGATCGAATACGATAATTATTGTAAGACTAAGCATATCGAAGCATCGATTATGGTAGAGATGACCAAAAAGCAGATCATTCCCGCGGTTTCGGCAGAATTGGCGAAAATGGCAAGATCTGCAGAGACTTTAAAAAATATTTGTAACTGTTCGGGTGTAGAGGAAGAGTATATTAAGAATATGTATACTCTGAACTACAAGCTTTACAAGAAGGTAGAAACACTGGAAAAGGCTTTGGCTAAATGTGATAAGCTGTCAACCAATGCAGAAAAGGCTGCTTTCTATCGCGATTCTGTAAATCCCGCAATGGAAGAAGTAAGAAAAATTTCCGATGAGCTTGAAAAAATTTCTCCCGAAGAATGTTGGCCTATACCTACTTACGCAGAACTTTTGTTTAACGTATGATGTTGAATTATAGAGGTTTTGTTGTAAATTTGTAAAACGAGCCGTAGGAGTTTGTGACGGGTTTTGGTGTAAAATTAACAAAAGAAAAAAATCTCAAAAAAAATTCAAAAAAAGTATTGACAAAGGAGTAAGTAGGTGATATAATGGTCAAGCTGTCGCACAAGAGGTGCGGCGGAGACGGTCCTTGAAAATTGAACAACGAGAGAAAGTACAAAGCACAGAAATGGAAACATTAGAAGTGTAGAAGA
>JAFSAM010000026.1 GCA_017441005.1 Clostridia bacterium | reverse complement strand
TAACCAAAGAGGGCGTTTTCTGAAAGGGGAAGCCCCATGGCTCCCCCTCTCATACTCTCCCTCTCGGCAAAAAGGGGCTCCGTTAGCACTCCTCCCCCTTTTGAATCCCCCTCCCGCGCACATTTCTACAAACTTTATTATTTATACACAGAGGTTGCCTATTTGCGGAAAAGGTGCAGTTTCTACTCCTATCTAAAGATAACTTGTCTGCTGTGCGGAGTTGATATTTGGTCTATAGTGGTGAAGACTTTGCGAAGCATTTGTTTTTTATGTGCCATGTGAAAGGTTTGTGCATAGGGGTGAGGAATAATAGTGGTAACGCCTGTGCAACGGGGATTGTTTGCAATAAATAAAGTCTGTGCAAAACCTATATGGTTTGCACAGACTGCATTTTTATGTGGCAGTGTCATCGGGTAAGCTTTTTTAAATAATCCACCGCTTGCGAGATGTTTGCCACAGGGTCTGCTCCCGATTCTCGTTCGACTGTCAAAAAGCCTTTATAGCCGATTTCTTCGAGAGCCTTCAGGTAAGCAGGGAAGTTTACCGCACCCTCGCCGAGAGGTCTTTCCTCAAAGAATTTCATTTTCTTGACTTCCTCTGGGATGGGGTGGACAACGCTGTAAATAAACTCGGGGTTACCTCTTGTGAGCATTACACCGTCCTTTGCGTGGGTATGGACGATATATTTTGCGAGATTCTTTACCGCTTCTGTCGAGTCCTCGTCGATGACCATACGCAGGTTGGCGGGGTCGAGGTTGACTGCGACACCGTCAGAGCCGAGCGAATCAAGAAAGCCGCAGAGGGTAGTCGATCTTTCGGGACCTGTTTCTACTGCAAAATGCGAGCCGTTCTGCTTTGCGTAGTCGGCAAGCTCATAGCAAGCCTCTTGCATGATTTTATATCTATCGTGGTTTGGATCCGACGGAACAACGCCGATATGCGTTGTAACGATGTTTGTGCCGAGATCGTTAGCAAGATCGAGTATAAGCTTTGATTTTGCTATAAGGGCTTGGTTTTTATCCTTGTTACCGAAGCCCATACCGAGGTCACCGCAGAGAGCCGATATTACAAGTCCGGCGTCAGCTATCTGCTTTTTAAGTGCCTTTCTTGCGCCGGCATCTAAGTTTTCAGGCGCAGATTCGCCCGACGTTGCATACATCTGTATGCCGTCGACACCGAGCTTTGCCGCCTTTTCTATGGCGGATGTTCTGTCGGTTTTAAAGCCATCGATTATTACACCGATCGGAAATTTATACATAAATATTTACCTCGTTACAAGAAATAAACGGACTGAACACAAGATGTGTCAGCCCGTTTTTTTATCGGAAATTAATGCTTGAAGTGTCTCTTTCCCGTGAATACCATTGCAATGCCGTACTTGTTACAAGCATCGATGGATTCCTGGTCTCTGATGCTTCCGCCGGGCTGAATGATTGCGGTGATTCCCGCCTTATGAGCTGCTTCAACGCAGTCGGAGAAGGGGAAGAATGCATCACTTGCCATAACGCTTCCGGGAACCTTTTCGCCGCCGTACTTGATAGCAAGCTCGAGGGCTGTGATTCTGTTTGTCTGACCGGGGCCGATGCCTACGGTTGCGCCGTCCTTCGCGAGGGCGATGCCGTTGGACTTGGTGTGCTTAACGACCTTCATAGCAAACTTCATATCACGGAGCTGTTCTGCCGTAGGAGCCTTTTCGGTAACTACCTTAATGTCTGCATCATCGTACATTTCCGTGTTGAGCTCCTGAACGAGGAGACCGCCTGCGACCTTTTTCATATCGAACATATCTTTTCTGTTGGGCTTAGCGATGTCGGGGAGGCGGAGAACACGGAGGTTCTTCTTTGTGCAGAGGATCTGCAAAGCCTCAGCATCGTACTCGGGAGCGATGATGATCTCAAGGAAGAGCTCTGCGAGCTTCTGTGCCGTTGCGGAATCTACCTTTCTGTTGAATGCAACGATGCCGCCGAAGATTGACACGGGGTCAGCCTCGTAAGCTCTCATATAAGCTTCGTAAACGGATTCGCCGATACCTACGCCGCAGGGGTTAGCGTGCTTCAAAGCCACGCAACAGATATCGTCGCCGAATTCCTTGATCGTATCAAGTGCGCCGTTTGCATCGTTGATATTATTGTAGGAAAGCTCCTTGCCGTTGAGCTGTTCTGCTGCAGCCAAAGTGCCTTCGTAGCCCTTGCCGACCTCGCGATAGAATGCCGCTGCCTGATGTGGATTCTCGCCGTAACGCATTTCGCTTACCTTTTCGTAGGTGAGGGAGAGCTTTTCGGGGAATGCGGGCATACCGCTTTCCTTTCTGAGATAGCCGGAAATAAGTGTATCATAAGCTGCTGTATGCTCGAATACTTTGTATGCGAGCTTAAGCTTGGTGTCCTTGGAAACCTCGCCGTTTGCCTCAAGTTCACCTGTAACTGTATCATAGTCAACGGGGTCAACGATTACAGCAACGTCCTGCCAGTTCTTAGCTGCTGCACGGAGCATTGTGGGGCCGCCGATGTCAATGTTCTCGATTGCATCCTCTCTTGTAACGTTGTCCTTGAGAATGGTCTGCTTGAAGGGATAGAGGTTTATTGCAACAACGTCAATTGGGGTAACTCCAAGCTCCTCGATCTGCTTCATGTGCTCCTCGTTGCCTCTCATGGCGAGAATGCCCGCGTGGATCATTGGATGAAGTGTTTTTACTCTGCCGTCAAGACATTCTGGGAAGCCGGTAACGTCGGAAACGTTGGTAACTGCAACACCGTTGTCGGTCAATGTTTTTGCAGTACCGCCTGTAGAAAGAATTTCATAACCCAATTTTTCAAGGCGGCGTGCAAATTCTACAACGCCGGTCTTGTCGGACAAGCTGATTATAGCTCTCTTTTTCATGTTCTTTACCTCACTTGTTGTATGATGATTTTATAATTATTCCTTAATTTTTACTGTTGAATTTTCGACGGAAAGCTTTTCGTTGCAAAGCAGGTCGAGTGCACGAGGGAGGATCTCCCACTCGGCATTTTCCATAACTCTTCTTTGGAGTGTTTCGGGAGTGTCGTTTTCTTCGATATAAACCGCTTTTTGGAGAATGATCGGACCGCCGTCGGCGATTTCGTTTACGAAGTGAACGGTGGCACCCGTAACCTTAACTCCCTTGCTCAGTGCCGCTTCGTGAACGTGGAGACCGTAAAAGCCTTCGCCGCAAAAACTGGGGATGAGGGCAGGATGTACGTTCAATATCTTGTTTTTATACTTTTCAATTATCTTACCGCTTAAAATATGCATAAAACCGGCAAGAACGATAATGTCAATGTCCTTTTCTTCGAGTTTAGCAAGGATGGCATCGGAGAATTCGTCTCTGTTGCTTCCTTTTTTGATCACACAGCTTTCGATACCGTTGTCTGCCGCTCTTTGGAGTGCGTATGCCTTTTCATTGCTGGAAAGCACAAGGGCGAGTCTGCCGTTTGTGATCTTACCCGCTTTATGCGCATCGATGATCGCCTGGAGGTTGGTCCCTCCCCCCGAAACAAGGATGGCAATATTTTTTACTTTCATATTCATTCCTCCTCGGGAACGTTTATGGGGTAATTACCGGTGAAGCAAGCATCGCAGAATTCAACGTTGGAATCCTTTGCGATTTCCTTAAGGTCATCTATTTCCAGGTAGGCAAGAGAATCGGCACCGATCTCTTTTCTGATCTCATCGAGCGTGAGTCGGTGAGCGATAAGCTTGTCTCTGGAGGGGATGTCCGTACCAAAGTAGCAGGGATTCAGGAATTTAGGCGAAGAGATACGGAAGTGTACCTCTGTTGCCCCTGCGTGTCTGATTAGCTCGATTAGATGTGCGCAGGTAGTTCCTCTGACGATCGAGTCATCGACAACGACCACGCGTTTGCCCTTCAAAACTGCGGGCAGGGGATTGAGCTTCAGTCTGACGAGGTTCTCTCTTTCGCTTTGAGCTGTCTGAATGAAGGTTCTGCCGATGTATCTGTTTTTGTTAAGTCCGATTCCGTAGGGGATTCCCGCTTCGGCCGCATAACCGAGGGCTGCATCGAGTCCGCTGTCGGGAACGCCGATTACTATATCTGCAAGATCTTTAGGATCGCGTTTTGCGAGACATTTTCCCGCTTCCTGTCTTGCAAAATGAACACTCTGTCCATCTATAACGGAGTCGGGTCTTGCAAAATAGATATGCTCAAATATACAGGAGGAGGTCTTCTGTCCGCACTTGTCGGTATATTCATTAATACCCTCGGCTGTTACTGCTACTACTTCGCCGGGCTTAATATCTCTTATAAACTCGCCGCCTACGGCATCTATCGCGCAGGATTCTGAAGCAAATATAACGGCCTCGCCCTTCTTACCCATACAAAGGGGTCTGAAGCCTCTGGGGTCTCTTGCGGCGATAAGCTTATTCGGAGTCATAATTACAAGGGAATATGCCCCCGAAAGACGGTTCATTATATTCATAAGAGCCTGTTCGGTGGATTCGGTCTTGAGTCTCTCTCTTGATACCATATAGGCGATGATCTCGGCATCGGAGTTTGTGTGGAACATAGCACCCGAGTCCTCAAGATTGGCGCGTAGTGTGTTTGCGTCTACGAGAGAGCCGTTGTAGGAAACGGCGATATGACCCTTAGTATATTTTGAAACGTAGGGAAGATTGTTTTCTCTGCCTTTGTTTTCGGAAGATGCATAACGGACGTGACCTAAAGCGATGTTGCCCTTCAGGTAGTTGAGGATCATCTCATTGAAGACCTCATTGAGCAATCCTTCGTCATTGTGGTTATAGATCTTTCCTTCGTTGTTTACGGCAATACCGCAGCTTTGCTGACCTCTGTGTTGTAAAGCGTAGAGACCGGAATAGGTGATCTGTGTTACGTTAAGTGTTTTAGCGGGATCGAATATTCCGAAAACGCCGCATTCCTCATGGATTCTGTCGAACATAAATTAATATCCTTCCAAAAAAAGTTTGCTTAAGTCGTTTGATTTAAGGGGTTAAATATTTTTGATCTCTTCCTGGATTTTGGCGTCCTTTGCTTTGACACCTTCAGCCATTTTGATCTTTTCGTTTTCAAGTTTTTCTGCCAGGTCATCGTCAGAGAGGGCGATGATCTGTGCAGCGAGGATTGCTGCATTTGCACAGCCGTCTACCGCAACTGTGGCAACGGGAACCCCGGGCGGCATCATGATCGTGGAAAGCATAGCATCCATTCCGTCAAAAGACGCACTTTTGATCGGTATTCCGATGACGGGGAGAGTGGTGTATGCCGCAAGCACACCGCCGAGATGTGCAGCCATACCCGCGGCGCTTATTATAACGCCGAAGCCGTTTTTCTTGGCGTTTTTGGCAAATTCAGCCGCCTGATCAGGGGTCCTGTGGGCGGAATAAACGTGAACCTCAAAGGGAATACCAAAGTATTTTAGCTTTTCGAGACATTGTTTTACTTTGGGGAAATCGCTGTCGCTTCCCATAATTACAGCTACCTTTTTCATTGTGGTTGCCTCCTATAGTTGATATGATAGTCAATACGATTAAAAAAGGACATTCTTCTCCGAATGTCCGTGACGTTACCTTATGCTTTTACAGTCGCAGAGGCACTGTGACTGGATGCCGAAAAGGGTGCAATGAGGCTGTGAGCAGGGTGATGCTGATCTGATGTGAAAGCATTTTACTTTGTGCT
Source organism: Clostridia bacterium (assembly GCA_017441005.1). Classification (GTDB taxonomy): domain Bacteria; phylum Bacillota; class Clostridia; order Oscillospirales; family CAG-272; genus RGIG1995. Next base: position 27,984 of record JAFSAM010000026.1, on the reverse strand, counting down.
CGGTCATATTGCATTCCTCCGACAAAACATAATACACCGATATTATACATAATATTATAGAAAATGTCAATCTTTTTTTGTCCTATTTTTCAGAAAAGAACGTCGTTTTTTTTGTGAAAAAACGCAAATGATCATCGATAAATACTTGTGGAGAGGGTGCAGATAAAAAATCTTATTGACAAAACAGCCCCCCTTTGGTATAATGACAAAAAGAAAGCGCCGACAAGGGGCATTTTGTCTTTACGGCCATAAAAATGAAAAAAATGAAACCGCTTCGTTTGACGGTACCTGCGAGGCTCACGGTTTCGTTAAACTAAAATACGTTTTTTGTACCGAAAAAAGGAGATTAATTATGTTTGAAAAGGTAAAAGAACTTTTGGAAGAGTCATTACAGATCGACGTGTCGGAAATATCTATGAAGAGCGAGCTTGTAGGCGATCTCGGCATCAACTCTCTCGAGCTTGCAGATCTTATTCTTTCCTGCGAAGAGAAGTTTGATATTGAGATAAACGATGAGGATATTCATAAATTCGTAACCGTCGGCGACGTAGTGAACTATCTTTCCGAGGTTTTGGGAGAATAATGCTTTTTTTGACATGACAGTCTTGGTTTTGGCTGTCAGTCGTTTCTTTTTATACTGTTGTTTCGGACGGAGAATTTGTCCGAGGAAAGGATGTAGAGTATGGCTAAGTTTTTCATAACGCTTGGGATAATCGCTTACATTGCCTTTATGCTTTGGCTTATTTGGGTGATCTATTCCAGAATGACCGCAAGAAAAATAATGCGGGAGGGCAGAAACAAAAAGAACTTTGCATTCAACTATATGTCCACCAGATTCAGCAGGCTGAATACTTTGAGAAACGTTAAGTTGCTTATACGCGACCCAAAGGTACAGGGTGGAAGATATATTGCCGACATTGGACTTGTTTTTGTGAACAAGGGCGGCATTATACTGATCGACACCGTACCGGGCTCCGGGTTTATAGACATAACCGAGGGCGGTCAGTGGAACAGAGTAATCAATGACAAGTACTATACGTTTGACGACCCTTACTTCAAAAGCAAGAGAAACGTTCACGCATTGAAAACGTTTTTGAGAAGCGAGGGGGTAGAGAACATCCCCGTTCACGATATTGTGCTTTTTTCCGGTAAGCGCGTGAAATTCTCGAAGAAGATCGACGGGCTTGTTACCGCAGAAGAACTTGCTCCGTACGTCAGTGATATAAACAAGGATAAGTTTTTGACCTCGGGTGAGATCAGACGGGTTGTAAAGATGCTCAAAAAAATGAGCGCATAAACTGAACGCAAAACGAAAAAACGCTTCAATTTTGAAGCGTTTTTTGTTTTGCTTTTTTAGAGATGAAGAATGCAACAATAAGCCACAGTGATGTGATGATCACCAAATAGAGGACGAGCTCCGTCACGACACCGAGGAAGAAATCGAGGGACAGAATGGAGGTAAGTGCATCGTTGAATAACGAGCCATTGACCTTGTCCGGTGAAAAGGGGAAGAAGATCATGTGCATATATTCCCAGAGTGTGCCGAAATAGTCCGATCTGTCCGAGAATTGGTGGAGTATTGCCGTTATGACCACAAAAAGTGTTGCCGCTCCGACAAGAAGCAAAACAGGAGCGAGTGCACTCGAAAATATCGTTTTTTGTATGTGTTCTCGCCTTATTATCATATAAGCGAGACAAAGAACGGCTAAAACGATGCACACTTTTTCGAGAATATCGCACTGCCTGAAAAGCGGCCTGACATCGGCCATGTGTGTGACAGCGTCCTCTCCGAATATAGAAACATCATTTGTTATTTTGCCGTTTAGCAATACGTTATCGAGAGTGAGCGAGAAGTCCTCTTTCATATAGCTGAGATATGATGTGATATGCTCGATTATGATGTCGAACTGTTCTTGCGACAGCTTTGCGCACTTGTTTGAGCCGCCTCCGATGTTGTATACCTCGGAGTATTCACCGCGCTCGGGATAAAGCTCCGTATCTGCAAGTCTTTCCGCGTAAAAATCGTTGTTTGTGATCATTGAAGTCATCGGGATAAAGACTGACAGCAATATCACACAACAGGTGAAGATCATAACCGATAATCTGTCTGTGATTTTCATATACAGTGTTGTTTTTTCTCCTCGTAATGTTTGTAAAGTGTGAGAGCAGTATATGCGATATGAAAATGAAATTTGTTTTTATGTAACTTTTATTGAAAGAATGCCCACATAACCGCGACTATGATTGCGGGCAGCATGTTTGCGACTTTGACCGAGTTTTTTCGCAGAAGATTAAGACCGACGCAGAAAATGAGCAACGATCCGACCAGCGAAAGATTGTGGAGGGCCGCTTCTGTCATATAAGGCTCGATCAGCTTCGCGCCGAGGGTGAATCCGCCTTGGATTATTGCCACGGGGATTGCCGAGAACACGCAACCCTTACCGAGAGTTGAGGTCATAACGATTATTATTATAAAGTCGAGCAGGGATTTTACGAGCAGGGTAGTGTAGTCTCCGTCGATTCCGTCCTCGATGGAGCCTACTACCGTCATAGCTCCGACGCATACGGTTATGGATGCCGTAACAAAGCCCTCGACGAAATTGTTGTCTTTCGCGTTACCCGTTTTTTTCTTCAGCCAGTTGCCGAATTTTTCTATCAGTCCGTCAATGTCGATCAGTTCGCCGATTAGTGTGCCGATCGCCATACTGCCGATCATCATAAGTGTACCGCCGCTTGTCAGCTTACCCTCTTCGTTGACCGAAAGTATCTTCTCGAGCGCACCGCTCATGCCGATGAACATTACGCAGATTCCCGTCGATCTTACTATGGCATTCTGGAGGCTTTCTTTCAGAAATCTTCCGAAAAGCCACCCGATCAAACCGCCGAGCAAAATGGCGGCGACGTTTATTATTGTTCCGAGTCCTATCATTTTTAACACCAGCTTTTATACACGAAAAAATATCAGCAGAAGAATTTATAGAGCGAACTTGTGCCCAGTCTGTTGACACCGATCTCCAGGAATTTTACGGCATCCTCAATACTTTTTATGCCTCCGGCTGCCTTGACCTTTATCTTGCCTCCGCATTCCTTGACCATAAGGGCAGCGTCATCAAAGGTTGCACCTCCGCCCGCAAATCCGGTTGAGGTCTTTATATATTCCGCACCGCTTTCGGCTACAATGTGACACATCTTTCTTTTTTCATCGTCTGTCAGCAAACAGGTTTCTATGATCACCTTGAGAAGCTTACCGTCACACGCTTCTTTGACAGCACAGATCTCGTCTTTCAGCAGATCGGTCTTGCCCTCTTTCAGCATACCGATGTTGATCACCATGTCGATTTCGTCTGCTCCGTTTTTGACTGCATCCGCCGTTTCAAAAACTTTTGTTTTTTTTGTCATATAGCCGTTCGGAAATCCAATGACCGTGCATATAGGCAGTCTTCCCGAAGAATAATCGGAGGCATCCTTTACGAAGGATGGGGGGATGCATACCGATGCCGTGTTGCCGGAGATGCCTTCGTCGATTACTCGCTTAATGTCTGCCCAAACTGCGTCCTGTTTGAGTAAGGTGTGGTCACAGTGTCCAAGTATTTCACGCCCGGTATAATTACCGTATTTTTGGTCAAGTTTGATTATGTCTAACATGTTTTTTTTGCTCCTTTTTCAGTTTCCGGAGTTGTCTTTTACAATGCGGATCTCTTTGATGACAGGCTGATTGTTTGGTGCTACCGAGCCGTTATCGTCGATTACGGGCGTATCCTTGCAGACCTTGTCTACGAGCTCCATGCCGCTCGTTACTTTGCCGAAGGAAGCGTACTGACCGTCGAGGTGGGGCGAGTCCTCCTGTACGATAAAGAACTGGGAGGAGGCACTGTTGTAGCTTTGTGAACGAGCCATTGAAAGGGTGCCTCTTTTGTGGGAAATGTTGTTTTCAACGCCGTTGTATGCAAATTCACCGGTGATGGTTGGGAGGTTTTCGTCATTTAAGCCGTTTCCGTTCGGGTCGCCGCCCTGAATCATAAATGTGTCGTAGACACGGTGGAACGTAAGTCCGTTATAGAAGCCATCTTTGACACGCGAAACAAATGCGGATACTGTGATGGGCGCAGTTTTTGCATCGAGAACTGCTGTGATAGTGCCGTATTTTTCGATTTCGATTTCTATCGTGTAGGTTTCTTCCTGAAGGGTAGCACTTCCTCCGGAGCTTTTGCTTGAACATGCCGAGAGCCCGATGACAAGTATGATCGAGAATATGAGAGCGAGAGTTTTTTTCACTTTGTTTTTCCGTCCTTTTTTAGTTTTTTTCATTTTAGCACAATTTTTCGTTTTATGCAATAGCAATAAGCATTTTAAGTTTGTTTGTGTAAAATTTACAAATTGAACGCGTTTTTTACGCGCCTATTGACTTTTTAGGCAAATAATTGTATAATAACATAGATTTAAAAATATAATTTCATCAAAGAATGGAGCTAAACTATGAAACATTTTGCCCGCATTTCAATTTTGGCAATTGTGGTTTTGGCAGTTATGATCCTCGCAGCTTTGGCGGTGGTTCCCGCATCTGCAGCATCATCTGTTCCGACCGTTTACATTGCCGAAACAGCGCAAGGTAAAGGCGACGGTTCTTCCGCTGCCAATGCTATGGGATCGGTTGAGGAAATATTGCCTTCGGTTCCTTCGGCTACCGCAAACTACGAGAAATACACCGGTGAAGACTATTACAAAAACAGCGCACTGTACCGTGCTGCTGATAAGATCAAGACCACCGGCGGTAAGATCGTTCTTGTCGGAGACGTTGCGATCGACTTTACAAAGACGGCTGCAGGCGAGGTCAAGGATGACGGCACGCATACTTCAAGACAGACCTACAGAGACTTCTTTATGCCATCTCACGGCAACAGAAAGATCATAATCACAAACGGCGAATACTCCGGCAGACTCGTTCTGACCGAGGGTGCGAAGATGAATTTGGGCGGTCATACCGTATTCGAAGATCTTGATATCGTAACCCACGACGGTACGGCTACCGAAGCTAACGCACAAAAGAATTTTGCTATTTGCTGTTGCAACAACACGGCAGAGTTCGGAGACGGACTCACCGTTACAAGCTATTCCGGTAATATTAACGGTACCGGAGCGACCAAGAGAACTGCGAACACCACCAACGCCGCTTACTTCGTAAACATCTACGGCGGTAAGAGATACGGTATCGGTGAAGGTGAGGTCGATATAACGATCAACAGCGGTACCTGGAATATCGTAAACGGCGGTAACGAAGGTAACGGCGGTAACGAGCAGTACAGCGATATCAGCATCCGCATAAACGGCGGTACGATCCTCGGCCCCATTGCAGGCGGCGGCTCGTACAACTCAAGCATTCCTACGTTCGGTGACGTAAATATTCATCTTGCGGGCGGTAACTACTACGGAAACATATACGCAGTGTCGAGAGTACCCTTGGGTTATGGTGGCAACACCGCTTCGATCAAGGTCTCCGGCGGTTACTTTGCAAACAGAAACACGCTCAATAAGTTCTATAGCAACACAACGGCAAATGTTCCTTTGACAGTAGACCTGTCTGCTTGTACTGCGGCAAACTCGCAGATCAACAACCTCATCAGCGGTCTTGCAAGTGACGTTAACATTATATACCCCTCGAAATGGGTCTCGTCCGCAACCGTTAAGAGTGCAAGTGATATTGCTTTCCTGAACGAGGATTACGGTGAAGGCTTTAGCCTTAACGTAACATACACAAACGGCAAGACCGGTGTTGTCAACTATGATCCCGAGAACACAAAGTTTGTTGTGGATCTTGATACATCCACTCCCGGCCAAAAGACAATGAGCTGGGCATGCGGAAGCGCATCCGGCACAAAAGAGGTTAACGTTCTTAACGTTCCCCAGCCCAAGTTCCTCGGCTCACAGGTCGGTGTTCAGACAAATAATTTGGGTAAGATGCGTATAGTAGCGAGCATGTCTCTTGAACTCGGCGACGGTGTTACCGTAAACGAAAACGGTACTGAAAAACCCTACGGCTTCATTCTCTTTGTAAATACTCCCGTAACAGACAATATGGACATTGATATGCTGAAGATCAAGGGCGCGACCGTCCTTGAGGCTGAGGTGTTCAGAAGCGACTGCGATGAGTACGGAATATATAACAACAGCAAGACAAGAACCTTCAGCGCAGAGCTGAACAATATTTCGGTAAAGGATTATGCATCCAATATCAGCATCGTTTCTTACGTCAAGTTCAATTACAACGGTAAGCAGTACGTTCGTTATTCCGACGTAACGGATAAAACAGTACTCGGAGTTGCCGAGGCGGCTTTGGCATCGGGACAGGAATCTGCTACCGACAAAGCATTTATCCAGACAAACATTGTTGACAAATACAACGCTTACATAGCTGACAAGAATGCTATGTACGATCAGACGAGCTCCGATGCAATGAGAACACAGGTCGTAAATGCATTCAAGGCAATGGCAAATTACCAGTGGACTCCCGGCGGCACATTCACTCTTACTACGGGATCAAAGACAAATACTTACACCGAGGGCACGATATATAAGGGTATTCCTTACGTCAACAGTTCACACGCTACTCTCAGTGAATTTACTTCATATATGAAGACGGTTTCCGGTACGGGCGGCAGCAAGAACGTTTACATCGGACCCATCAGAGGCGTGTACGAAATATTCGGTACTCCCCAATATGTAGAAAACGGTACAGGCTCTCCCGTTTACGATGCAAACGGTAATAAAACAACTACGACAGTAACGGTTTCCGGCGGTTATCTTACTTCTACCAGTTATTTGTCGAACCTTACAGGTTCTGCGACAAAAGCTCCCAGAGTGATAACCGATTACATTTCCGAAGATTATCTTACTATTTCAAAATTCTTCCCGGCTTGTGACTATACTGCTATTTTCAATGCATGGAACGTTGTCGGTACAAATGAAGTATGGCCTCACAGTATTGGCACAGCCCTTCCTTCTGCAAACTACGGTGTAGTTGGTGTAGGTAACTACAATACTGCAGGCACAAATACAAAGACGATTTGTACAACAAACGGAACCGACGTTATGTATGCGGCTTATGCAGCTTGTAAGCCCGGTGACGTATTGGTCAACATGAGTGATTCCGGAAGAAGCTTGCACATGGTTACGGGCGCATCAAACGGAACGGCAAGCGCTTCGACAACTCTTCTTGTTTCTTATACAACGGATACGATGTCCAATAACTCTCACTTTGTTTTGGATAGGTCAGTAACCTTCCAGTCACTTTATAACAGCGGATTTATTCCCGTTACCATCCCCGAATTGAAGAACGGTCTCAAGACTCCCACTACTGTTATTCTTACTGATTTTGACGTAGATGAATCTTTCAGAATCGGCACGGTACAGGGTGTTATCGATTCGAACCGCAGCATCGTTTCTGTAAATGTTAAGGTGGGAATCGGTGACAAGTACATTTACGATCAGACCAAGTACTATACCAAGCAAGACCTTGATATGAACAAGGTCGTACTCAATGAGTTCAGTCTGGTAAACGTTCACAAATATATGGCTGCAGGCAAGACTTATGAGCTGACAGTAACAGCAGAGATCGCAGGTGAAAGTGCTCCTAAGGTTCTTGCGAAAGAATCATATACGAAGAAAGCAAACGATATAGATAGGTTTGAGGTTCTTTATACTGCATCCAACCTTCCTGCTCTTGCACTCACAGACGATCTTGCACAGGGCGCGATTGACGGTATGTGGGATCAGTACAATTCAAACATCTGGACTCCTTCTCACAGCTTCATCTACACAGATGTAGATCCCGCGGATACTTCATTCTGTCCTTCCTCCATATACCTTAAGGGCACAAAATACAAGGGCGTTCTTTATGCAGATATGAGAGCGACCACAGCTGAGTTCGATAAGACACTTACGGCTGATAATGTGTTTAACGTACCTACGTCTCTCGGCACTAATGCCAATGGCTACTATAAGGTAGACTGGTCAACGGTAATGGGTAACCACTGTTCTGCATCTATGTTCCATGCATATCAGAACACATCCCGTGTATCTGCGGCTTATGGCTCAAGAAACCAACCCGCATTCAAAGATTCGGGCGCAGAAGATGTTTTGAGGGGCTTTGCGAAATTCATCGGTCACACAGGCTCGGCTACAAGGGCTTACAGCGTATACGGTATGTATGAGGCTGTTGCTCAGTGGCAGAAGGGTGACTATATGTACAACACAGGTGACGGCGGCGGCCATACCCGTATGGTAAGCGAGGTTTATGTTTATCGTAATGCTACTACAGGTATGATCGATCCCGATAAGAGCTACGTTCTTTTGTGCGAACAGACAGACACTCTTATTTCCGACAGAATCGATACCAATAAGTATTACCTCTACGTCGGAACAGCCGAGAGCGGTACAACTTATATGCAGTTCATCAGATCGACTGACACCACAACTCCCAAGCCCACAAGCAACTATACTCGTTACACCAAGTTCAGTGACTTTTATGCTAAATACGGCTTTGACACGACGTTCTGGTTGAATAATAAGTATACGTTCCGTAACCTTGTAGGCGAAAGCTACAACGCATTTGCATACTCTCCTCTTGAATATATCACAAATGTTGGAGAAGAGAAGTATGTAGGCGTTAACAGAAATGCAACTCTTACCGAGTTCTGCTCACCTACTTCTTCGAAGGTTCCTTTCGTTGTAGAATCCAACTACCCGATCGTTACCGTGTTGGCGAGAATTACCAACACAAGCACAAATGCTGTAGAAGAGATCGTGGCAACAAGAGCACAGACAAACCTCCACCGTTACGATTTCTCCACACTCGGAACAAATCTTAACACCAAGCTCGGAACTCTTGCGACAGGCTCTTACAAGATCGAGATCATTGCTGAATTGGCATCTTGTGAAGTTCCCGTACTTACGTATACTTACAGCAAGTAAAGCAACTTAATAAACAAAAAACGGCATCGCTGAAAAGCGGTGCCGTTTTTGCCGTTAATTTATCGGCAGTTTGTGCTGTTGGAGGACTTGTTTTCGTTGTTGGTATTGTTAGAATTTTCGTTCTTGTTTTTTGTGTTCTTGTTCTGATTTTGATTCTGGTTCTTGTTTTCCATAGTAAAATCTCCTTGTTTTTTCGCCGAAAACGTTTTTGTTTACGGCTTCTTTGGTTTACGTTAAAAGTATTGCCATTATTTTGTTATATTATAATAGGTAATATTTGGCTTGTCTAATCTAAACTGACTGTGTTGACAAATGTCGTTTGTTTTTGTATAATGTCAGTATGTGTAGTTATTGTTTTTTGACTTATCCCCTTTGAAGGAGTAATATATGGTTTTTAAATTAAAAGGAAAGGAAATAACCCGAAGACTGATAACCCTTTTGTTGGTTTTGAGCATCGTTTTTAGTGTATGTGTTTCGGTTATGGGAGCCTCGGTCGAGAAGATCGGCAAAACTACTACTTATAACGATTACGTTAACGTTCGCGAAGGCCCTTCTACCAATACACCTATTGTTACCAGCATACCGCCGCAAACGCAGTTTAAGATCACCGGCGAAGAGATCGGCCAGGGTGATTACCTTTGGTATAAAGTCGAATACGAAGGCTTTGTAGGCTATGTTCGATCGGATAATGTGGTTATAATATCTGACGGACAGGGGACGACTTCTCCCGAGTCTACTACAGGCAGCGATCTTATAATTCCCGGTCATACAACGGACGGTGGCTCCGGTGAGACCACGGGTGCTCCCGATGAAACAAACGGAGAGACGACGGGCGGTGAAACTACGGGAAGTGAAACCATCCCCGGCGAAACCATCCCCGGTGAAACGACAGACGGACCGTCGGATGAAACTACGAATACAGGAACTACATATCCCGAGGAAACCACCTCTCCCGAGGAAAAGCCGGTTATAGACTTTGAAGCTTATATGAATGAGCAGAAATTCCCCGAGTCATATAAATCGTATCTCCGACAGCTTCACGAGCTTTATCCAAACTGGGTATTTAAGGCACAGCTGACAGGCTATGATTTTGATTATGCGGTAGAAAAACAGCTCAAGGTGAGTCTTGTCGAAAATTCTTTCCCGTCTTCTTGGAAGTCGATCGATGACGAGGCGTATGACTGGACGACGAACCAGTGGAAAATATATGACGGCGACCGATGGGTCAGAGCGTCTAAGGAAATAATCAAGCATTATATGGACCCGAGAAACTTTTTGGGTGCAGATACAGTGTTCCAGTTCCTTGATCAGAGTTATGATCCCGATGTTCAGAATATTGAAGGTGTCAAGAGAATAATCAAGGGTACGTTTATGGAGGACGTGATCATTGATTCAACCGGGACCGGAGATGAAAAGGTCGATATCGATTATGCAAACGCTATCTTCCAGGCGGGTAAGGATTACGGTATCAACCCGTACGTTCTTGCTTCAATGATCATAATCGAGGTGGGAAGCAACGGCTCTTCCATAGTGTCCGGAACTGTTCCGGGATATGTCGGTTATTACAATTTCTTTAATATAGGTGCATATTCCGCAAACGGAATGAATCCCGTTCAGCGCGGACTTTGGTATGCGAAGGGCGGTAATAACGGAGCGACGTCATATTCAAGACCTTGGAACACAAGACTCAAGGCTATTCGCGGCGGCGCACAGTTTTATTCGGACGGCTACGTAACGGCAGGACAGAACACTCTTTATCTGAAGCGTTATAACGTTCAAGGCGACAATGCTTTTACGCACCAGTATATGACCTCGGTCTACGGTGCGGCACTCGAAGCGACAAAGCTTGCGAAGGGATATTCTGCAGAGCTTCGCGAATCGGCACTCACGTTCTGTATTCCCGTTTTTGAAAATATGCCCGAGGAGGCATGTCCCGCGCCTACACTTGACGGCTCTCCCAATATGAAGCTTCTTTCGCTTTATGTCGACGAATTTGAGCTCACTCCGGAATTTGATCCCGAAGTATTGGAATATATGCTTGTCGTACCTCCGGTAGTCAGCTCTGTCAAGGTCAATGCAGGTCCTATGGACAACAGTGCAAAGGTTGAGGGAATAGGTGAGATCACTCTCAATACGGGAACAAACATCGTCGAGATCAAAGTAACTGCCGGCAACGGAACTGTTCGCGTGTACAAGCTTACTATAGCAAAAGAAGACGGCGGAGATAACTTCGGCCAGCTTACCTTTACGGACAAGTACGTTCCTAAGAATAATATAGTATATTCTATCGTTCCCGGTATGATTATCGGTGATTTCAGAAAAGCGTTTGTGGTCGAGGGCTTCGTCGAGGTCAAGACCAAGGACGGAACACCCAAGACTGACGATGATACCATTTCGACAGGTGATGTTATTACCGTTACAAGCACCGGCGGAGTTAAGTATGCTGATTATACAGCTTCGGTTTTGGGCGACGTAAACGGCGACGGTAAGGTCAATATAAGCGATCTGCTCAGGGTGAGGAACAGAATACTCGGTACCGAGGAATTTGTCGAAACACAGCAGTTGAGCGGCGATATTGACGGCTCGGGTACAATAAATATCAGCGATCTTCTAAAGGTGCGAAATCACATTCTCGGCACAGTGGTAATTTCGTAGTATCGAGAAATTATGCTTAAAGCCGTTTTGAGTATTTATCGTAAAAAACGGCATTCAGGAGGAAAACAATGAGAAAAAATATAATGCGTTTGTTTGTGGCGGCAATGTTGACCGTTATTATGGCGTGCTGTTTTTCCGTAACGTCTTATGCGGCGTCGGCATCGTTGTGGTTTACTGATCCGACCGTTCAGGTTGGCAGTAACGTAAGTGTCACCGTTGACGTCAAGGGCGACGATATCGGCGGATATGAGATGCATCTATCTTTTGATACTGCATATTTGGATTTCTTGTCAGCATCGGGAGGAAGTAACTTTTCATATCAGTCGAACAGTCCCGGCGTTTTACGCGTAGTTGACTATATGAGCTCAGGGTCATCGGCAAAAATGAGCTTTACACTTACGTTTAAAACAAAAAAGACAGGTACGACAAGGATCAATCCTTCAGGATATGTTTTTTCGGATGGCGGCGGTACCCCGATTACGCCTTACGCAGTAGGCTATTCTGAAATTAAAATAATCCCCGTTCCTCAGGCATCGTCGGATGCAACGCTGAAAGGACTTACGATGAGCGGCGGCACGCTTTCTCCCGCTTTTTCGGCAAACGTATATAATTATACCGCAAACGTCGATTTTTCTGTTACTTCGGTGGCGGTCACCGCTCTGAAGAACCATAACGGCGCATCTGTTTACGTGTCGGGAACAGAATCGCTCGCAGTAGGCGAAAATACCGTTACGATTACTGTAACGGCAGAAAACGGAGCAAAGCAGAATTATTACATAAAAGTAACAAGGGGCAAGAATCCACTTTCGACCGATGTATTTCTTACAGTAGGCGAAGGCAAGCGCGGGGAGGTTTCAAAGACTATAAGCGGAGACATAGTTCCGCGAGGCTTTGAGGCTACTACCATAACGCTTAACGGAGTCGAGGTAGGGGCTGTCAAGTATGCCGATAATGCAAAGCCTGCCGTATATCTTTTGGGAAGTGATACCGTAAATGCCGGTCTTTATTACGTAGATGCTGCAAATATGACGGCAAGCCCGATCGAATATTTAGGTCCTGCGGTCTCATCGTTGCTGGTGCTCGATATCAATACAGCGGAGATCCCGGAGGGATATGAGATAGGAACGTTTAGTGTAAACGGTGCCCAAAGAGAAGTATTGGTTCCTTCAAGAGCCGAAGAACCCAATCATTGTCTGGTGTATGCGATCGGAAGTGCAGGTACAAAACAGCTTTATATGTATGACCCGATAGAAAAATCCTTCCAGAGATACAGCTTTGCTGAAATGGGAGAGCCCGAGACCACAGAGGAGGAGACGGAAACCACTTCCCCCGAAACCGAGCCCGAGACTCCGGAGATCACAGAATCTCAGGAGAAAGAAACACAGCCTACCGAAAAAAGTGAAGGCGGATTCGGTATGTTTGTCTGGATTTTGATCATTATAGGAGCTTTGATCGTTATACTTGGCGGCATCGCTTTGATAATGGGCTTTAGACAGAGTTAAAAAATAATATACGCTCGACAACGGGATACGGCAGAAAACGTATCCCGTTGTTTTTATGTAGATGGGTAGTGCTACCGTATTGACAATCGTATTTTTTCGGTGTATAATTGTTCTGCACTATACCCGAATGTATCGGGACAGTAGCAGGAGGATTTTATATTATGAGGACATTAAAAAAACAAAAAGAAAATACCCGCATGATGGTTTTGATGGCATTGTTGGGAGCGATCGTTGTTGTACTGCAGTTTTTTGCCGGTTCGATCTCGATAGGCTCGTTCAGCATTACCTTGGCACTTGTGCCGATCGTTCTCGGTGCCGTTTTATACGGACCTATTCAAGGTGCGATCTTAGGCGGTCTTTTCGGAATAGTTGTTTCTTATTCCGTAGTAACGGGTACAGACGTCGGTGGACATATTATGTTTGAATATTTGCCGGCTGTTACGTTGTTTATGTGCATCTTCAAGGGTGCTGTCGCAGGTTTTATGGCAGGCTTTGTGGCAAAATGCCTGAAGGAGTACGATATTTTTGTAAGAGTTGTTGCCGCGGCTATAGTTGCACCTATTTGTAACACGGCGATTTTGTCTTTGGGAATAGTTGTTTTCTACAGAGAGCTTGCAAGCCAGTGGGCGGTTGCAGGCGGCTTTGATTCGATAATTGCATATATTATCTTTGGTATGTGTGGATTGAACTTTGTGCTGGAGCTTTCGATCAACATAATTTTCGCTCCGGTTATAAGCACCGTAATAAAGGCTACAAAAAGATTTTTAAAGTGAGTAAATAACAGATGGTATTAGCAGTTAACGTAGGTAACACACATATAGTATTCGGGCTTTGCGAGGGGAACGATGTCGTTTCATCGCTTATGAGCATTAAGACCGACAGAAATCAAGCGTCGTTTGGTTATGCTTCGGAAATAATGCAGGTCCTGTCTATAGCCGGGTATAGTACAGCAGATATAGACGGAGCGATCATATCGTCTGTTGTTCCCGGGTTGACCGATATCATCAAAAGTGCAGTAAATATTCTCTGCGGAAAAAACGCCCTTGTGGTGGGCGCGGGGATAAAAAGCGGAATACATATTATGACCGACGATCCGGGGACGGTTGCATCCGACCTTGTCGCAATGGCGGTAGGCGCTAAAGAAAATTATCCCTTACCCTGTGTGATCGTTGATATGGGGACGGCTGTAACACTTACAGTCGTAGACGAAAATGCGCGGTTTATAGGCGGAGCGTTTTTGCCCGGAATAAACCTATCTATGAACGCATTGTCCGAGGAAGCTGCGCTTTTGCCCGAGATAGACATCGTACCTCCCAAAAAGGCGATAGCCTCGTCTACGGTAGAGTGTATGCGATCGGGCGCGGTTTATGGATATGCGGGTGCGGTTGAAGGGATTATTGATCGATTTGCCATAGAGCTTGGAAGACAGCCGGAAAGCATAATAACTACAGGCAGTCTTGCCGAGTTTATATGTTCAAATACAAAATATAAGGCACGGAACGATAGTTTTCTGTTGCTTAAGGGTCTTTGTTTGATTTATAATAAAAATATGAAAAAATAGTTTTTACGGAGGATATTATTTGTGAAGATCTATAGTTCAATTTTGGCACTTTTGATGGCAATGCTTTTGATCGTATTTACCGCTTGCGGCGGAGACGGCGATGAAAAAAGTAAAAACGAAGCAGGTACGTCGGCAGAGACGGTTGCAAATTCCGAGGGGGCGGCAGGCAGCGAAAGCGACGCCGAAGCCGTAAACAGTACCCCCGAATCGACGGTTGCGGATACCACCGAAGAAGAGTCTTATGAGACGCAGACCGCAGGTGATGATATTGCCGAATTGTACCCCGACGGTTTTGATGAGTCTTTTTCGGATGACCCCAATCCGGACGGCTCGACTGAGCCTGACGAAGTTGATACCGTTCCCGTTGAGCCCTCGGTAACCGATCCTGTTGAAACAAAGCCCGTTCCCGAAACCACTGTTCCCGATACAACGAGCGAGCATGTGTATCCAAGTCATACAAATGTGATCGAGCTTCCCCTCGTATCCGCGTCCTGGGACTAATATAAAAAACCACCTATACGGTGGTTTTTTGTTTTATAATATGTTTTTTATCTCAAGCAGATCATAAACGGTATAATCGGGAGCAGGATGTGTCGGGATCGGTTTTTGGTAGGGATTAAACCAAATAGTTTTCATTCCGTACTGTTTGCCTCCGAGAATATCCGAGGTGAGAGAATCGCCTATTATTATGACTTCTTCGGGAGAAACGTTGCCGATCTCCCTAAATGCAACGTCGAAAAATTCCGGGGAAGGCTTTAGAGCCCCCATCGTTTCCGATACGAATATTTTTTGAAAATACTTCAGCATATCGGCTTTTGTCATACGCTTTCTCTGGTGCTCGAAAGACGAATTGCTTGCCGCATAGAGGGGGTATTTTTTATATAGATAATCAAGAAGTGTATAGGCGTTGTCGACAGGTTCCGCTATGCCCGAAAGAATGTGACGGAACTGTGTTTCGAGGCCTGTGTTCGGGTATTCCAGCCCCAAAGCTTCGAGTACTTTCGGAAATCTGATTCCGTACATTTCTTGCTTGGTAATTTCCTTTTTCTCGATCTGCTTCCAAAGTCCATCGTTTATTCTGTGAAAGGTAACGGGCGTCTGCTCTTCGAACGGAAGTCCGTTTTCCTTGAAGCAGATTTTGAGAGCTTTGTTTGCGCTTTTTATAAAGTCCAAAAGGGTGTCGTCAATATCTATTAACACTGCTTTGATCATTGTATCTCCTTTTTGGTGCAAAAGCTTTTATTTTTAGGTGTAATTATTTTGATTTTATGCCATGCCGCATATAAGTGCAATACATCTGACGAGTGCCGCACATATCCAGGCGATCGCGCACTGACCGAATACAACGAGAGCGGCCCATTTTGTACCAAGCTCCCGCTTTATAGCCGCAACAGCCGCTACGCAGGGAGTGTAAAGCAGGCAAAAAACAAGAAGCGCAAGTGCCGCAGAAGGGCTGATCACGGCGGTCAGTGCCGTTGATACCAAAAGCACCTCCATAGTTGATACAACGCTTTCTTTTGCCATAAATCCGGCGACGAGTGCGGTCACGACTCTCCAGTCGCCAAATCCGAGAAGCGCAAATATTGGGGCAACAAAGCCCGAAATGATTGCAAGCATACTGTCTTGCTGATTAGTTACCATATTTAATCCAAAGTCGAAGGTCTGCAGGAACCAAACGCATATAGAGGCGATAAAAATAACTGTAAATGCTCTCTCTATGAAGTCTTTGGCTTTGTCCCAGAGAAGGTGCATAGTGTTTTTTAGTCCGGGCATACGGTAGTTTGGAAGCTCCATAACGAAGGGAACAGCCTCGCCCTTAAATGCGATCCTTTTCGAGATCAATGCAACGATAATGCCGACAGCAATTCCGAGGAAATAGAGTCCCACCATGATAAGGCCCGCATATTTCGGGAAGAATGCGGATGCAAAAAATCCGTAGATGGGCAATTTTGCCGTACAGCTCATAAAGGGAGTGAGCATAATGGTCATTTTTCTGTCTCGTTCCGAGGGAAGCGTGCGGCTTGCCATAACACCGGGAACGGTACAGCCGAAGCCGATGAGCATAGGCACGATGCTTCTGCCGGAAAGACCGATCTTTCGCAGCGGTTTATCCATTACGAAGGCAACGCGTGCCATATATCCGCTGTCTTCAAGCAGGGACAGGAACAAGAACAAAATTACTATGATCGGTATGAAACTCAATACACTTCCGACACCTGCGAATATTCCGTCTATAACCAGACTGTGCAGAGTGGAATTAATGTTCCATCCGGTAAGGAGCACGTCAGTCTGTGTTGTCAGCCAATCTATACCGCTTTCAAGTAATCCTTGGAAATATGCGCCGATAACGTTAAAAGTAAGCCAGAATACCAGTGCCATAACACCGATAAAAGCGGGGAGGGCGGTGAATCTGCCCGTAAGGAGCTTGTCGATCCTACGGCTGCGCAAATGTTCTTTGCTTTCTTTGGGCTTTATTACCGTCTGCTCGCACAGGTTCTTGATGAAGCTGAAACGCATATCGGCAATTGCTGCCGCTCTGTCGAGTCCTGATTCATCTTCGGCTTGAAGAATGATGTGTTCGAGGGTTTCTTTTTCGTTTGTAGACAACTTCAGTGCATCGAGAATGAGTGTGTCACCCTCGACAAGCTTACTTGCGGCAAATCGTGTGGGAATGTCAGCTTCCTCAGCGTGATCTTCGATCAGATGCATGATTCCGTGGAGGCATCTGTGGACCGCGCCCCCTTTTACGCCTTTGTTGCAAAAGTCGTATCTGCCTGGCTTTTCCTGATATTTTGCAATATGTATCGCGTGTGCGATAAGCTCGTCGACACCCTCGTTTTTAGCCGCAGATATCGGTACTACGGGAATACCCAGGAGCTCCTCCATTTCATTGATCTTGACAGTGCCGCCGTTACCCCTTACTTCATCCATCATATTGAGTGCAAGAACGGTGGGGATGCCGAGCTCAAGAAGCTGCATCGTGAGATAAAGATTTCTTTCAATGTTTGTAGCATCAACTATGTTGATTATGCAGTGAGGATGCTCGTTCAGTATAAAGTTTCTTGAGACTACCTCTTCGGAGCTGTAGGGGGAAAGCGAATAGATGCCGGGAAGGTCAGTTACCTCGGTGTTTGGGTGGTTTTTGATCTTTCCGGTCTTTCTGTCGACGGTGACTCCGGGAAAATTTCCGACGTGTTGGTTAGAACCCGTAAGCTGATTGAACAGCGTGGTTTTTCCGCAGTTTTGATTACCCGCAAGAGCAAACGTGAGCACGGTATCCTTGGGTAATGGATCGCCGTCCGCTTTTTCGTGGTATTTGCCGCCCTCTCCGAGACCGGGGTGATGCTTTTTGTGGGGGGATGAAACAGAAACGGAGGGATATTCTTCTTTTTCTTCGATGGGTTCAACGGTAATTTTTGCAGCATCGTCAAGACGTAGGGTCAAAGAATAACCGTGTATCAAAAGCTCGACGGGGTCGCCCATCGGAGCATATTGTATAACCTTTACCTCGGCCTCGGGAATCACACCCATGTCAAGAAAGTGCTGTCTTAAAGCACCCTCTCCGCCGACTTTTTTTATTATGGCGGTTTTTCCTATACCCAATTCTTTCAGTGTCATTTTTGAAGCTCCTTTTATCTATGGAAACTGATTTGCAGTGAGTTTGTTTATGCTAACTGTGATATAATAGCACAATAAAAGGCTTTTTGTCAAGATATTAACAACGGGGTACTATTATGATGATATGGGGTAAATGTAAACAAATTGTTAAAAAGGTTATTTAAAACTACAAATAGAAGGTTCGAAATGGTATTATTATGATAATTAATATTAATATAAATCTTAATTCGAAAGGACGTCGAATATGATTCTTATAAAAAACGGATACGTAAAAACCATGGCCGGAGCAGATCTGGAAAACGGATGTATACTTATCGATGAAGAGGGTAAAATTGCCGAGGTTGGAAGAGAGATCAGTGCGCCCGATAATTGCGAGATCATCGATGCCGAAGGCAGACTTGTGACACCGGGACTTATTGACGGCCACTGCCACGTAGGTCTTACGAACGAGATATACATACAAAACGATGACCGAAACGAGCCGATCAACCCCGTTTCTCCCCAGCTCAGAGCCGTAGATGCCATAAATCCCATAGACGAGGCATTAGCCGATGCAATAAAATGCGGAGTAACCACCGCTTGTACCGGTCCCGGAAGCACAAACGTTGTCGGAGGTTCTTTTGTTGCGATCAAGCTTCACGGCAAATGTGTCGACAGTATGGTGGTCAAGGATCCGATTGCAATGAAGTGCGCATTCGGAGAAACACCGAAGAAGACTTATTCGGATAAAAAAATGTCGCCGGTAACACGTATGGGCATTTCCGCACTCCTTCGTGAGTTGCTTATAAAATCCAAAAAATATGCCGAGGAGGACGAAAAGGGAATACCTCACGCATTTGATATGAAGCTTGAGGCGATGATCCCCGTAATGAGAAAAGAGATCCCTCTGAAGGCTCATTGTCACCAGGCTGATGATATTCTGACGGCTATCAGAATTGCGAAAGAGTTTGACGTTAATATGACCCTTGATCATTGCACAGACGGTTTTTTGCTTACAGAGGAGCTTCTTGATGCGGGATATCCCGTAATGTTAGGTCCTCTCGTCAACGGTTCGCACAAGGTCGAATTAAAGAACAAGAGCCTCGAGACTCCGTCAAAGCTCTATAATGCGGGCATTCCTTTTTGCATTGTAACCGACTCGCCGAACGTTCCGCTTGAATATCTTGCACTTACCGCGGGTATGGCTGTCGGAGCGGGGCTTGATTATGACGCCGCTTGGCGGGCTATCACGATCAATCCCGCGACTTTTGCAGGTATATCCGACCGTGTGGGCAGTCTTGAAAAGGGCAAGGATGCCGATATAGTAATCTGGGATAAGGACCCTATCAGGAAGGTTGGCGCAAAGAGCTATAAAACTATTGTAGACGGTAAAGTCGTTTATTCGATGTAAGGCGGTGAAAGTTATGTTGTTTATAAAAAATGCTTATATAAAGACTATGGCGGGCTGCGATATACAAAACGGAAGTATACTTGTCGATGAAAACGGCAAAATAGCCGAGGTGGGAGAAAATATAATTGCCCCCGAAGGCTGTGAGATCATCGATGCCGAAGGCAGACTTGTGACTCCCGGGTGTATTGATGCACACACGCACATCGGAATCATCGGAACAAATGAGAACGTCGATCCTTTGACTCCCCACCTCCGCGGTATAGATAACATTGATCCCTGCGATCCCGATTTTGAGGACGGATTAAAGGCGGGTGTTACCTCCGCTTGTACGGGTCCCGGATCCGCAAATGTTATCGGCGGTACGTTTTCGGTAATCAAGCTTTACGGTACAAATGTTGACAAGATGATAATCAAGCAGGATATGGCAATGAAGTGTGCTTTCGGTGAAAACCCGAAAAAGGTATACGGAAGCAAGTCGAAGAGCCCGGCAACACGTATGGGTACGGCTGCGGTGCTCAGAGAATTCCTCTTTAAGGCAAAGAAATATGCAGAGGAGGATGAGATGGGGAAGGATCATAAATTTGATATGAAGCTTGAGGCGATGATTCCCGTAATGAGAAGGGAGATCCCCCTCAAAGCGCACTGCCATCAGGCTGACGATATTCTTACGGCGATCAGAATAGCAAAAGAATTTGATTTAAAAATGACTTTAGACCACTGCACAGACGGTGCCGGTATTGCCGAGGTCGTTGAGGAATCGGGATATCCCGCACTTCTCGGACCTCTTTTCGGCAGAAAATCGAAGGTCGAGCTTGCACAAAAAAGCTTTAAGACACCGGGAATACTTCACAAGGCGGGCGTTGAAATATGCCTTGTAACCGACTGCTGTGTAATTCCGATATCGATCCTCCCCCTTTGTGCGGGTCTTTCGGTTGCCGAAGGGCTTGATTACGAGGCGGCTTGGCGTGCTATTACTGTCAATCCCGCTAAGATTTTAGGAATAAACGACAGAGTGGGCAGTCTTGAAAAGGGTAAGGACGCCGATATAGTGATCTGGACTATGGATCCTCTCACAGATGTTGGTGCGAAGAGCTATATGACTATTGTCGACGGCAAGGTCGTATACAGAGCGTAATCCTTTTTATCATCTCAAAACTCATATATTGACATTGATCGATTAATGTGATAGAATGTCATTTATTCGGGTATTTGAAATTAGAAACGATAACAGTCAGCAAAAAAGCTGATTTTGCATTACTTGGAGGAAGATATGGATATAACTGTCATCGGTTGCGGAAGATGGGGCTCTTGTATAGCCTGGTATCTTGACAGGATCGGTCACAACGTAACTCTTTACGGAAACGATATGGCACAGATACATAAAATAATGGAGACCAGGACCAACGGAGTCGTTGATTTCGGTGAAAGAATCAATGTTACAGACAGTCTTGACGAAGCGGCGAAAAATGAAACGATTGTAATATCCATTCCGTCGCAGGCTGTCAGAGGACTTATGAAGGAGCTTCAAGGCTACGGCGCATCGGAGAAGGATTACATTCTCTGTATGAAGGGAATCGAGATATCTACCGGTATGAGGCTTTCCGAGGTAGTGCGCGAGGCGACGTCACCCAAAACAAGAATAGCCGCTTGGATCGGCCCCGGTCACGTTGAGGAGTTTACAAAGGGAATACCTAACTGTATGGTGATCGACAGCGACGATACCGACTACAAAAACTATCTGATCTCAAGCTTTTCCAGCGAGCTTATACGTTTTTATTTCGGCACAGATCTGATCGGAAACGAAATAGGAGCCGCCGCAAAGAACGTGATAGGAATTGCTGCAGGTATGCTTGACGGCAAGGGACTGTCTTCTTTGAAAGGTCCGCTTATGGCGAGAGGAACACGTGAAATCGCACGTCTTATAGATGCACTCGGCGGAAACGAAATATCCGCTTACGGACTTTGCCATCTCGGCGACTATGAAGCTACCCTCTTCTCGAAGTTCAGTCACAACAGAATGTACGGGGAGCTTTTTGCAAAGGGGGAACAGTATACCAGCCTTGCCGAGGGATATTATACAGTAAAGGCAATTCTCAAATTGGCAGAAAAGCATAATGTTGATCTGCCTATATGTGAGGCAGTATATAAGGTGCTTTATGACGGAGCAGATCTTGACAAGACTTTGCAGAATTTATTTACAAGATCTCTCAAGAACGAATTTTAAGAGCAATTTCCGCCTTTTTCCCAAATTTCCATAATCTTTGCAGTTACTTTTTCAGTTCGACTCACGTATAATGATTGTAGTGGTATCTTTTGTTTTTGACGGAAGACATACGAAAAAAAGATACCGTGTATCAATATGCGTTAAGGCAGGTGCTTTTCAAGACTTATGGAAATTATACCGATCAACGAATCAAAACTTAAAATAATGCTTACTCCCGACGATATGGTGGTATACCGCATATCGGAAGAAATGCTTACTTTTGAGAAAAAAGATGTTCGCAGCACATTTTCGGAAATACTTGATGATGTAAAGGCGAAAACGGGATTTGACAGTACGAGCGGAAGATTGTTTATTCAGGTTTATCCGTCAAAGGACGGAGGGTGTGAGGTGTATCTGACAAGGAGCTTTGATGAGCCGTACAGACGCCCGAACAAGGATAAGGACAGAGATAAAGACAAGATTCGAGCCCTAAAGACCCAAAGGGAGTATTGTGTGTATAGCTTTGCTTCTTTAGACGACGTACTGACTGCTTGTTTCGTTCTGAAAAAAAGCGGATACGCTTTTGACAGTAAGCTTTATATACAAAAGGAGTGTAGGGACAGTTATTTTCTTGTGCTTCAGGAAGAGGTCATTCAGGATGCAAGATACAAGAAAAAAAGATATCCGAATAAGAGCGACCTTGCTGCCGAGTATGGGAAAAAGATGGGAAACAAGGAAGCTATGCTTTACATATCCGAGCACGCAAGTGCCATAATCGATAAGGATGCGGTCAAACTTGCGGGAGGACTTTGAGTTATATTAACAGAATTTTTTATAATAAAGGACACAAAAAATGGATGGTAAACAGGAAGAGCTCGACAGAAAGTGGTCAGAGCTCGAAGAGACTTGCAAAAATTGCAGGAAATGCCCACTATGCGAAACGAGAACTAACGTTGTGTTTGGATCGG
The DNA here is from genome assembly GCA_017441005.1 of Clostridia bacterium. Classification (GTDB taxonomy): domain Bacteria; phylum Bacillota; class Clostridia; order Oscillospirales; family CAG-272; genus RGIG1995. The sequence continues at coordinate 5,120 of JAFSAM010000026.1, read as the reverse complement.
GGAATCGAAGTGCCGATCTAATGTTTATAGGTGAAGCTCCCGGAGAAAAAGAGGACCTGTCGGGAATACCGTTTGTTGGGGCGGCAGGTAAGCTGCTCGACAAATTTTTGTATGCGGTAGACATCGACAGAGAGAGAGTATTTATTGCTAATATGCTAAAATGCCGCCCACCGAAAAACCGCGACCCTAAGGAAGAAGAGCAAGATCTTTGTATAGATTATCTGCGCGAGCAGGTGCGGCTTATCAAGCCGAAGATCATAGTCTGTTTAGGGAGAATTGCTGCAAAAAGGCTGATCAAAGAGGACTTTATGATCACAAAGGAGCACGGCATATTTTTTGAAAAGAACGGCTTTACTATATGCGCCGTATTTCATCCGGCAGCACTTCTCCGCGATCCGAGAAGAAAAGAAGATATGCTGGTAGATATGAAAAAGATCAAGAAAAAATTAGATGAGGTGTAAAATATAAGCTATGAAATTTGACATTCTTACGGTACTCAACACGACACTCGGTATGTTTATAGTAATGATGGTTGGATATTTCCTTCGTAAAAAAGATACTATAGACGCACAGTTTTCCAAAAAGCTTTCAAAGCTTGTTTTGCACGTGACCCAGCCGGTGCTGATCGTTTCGTCAATGATCAAGCTCGATATGAACGAAAAAAACAATATAAACCTCGGCATATTATTGCTTATAAGCCTTGGCGTACATATTTCGGCTTCAATATTGGGATATATTTCCATGCGTTTTATGAAGCCGCAAAACGCACGTAAGCTGTCAGAGCACAGCATTATTTTCGCAAACGTAATGTTTTTCGGTCTTCCGATCGTAAAAAATCTGTTCAGCGGAGAGGGCTCTGCCGTTTCACCTGATGAAGCGCAGGCATGGGCATCGTTCTTCTCGATCATATTCCACGTGTTTGCATGGACATACGGTATGATGATCCTGGGCAGGGGCAGGGATGATATAAAGCTCAACCCCAAGAAGATAATCTTTAATTATGGCACTATTCCCTGTGCAATAGGCGCTTTGCTTTATTTCATTAAGTTTAAGTCAATAATCGAATCGTGTGAATTAACGGGCGTTATAAGCGCACTCGAATACATAGGCGGTCTTTGTACTCCTGTCTCGTTGCTTGTTTTGGGAGGAGTATTATCCACGTATCCACTCAAAAAGCTGCTTCTTGACCCAAAAGTATATTACGTTTGTTTTGTAAAGCTGATAGTATTCCCACTTGCGGTGTTTTTCGCGGTATGGGCAACAGGGCTTCTTTCCAATGAAATGCTTATGTTTACACTCGTTATGGCGGCACTTCCCACTGCAAGCCTTACGAATATGTTTGCCGAGCTCCACGATATTGAGCCGGGATATGCGGCAACCTGTGTAGGTATGACTACGGCTGTATCCGTGTTTACACTTCCGGTTGTGGTGTATATCGGTCAAATGGTTTTGGGTGTATAAGAACCTTTTTTAATCAGAAGAATAATCGAGTCTGTATGAAACCGCTTTGGTTTTATACAGACTTTTTTGGTTAAAGAAAACCACCGGCTAAGCTGGGGGAGAGTGCGAGAAAGACAAGTTTGCACAAGTTTAAACACGCCGAGTACATCTGGGGGCAGGAAAAAGATTTTTCGCAATCTTTGGTTTTGATTGGTTTGAGTGTTAATTCTTTACGAAAAACACAAAACTGTGCCGTGGTTTTATTGACAAAAGCCTAATTGTATAATATAATAAATAAAATATTATATTTACATTGCGTGGAGAAATAGCTATGAAAAAGTTTTGGAAGTATATGATCTTAGCGGCGACTATGGTGATTGTAGCCGCAATATCCGTTCTCGGTGCATCTGCCTCGGCAGAGTCGGTTGAACCTTCGTCAAATGTAGTGTTCATATCCGACAACGCAGACTCGGACGGAGTGGTCGGTGACGGCTCTTCGGCGGCAAAGCCTCTCGATCCGTATACCGTTCCCGCACATTTGCTTGGTGAAACGTCGACCGGAGTAGGCGGCAAATATTATCTTTGTACCTCGCTTTATCAGGCGGCTGAAATACTTGCGGATACAGGCGGAACGATAGTAATTTGCGGTCCTGTCACTATAGGAATCAATGATTGCTATGGAAGCGGCTCCGGACAACGAGACTTTTTCTTTCCTGCGTCGGACCAAGTGCTGAAGATCACAAGTGTTTACGGCGGAACAGACTACGCTGCGACCAACGGAGCATATCTCGAGATCGCACTTCCCGCGCAGATCAGCTTGAATTCTCCCACTGTTTTTGAAAATATGACGATCAAGACCACGGGCAAGGACAGAGTAATTTGCGGAAACGGTAATAAGCTTATTATGGGTAAGGGCTTGACCTGTTCTCCGACGGCGGCCTCTCCCTCGAATGCCGATTATCTTTCGGTCGTCGGAGGCTCACGTTACACGGGTCTTATGGCAGACACCGAGGTTGTGATCAAATCGGGTGATTATAACTACGTCGGCGGTGCCCAGTGGGGACTTGATACCTCTACTCCGTATACCCACACGGGAAATATCTCTATATCCATCGAAGCCGGAGTTATAAGGGGGGCAGTATGCGGCGGTCCGATCAAATCTGCCACCACAAAGATCGACGGTGATGTTACCATCAATGTTTATTCCTCGGCAAGACTGGGCAGTCCCATCTACGGCTCGGGACAGGCGCAGTTTGCGACGGAGGGACATACCGTTGATATCAATATCTTCGGAGGCGGCTTTTACGATACCGCGTCCAAGGTCTATAAGTATTTCACCTTCAACAGCACGAGCTATCCCATAGGCGCGAATTATCCTGCAACGGAATATAATTTCAATATTTCGGGAGCGACCGTTATTGCAAGAACGTCGGGAAGCTCAGCAAATAAGATCCTTGACAGCTTTGTTACCTCTGCGGTAAGCGAGGGCTTTGACGAGATACGCTATCCCTCAAAATGGGTAAGTTCAATCTCGGTGGTATCTATGCCTACTGCAAGTCATACCTTTGTCGGACAGGGTGTGAATATGAAGGGCGCTAAACTGAAGATAGATTATAAAAACGCATACGATACGACCAAGACCTATCAGGCTACACTCGAATATACCGATACCGATACAGCATTTAAGGTTATCGGAGATACGTATTCTGCGGGTCAGAAAACAGTAACGTACCGTTACGGAACAAAAAGCTATGGAACGGCAACGGTTGACGTATACGAAAAGCCTGCCGTTGAAATATTCGGAGCACAGATCCAGACCTCGGGCAGTACGCAGGGACTTCGTTTTATTGCAAACTTCAACAAGGGAGCTTCGAGTGAGGTGACTGTAGAGGAATACGGTGTTATTGCCGTAAGAGGTGACCTCGTTGAGGACAGAAGCTGTCTCGATTTTGATCAGATGTACGGTATGACGATACTTACGCCGAACAGCAATGATATAAACACCAAGTACGGGAATTCGGTTTACTATTCTTGCACGATGAAGAATATTCCCATAAACCGATTCAATATCGATACTGTTGCAAGAGCATACGTCAAGGTGAAATGCAACGGTGAGAGCTCGTATTTCTATTCAGATATAATTTCGAGAAATCCGTATCAGATCGCCCTTCTTGCGGCACAGGGAGATTCGGTAGAGTCGGCAGAGGTAAGATCGTTCCTCAAAACAAACGTAATAGATGTTCACGAAAACTACAGTGTGGAAAACAGTTATGCGGATGCAACCAGGTACCGTACAAGAGTTGTCGATTATATGAGAGCGCAAATGAATCTCACATGGACACCTTCTGAAACATTTTGGGTAAATAACCCTAAGGATGCTTCGGGGGTTACGACCAATCTTTATTTTGAAAAGGGTAAGACCTATAAAGGTATTCCTTACACAAACAGCAATTTTTCACAAAAGGAAAGCTTTTCCGATCTGATATCGGGAGGAACTCTCGATATATCCAAGATTCCCGGCGTCACCTCTTGCGGAAACTCTACTTCCGATGAGGCGACGGCAAGAGAGAATTACTTGAATTTCCCGGGGTCTGACTGCTCGACTGCTGTAATCACTGCTTGGAATACTGTTCTGAACGGCAGACCGATCCATAAGAATCTTGTTCAGACCAAGTATATGGTGCCGGGCAACAATTGCGGAGTAATACCCGTCGGTGATTATTCTTATGATTACGAAAAATATGGAAACAGCACTTATGCCATGGTTGCCGACAGTGCCAATGCTTCAAAGGTATACGCGGCATACAGTCTTCTTATGCCGGGAGATGCGATAGTTCATTATGATGCCTCTACAGGAGCAGGTCACGCACGTCTTGTTGTAAGTGTAAACAAGACAGCAAAGACGGTAACCACCATTGAGTGTGCAAACTGGTCTATCCCCAACTGCTCGGTTACGAGCGGAAACGGAACAAAGGTCAGCCTTACAAACAACAATACAAGCTGGATGGAGCTTACTTATCATTTTGATTATCTCCTAAAAGACGGCTACGTGCCGATAACTGTCCCCGAGCTTGCGACGGGACACAGCGACGGCGAATACACTCTTGTCACGGAGCTTGATCTTGAGAACGATATTCCAAACGGCAAGCTTAGCGGTAAGGTGGCATCAAACAGACAGATCGTTTCTGTCAATGTGACCGTTTCTGACGGAACAAGCACCAAGAAAATCGTTCACAAGCCTGTTCCGACTTCAAAAACAAGCGATGTTCACGTAACGCGTGTCGATCTTTCGCTGATCGATCTCAGAGATATAGAACTTGTGGCGGGCAAGGAATATACGCTTTCGCTTGACGTAAGGGTAGTAGGTCTTACAAACGAGACCCCTACGGTAAAACTTATTGACGGTTATACTTTTATCGCAAAATAACAAACAAAAAACACGCATAATATGGGTGATACTCTTAGCGGAGAATTTAAAAAATGTCGCTAAGTGCGAGCATCGCGTTTGTCGTGTCAAACACAAATGGGCTAAGCCCAAACCCTTATACAAGCAGAAAAGAGCAAGGATAAAAGGATATAAAACCTTCTATTCTTGCTCTGTTTTTTCTTTCTGTCGATATGTCAACTTCGTTGACTCGATATGCTTTCACTTCGTTCAAGCTCGATATATTGTCGCTCAG